>NC_015658.1:0-300000 GCF_000217715.1 Halopiger xanaduensis SH-6
AACAGACAAGAAGATCTGGACAAAATTCGGAATAGAATTTTTCAAGAGAGGGCCAGTTCCAACTCGTACTCCTCAACGAGTTTCGTTAGTTCATCAACAATGTTTTGAACATACTCCTCATCAGTAACAATCCGTCTAGGGCCGGAAACACTGAATGCACCGACAACTTCTCCAGAAACATCGTTCGCAGCAACACCGATGGCATAGAGACCCTCAATGTTCTCGCCACGGTTAATCGCGTACCCTTGTTCCCGGACTTCTTCAAGTCCCTCGTATAGTTCCTCTCTATCTGTAATCGTATTCTCAGTTTCGCTAGGCATCCCCCATTTCTCCAGAATATTTTCAACCCTCCTGTTCGGCATCTCCGCAAGGATCGCTTTGCCAACCGCAGTATTGTGTAGATATAGTTGGTTTCCGAGCTGTTCGTGTTTCCACTCCGATCGATCGCCGGCCGCTGTGTGGATGAATACGCCACGACCACTCATCTCAGCGACGAAGATCGATCGATAGTTCACCCGGTCAAATAGTTGCTCTGTGTATTCTCGTGCTAGCACATAGCTGGATCTAGAGGTACGGACATAGTTGCCAAGTCGGAGTAGTTCCGGTCCTGGATAGTAGATGTCGCCTTCTTTCCTAACGAATTGCTTCTGGCGAAGTGTTTTGAGGTGGCCATGAACGGTACTCTTAGAGATATCTGTAGCATCGGCAAGTTCGCTTATCCGAGCACCATCGCGTTCTTCTAACGCTTTGAGCATCTCAATTGAAGTAGCGGTCGTTTGTAGAGGCGGTGCATTGGCATCTTGAGTCATGGGTCAAGATATGAGAAGTGTACTAATAATGTTCGTGATGCTGGAACTGACACTTTCTAGTTAGCGTAGTTTGAGAAGCAAGCAGGTCGGGGAATTGGTTTGGACATGTGGTTTGCAGACCTGCTCAGCGAGTCTTACGCGACAGATTTAGAGGTACCTTGGGAGCGTGACGGACGGCGACGCCCGTCAGGGTGTTCGCCGTCACCCTCCACGCGACCGATTGTTCCTCCGAGGGTCACAAGCGATTCTTCGCTTGATCGGCGTAGAACACTCTCGTCAAACAATCTGTCACTATTTACATCAGTTGGCTAATAGATTTCTAAACCCGCTGATGGCGAAGCCGTCACGGGTCGCCATTAATCAGACCACTATCATGATTAACGGGGACTAGTCTTGGGTATACAATGCAATAAACGTAGACTCTAGACTAATTCTCGATATCGCAATGTTCGGACAACGAGGCCTGACCCAGCCGCTGCGTTCCTGCATCAATTGACCGAGAAACAGGATCTCTCCGTTACCGTGTTTCTCGCCAATGACTATGGGTATCTGACTGCCCTCGCTCGATTAGGGTTACGCGGTCAGGTCGACTACGTTGATCGAAACCTGATTGAAACGTGGTTTCAAACCTTCAAAATGCAAGTTGACCGCTTCCACAACTCCTGGGTGGGCAGTTGAGCTAGCGTCAGGGGATGACTTGTATAGCCCGTACATTATTATAACACACAGCGACCGCACTAGTCACTCAACGTATAGAAGCCAGCGGAGGTGCTAAACTAGACAGTACAAATGGTGGCATCGTCTAGTTAGCGCAGTTTCAAGAGCGAGCATGTCGTGTAGTTGGTTTGAACATGCATCTCGCAGACCTGCTCAGCGGGCCTTACGCGACGGATTTAGAAGAATCTTGGGAGCGTGAGCGGACGGCAACGCCTGTCAGGGTGTTCGCCATCCGCCTCCACACGACTGGTTGTTCGCTTCGGGAGACACTAACGATTCTTCACTTTAGGGAGATCCGAGGGTCCGCCGTCTACCACGGTTTCTGTGTCGTCGGCATCCTCAACGGATGTGCCGGTTGATCTTCCCACTTCCTGGTGTTGCTTTTCGTAGTTGTTAGGTCCCTTCTCCTTGCGAGTCAACTCGTTTGAGGTCGTTCTTACGAACCCAAGACAGAAATCGCGATTTCTGAAATCGGGAGTTCTATTGTAAGGAGATACGACTAGGTGTATTGAGCAATTCGTTGATCGGGAAGTCGAACCGATCAACTCGTGGATACGTTACGAACCGGGCCTCAGTGTCGTTCGATCGTGAGTGGTCGTCGACCTTGACGGACCCCCCGACGTTGAACGCTTCCATTGGTTTATCTTAGCCGTTCGCCGCGACGATGTAATCCTCTCCTCGCTACGTACTCGCCAGATCCCCACTCGCCGCCGCTCGCGCGACCGCAGCAGTCTCGTGTCCTCGCCGAGTCCAGTTGGCCCCCACCACGTTGCTACTCGTTTGCCGGCCAACCTCCTTCGTTACTCGAGCGTTAACCAGACACCTCCGTCTCTCACTGCGATGTCTCTTCTCTCTCCCGTTTCACCAGCCGTCTCCCTCTGCTGCTACTCGTCCAGACGCACTTCGTCGCCGGCGTCTCCAGTCTCCCTTGCCTCGAGTCGATCTCGGTCCATCACTCGTGCGCTCCTCCAGGGTCCCTCAATTATTAACAATCTGGTATTCTCCTCTCTATCTGCTTCCTCTCTGATCCCTCTCTCCTCGCCTACCCCTCAGCTCCGCCTCGATCGTCCGCCACGCGACTACCCACTGAAACTTCATTCGCCCTGAACCCTAATTGTGTGAATTCGGCTGGTCGTATTAGACAGGAATATATTCCTGTATAGGTCCTATAGAGGAATACCGTGCTGTGCCTGAACGTATGAGCCTGATTTTCGACCCTGAATCTAATTACAGGTACCCCGAATCGTGCCGCCGTACGGTGATTAGATAATGTATAGATTGAAAAATATAAGTTAATAGGGGTGCGTGCTATTCGACTCCCGTCTGGTAATTAAGAGTGTTCTGGGCTGGTGGTCTGAGTGTAATTACAGACCCTCCAAATCATACTACCATATGGTAATTACAGGTGTCATTACAGATTACAGCTATCGTACTCCAGTCTTGTAATTAGCCGCTCAACGGCTCCTGCTGGCAACAGGATATAGCGGTAATAACAAACTGGTCAAATCGCGTCGCCATCTTGTGATTAGTGTTATAATTAGAGGCGGGTTCGAATCGAACGCCTTCTTGTAATTACGCTGTTTTGGAGATCTGTGGTCCCCGCTCTTTCTATGTAATTAGAGGAGGCCAGAATTAGGGGACGCCCCGTATTTAGTGGCCTAAGTGCGTACACCGCTAAATCCACTGCCGTCTTGTAATTAGAGATTTCGCACACTCTATATAGAGTAAAAAACCTGATATGAAATGGTATAGATGGCACAATTCAAGAACTGACCAAGGTCTAACGAGGGTTCAGTCCTCTCCTCACGGCAGAGATCGTGCTGCGATTTAGCGTCCCCTCGTGTGGCCGATTTGTGTTAGCAAGTACAGTACATCGCGAGGGTTCTGCGAAAGATACGCGAAGATTCTGCAAGAGTTCTGCGAAGATGCCGCGATAGGAGGGGTCCGGCTATTCGGGTTAGGCGAGAAGCTGATCGGGGCTGTGGTACTTACTGCCCGGTGGCTATCGGCACCTGACGATACGGCTCGATCGGAAAGATAGTGTTCTGCGGAATTTCGCAGTAGTTGGTGAGAACGCCGTTTGAGTAGAGGATGATGGAACTGCGTCTACTGTTGAACGGTTATGTTCAGGTTTCGTCTCCGTCAGCTTCCTCGTCTGCTTCATCGTGTGAAACTGGCGCGACTTTCCGTCTTGGTCAAGGTCGATCATGGGTCTGCCAGAATCCTGTTCGCTTCCGATGTCCTCATTCCATTCTGGCAAGTACTGAATCGTCTGTTCGGTCTTGTGCGGTTGTCTTTGAGGAACCCCCTCGCGGAGATTGTGCCCCTATGTCCTCCAGTGGAGCGAGTAGACGTTCGTGTGGTCGTAGTCCTTTTTGAGAGGAATGATGGCAATCTCGTTGATGTCCTCGTTGTACGCGAGGATGACTGTCTTCTTCCCGTTGAGGTACTGTTTCGAGACGGTGGGCTCTGTTGAAATTCTCAGAAGATGATATCTTCTGGCTTGGTTCGTTCAATACGAAGCATAGATTGCTCAGTACTGAGCGGTTCGTGAGTCCCCTGCACTGACCAATCAAGAGAGTAGCTGAACAATATTCGAGTTAAGAACCATTCTAGACTAATGAAATGAGCGGGAGTTAGTGAACTCGTCGGTGAGTATTCGCTACGTACAGGCGACGCAGTGTGTACGATAGGTATTTGATCGAGCAGAAAGGATCCGCTCAAATCACTGCTGCTTGACGACGACTGTGTCTGCAATGAGGTCGCCGACTCGTTGGTTATCATCCGTAAGCAGTATCAACACCATTGCGACGAGGTTCAACGTCGGGAATGCGTCAACGATCCACAACAGGTTCCGTAGGACTGACGCCCCGATTGTACAGTTTGAGCCGTCGGACTTGATAACGACCAGTCCAAGCAGATATTTTCCCGGCGTGTAGCCGTACAGTCCCTCAAGTAGAAACCCGTAAACCAATGTTGCGACCAGTCCCGCGAACGCCAGCACGAGGAACCCGATGTCGCCGAGGGGCGTCCCGGCGAGTATAACGACAACCCAGATTAGCGCCATGAGTATTGAGTCGATAAAGTATGCCCCCACTCGGTGCCAGATTACCCCCCGTTCGTCCCTCGTTGTGGTTTCGGATGCTTTTCCACAACTCACTCCTGTTCCCTGACACATCTTAATGGTTGATGGTATTCTCGGGGGCGGAAAAATGGAACTGTCCGGCTCTGTTAGAATACTCAGAGAGTTACACTTATGTCTACCTTATTTGACACTAAAATCGTCTGTCTGAGGGTCTAAACTCCCCATCCACGCCCTGATCGCCCCCATCGGAACTAAATAGAGCAACCACACGGCCCGTGAATCCAGATCGGTACCCGTCCCGATAATCACAAAGCTGACGGGAGCAACCACAAAGACCAACATCAGAAACAACTCAAAGACGGGTCTGAACGCGAAGGCTAACGCGTCTGCCGGTGATTTGTCTTGATATGACCGGTTGACGATGAAATAGCGCCAGACGCGCGCTAGCTGAAAGAAAACAGTGCCAGCAATTGCGAGCCCAACTGAGAGGGAAAGTCCTGAATCCAAATCATAACCGGGAACGACAGGTCTCATGATTATTGCAAGAATGAAAGCTGAGATAATCGCCTTTCGCAAAACGTATTTGATATTCCGCCAGTATACCGGCGGTATTAGAGCAATCGGTTGAATTGGAGTGGGCTCTTCATCCCAAGAATCCCCATCGAGATCATCCACGGACTGTGGCGTGAACAACGCGACAGAAAAGAACAGGAGGTTGATGATCGCTATCTCGATGAGATAGATGACAGCGATTTCAACGAGACTCCACTCAAATACAACCACTCCAAGAATAAGTGCAGAGTTCAGAATACACGCAAAAACGAAATCGCGGGACTCTCTGAGCATTTCGGGTATTGTTTTGCTACCCTCTATTTGACTACTCTTTCCCATCTATCTACACATTTCTTCGGTAGCGTTTATTTAGCTCTGTTGAACCCTTCTCCTTCAGATACAACAAGATATGACCTCCTGTGGCTAATATAATGTATAGACCGCTCAGAGCGACCGGTCGAGATTATGAACGAGACAGACGATGGTGAGTTCACGGAACTGTTTCCACCAGCGTCGTGATCGGACGAACGCACCGTACTTTCGTTTGAGCGTCGAGTTGACTGTCTCAGATTGACTCCGTTGCCCGTAGAGATCAGCGTTTAAGCGTGCGTTCCATGCTCGGTGGAGTGACGTGAACTCACGATGCTTAATCAGTGGCCGAACCTCGTGTTGCCGAGCAAGTCGCCTGATTTTCTGGTCGTCGTAGCCCTTGTCACCGAGCAGAATGTCAATATCTTCGGGGTTGCGCTTGATCAACGACGGAGCAATCTGGCTATCATGTTTTCGAGTCGTCGTCACGTGTAAATCGAGAATCGTATTTACTTTCGCATCGACCAGCAACGTCACCTTGAACTGCTGAATCGTGAGTTCGGCGCGTTTCGTGTAGTGTTTCGAAGCGTGACTACGGTCGAATCCCGACGCATCAACACCAACAACTCCGCTCGTCGGAAGTAGCGTCGCTGAGAGAGTCAATATAACACGCCATACAGCCATATCAAGCCGGTTGAATGCCTTACAAAGCGTTGATGGCGTAGGAAGCTCGGCTAGCCCGAGAACACGACGGATACGTGGCATCTCGATCAATTCGTCAAGCAAACCACGATAGGTCGTGTTCTTCCGAACTTTGAGACATAGCAGAACAACGTGCTGCGGGAGTGTATAGCGGTGTTTAGAGAACTTCGAAGAGTATCGAGAGACGGCTCGGCGTGCCAGATGGATCGCCTTCTCAGTAAAACGGAGAATCTGCGACTTCGGGAGGGCCTTCATCTCGTGAAATTACACGGCGAACATATAACTCTCTGAGGATTTCAACAGAGCCAGACGGTGGAGTTCGGCGTGAGTTGTCCATTTTCACGAATCGAGGTGAACTCTGGACCGTGGAAGACACCGAAGTCTTCGTCTGAAAGCGAGTCAGCGATTTCATTGATGAGTACGCAGGTGTTATGCCGCTGTACCCGCGTAGTTGCTGTAACACCCTCGCCTCTATCCCTACCCACAATTACGATCTTATGTTCCTTTCCCGTCGCCCCACGAACCCTACTATCACTCTGCGAAGGTTTTCTCCGGTTCGTCTCGATCCCGTCGCCCCCTGTCTACTGTTGCCGCCGCCCACTGCCGTTCGTCTCTCGTCTTATCCGAGCTATCGCATTCTCCGTCCGGTATTGGGCACTGTTTCACGAAATCGAAACCGGTGTGAGAACTTCAATCGTCGCGGCTTTGCTAATCGAGTCAGCGACTGCTGTTCAGAGAGGACATCAATCGTCGTCTCGCAACGGCGCCTCGAGTTTTGCGATGTCGATGATTACCTTGTTCATCGAGTCGTCGACAGCGACGACGACGCCAGCGAGTACGAGACTTGAGACAGGCGTCGGCCCGATGACAATCTCGTCGCCCTCTGAGAGATCCCGAAGCGACTGCTGAAAGCGAACGCGAGCGCGACACGACTCCGGATGGTGGACGTTCGTGAACTCGATTTCGTCGACGGTGGCATCGATGCGGTCGAAGTTTCGCGCGAGAACGACTGTCTCGGCATCGTCGAGTTGATCACGGTCGAGGGCCTTGTACGCGCTGGCGGTTGGCTTGTATCCGCCCTTCGGTCCGGGAATCCCTTCGACAAGACCGAGCGATGTAAGCGCCTGCATTTGATTGCGAAGCGTGCCGGCGTCTCGGTCGAGTGTGGTCGCGAGCTGTTTGGCCGTGACTGGCGAATCTGCCCCCTGGAATTCGTTGATGAGCGTCATGAGGGTCTTCCGCTGACGACTTGTAAGATCGATTTGATTCATACGGATCTTCGTCTGTTCTCAAGGAGCGTGTTTATCTATTAAAGACTTAGGGTGACAAACAGACATGGTATATGAATCACAGTGAACAATCGTAAGCATAGTTAATGCAGAATCAATCGTGATCGGGACCGTCTGTCAGGGTTCTTTCAGACGATTCCAGTGAGTGAGACTTGTTTCCCGGTACTACTCGTTCCGAATGCACCGACAATTCGATTCGTCCAATCAGAACCGTTTTGGTCCTGTACTAGATACTTGCGTGGGATGCTACTCTCCGGAACGGTTATCGCTGATTCGACGACGATCCTCGACGACGGTGCAGTCGTCGTCGACGGATCACAGATCGAAGCCGTCGGACGACGCGACGACCTCCGCGACCGCTATCCGGATCGCGAGGAGCGAACGTACGATATACTCGCACCAGGGCTGGTCGGCGGCCACCTTCATTCCGTCCAGAGTCTCGGCCGCGGTATCGCCGACGACTCGGAACTACTCGAGTGGCTGTTCCAGTACGTCCTCCCGATGGAAGCGTCGCTCTCGTCTGAGGAGATGGAAATCGCGGCGAAACTGGGCTATCTCGAGATGATCGAGAGCGGGACGACGACGTGTATCGATCACCTCTCGGTCAATCACGCCGATCGTGCCTTCGAAGCGGCCGGCGAGATCGGGATTCGCGGCGTGCTCGGCAAGGTACTGATGGACCAGCGCTCGCCGACGGGGCTACTCGAGGATACCGACGAGGGGCTGGCCGAGAGCAAACGGCTTATCGAGCAGTATCATGGGGCATTCGACGATCGTATTCGGTACGCAGTGACGCCACGATTCGCCGTTTCCTGCAGCGAGGCGTGTCTGCGCGGTGCTCGGGACCTCGCCGATTCCTACGAGGGTGTCCGCATTCACACCCACGCTAGCGAAAACCGCGATGAGATCGAAACTGTCGAGGAAGACACCGGGATGCGGAACATCCATTGGCTCGACGAGGTCGGACTTACTGGCGACGATGTCGTCCTCGCTCACTGCGTCTGGACATCCGAGAGCGAACGTGAACTACTCGCTGAGACGGGAACCCACGTTACGTACTGCCCGTCTTCGAACATGAAACTCGCAAGCGGGATCGCACCCATCACCGACTACCTCGAGCGCGGCATCAACGTCGCCATCGGCAACGACGGTCCGCCGTGTAACAACACGCTCGATCCGTTCACCGAGATGCGACAGGGGAGCCTCCTGCAGAAGGTCGACGAACTGGATCCGGTCGCCGCGTCGGCCGAGACGCTATTCGAGATGGCAACGGTAAACGGCGCGAAAGCCGCTGGCTTCGACCGCCTCGGCGCGCTCCGAGAAGGGTGGCGTGCCGACATCATCGGTCTGGACACCGATCTAACTCGGGCGACGCCGCTCCACGATCCGCTCTCGCATCTCGTCTTCGGCGCCCACGGGGACGACGTAGTCTTCACGATGGTCGACGGTGAGATACTCCTTGAGGACGGCGAGGTCCTCACTGTTGATGCCGACGAGATTCGAACCCAGGCGTCGGAGATAGACCTCGCGCTCGAGGAGTACCGCGATCAGGTGACCGAAGCGTAGTCCTCTGACAACGAATCGAACAGATTAGGATCTATCACAGCTCGCTGGTTACCATCGTCCTTTCGAATGTGCCGTCTCGTTTCAGGCCCCCTCTCGAACACAACCGACAGGCATCACGAGAATGTCAGATGAATGGCTAAATGTGGATATCCACTTTGGGTCACTTGTATCATAATAAACACCATCTAAGACTTATGATGTAACGGAGTATTATAAATATAGAATAGTAGGTATATACTGTGTCGTTTGGTAAGTGAGTCGAAGTCAGCGACGTAATTCTGGCACTGAATTTGAAATCGCCGCAGAATAATTCTACTTCGCTATTGAATCCAATTTCATATCGCTCCGGTGGCTTGTGCCGCCAGGGTACCTGTCTTCCAATCTAACTAGTACCTGACTAGAGTAAAAGTAAGAATAACGATAGATATATAGATCAATCCGAGGAACAACAAGTATTGAAGCTAGATATAGCAACTCGAAAACTATAGACGAGTACGATTCCGACTCGAGTAGAGCACGAGGATCGGTCTCAAGAGTCATTCCCGACAACGGAACCGTTATACCGTCGAATTGGCAATGCTACGCAAACGAATGTGTGTACGAGGTCGCGTCGCTGGTTTCCGCACTGGAACGGATCGAAGCCGGTCGGTCGGTGATCAGGGATGAAAGTCGGAGTCATCGGGGCCGGTATGTCTGGCTTGACGGTCGTCCATGCACTTGCGGACCGAAACGTGGATGTTGCCGCGTTCGAAGCGAGGGACGAGCCAGGGGGGGTTATGCGGAGCCGCCACATCGACGGCCGGGTCGTTGAACTGGGACCTCAGCGGCTTCGACTCACCCCCGGTATCGAATCGCTGGTCGACGAACTCGGCCTCCGTGACCAGCTTCGCAAGGGTGATGACGATCAACCGCTGTACATCTACTACGACGGAAAGCTCCGCGTCGTTCCACTCTCGGTCCAAGAGGCACTCACAACTGATCTGCTGAGTCCCTTAGGCAAACTTCGAATCCTCAAGGAACCGCTCACCGACTCGGCCCGTCCCGGCGAGACGGTTGATGAATTCCTCGTCCGAAAGTTCGGACGGCAGGCCGCCCGGCGCTACTTCGGCCCGCTGTACAGCGGGCTGTACGGGACGGATCCACAGGACATGCTGGTGGAGTACTCGCTCGCTCGGGCGATCGAGAACGCCGGTATTGACGGCAGTATCCTCCTGTGGATTATTCGACGCCTTTTCTCTGGACGGGAAACGCCGCCGATCTGTACATTCGACGCCGGCCTCGGCGAACTCCCGACGCGACTATACGAGGAACACGCCGATTCGATCTCGCTCGAGACTCCCGTCACGGAGATCCGGGACCGCGACGACGGGTTTGAACTCGTGACGGACGACGGCAGCGAGATCGTCGACGACGTCGTCGTCACGACGCCTTCAGAGACGGCCGCAGACCTGCTCGAACCGGTGGATTCGGAGCTTTCGGAGACGCTGCGGCGGTTCAACTACAATCCTATCGGTGTCGTCTTCCTCGAGTCGGATTTCGATGGCGACGGTATCGGATCGCTGGTGCCAACGACGGAGGACGTTCCGATCAGCGGCCTGACGTGGAACGCGAGCTTCCTCGATCGGGACGGCGTGTTCACCTGTTACGTCGACCCGGGCCGCTATCCCGAGATGCCTGACAGCACCGACGAGGAGCTGGGATCGGTCGCGGCACAGGCGTTCGAGCGGATCACCGGCGCATCGGCAACGCCGATTCACGTCCACCGCTGGAATCCGGGGATGCCCGCGTACGATCGGTCGTGGACCGTGATGGAGGATCTCGAGCCACCATCGGGGATCCACCTCTGTTCGAACTACGTCGGCCGGCCGGGAATCCTGGGTCGTCTCCGAAACGGCAAACGACTCGCCGGCGAACTCGCCGACAAGGCCGACTAGAGCCGGGCTCGCTCAGCCGCCGTAACACACCGTAACGACGCCGAATTCTGCCGGCAACACTGTCCTCTACTGCCAAATTCGAAGTATCTATACCGGTCGCGTCCTAACGATCGCCTATGCAGACAGGGATAGTCCTGTTGAACTTCGGAGAACCGTCGACGCCGGATCGGGACGTGGTGCTCGACTACCTCACGCGGATCTTCTACGACAACGCTTCCCTCGAGGAGGCCGACTCCGAGGAGGCTGCGTGGGAACGCTCACGGGAATTGGCCCAGCGACGCTTGCCCGGTCTGATGGAAGAGTACGAGGAGATCGGCGGCTCGCCGCTGCAGGAGCAAGCGGACGCACAGGCCGAGGCCCTCGCGGCCGAACTCGCCGACCGCGGCCACGATGACGACGTCGAAGTCTACCGCGCAATGCAGTTCATGGAGCCGCTGATCCCCGACGTCGCCGAAGAATTAGCCGACGACGGGGTCGACTCGGTCGTTGCCGTACCGATCTACCCGCTGTGTGGCCCCTCGACGACGGTTTCGTCGATCAATTCGCTCGAGTCGGCGATCGACGAGATCGAGGGCTACGACCCGGATGTCGCCTCGCTCACCGGCTGGCACCGGTCGCCGGCCTACAACCGCATCAGGGCCGACTCGATCGCGGAGTTCGCCGACGACGAAGGGGTCGATCTGACCGATTCCGACACCGCGTTCGTCTTCTCCGCGCACGGCACGCCGACGAAGTACCTCGAGGAGGGCAGCCGGTACGACCAGTACGTCGAGGAACACGCCGAGGCGCTCGCGCGGATGATCGGCATCGACGACTACGAGATCGGCTACCAGAACCACGAGAACCGCGACATCTCCTGGACCGAACCGGAGACCGAGGAGGTCGTCGAGGAGATCGGGCGCAACGACGAGGCCGACCGCGTCGTCGTCGAACCGATGAGCTTCATGCACGAGCAGTCCGAGACGCTCGTCGAACTCGACATCGACCTCCGCGAGGACGCCGAGGAGGTCGGCCTCGACCTCCACCGGGTGCCGGTTCCCCACGACGATCTGCGCTTCCCGGAACTGCTCTCCGATCTGGTCGAGCCGTTCCTGTCGGGCTTCGAGCCGTCGTACTACAACCTCCGGCAGTGCCAGTGTCGCGACGAGCCCGGGACGTACTGCATGAACGCCGGCCTCCAGCCGCAGTAAGCTGGAAGGCGTTTCGGCAACTCAGGATCCCGGTTTGAACTCGTATCTCGAGACGGACCCGCGTTACGCGTCGTCCGCGTTTTTCGCCGCCTCGAAGAACGCCTCGACGTTCTCGACCGGCGTGTTCCGATCGACGCCGTGGCCGAGGTTGAGAATGTGACCGCCGTCGCCGGCTTCGGCGATGACGTTCCGCGTGCGCTCTCGGACGGTGTCCGGCTCTCCGTACAGTAGCGCCGGATCGAGGTTCCCCTGGATTGCGACGCCCTCGTCCGCGAGTTCCTTGCGAGCCTCCCCGATATCGACCGTCCAGTCGAGTGCGACCACGTCGGCCCCGCTCTCGGCTAACAGCTCGAGGTTGCCGCTCACGTTCCGGACGAACACGATCGTCGGGACGTCGACGGCCTCGAGGATTTCCCGGTGAAGCGGCAGGAGAAACTCTCGGTAGTCCGACGGCGAGAGCAGCCCGGCGTAGGTGTCGAACAGCTGGATCGCATCCGCGCCGGACTCCTCTTGGTAGGTGACGTACTCCACGAGGACGTCGGTAAACGCCCGGAGCAGTCGCTCGAATGCTTCGGGGTGTTCCGCGCGAAGCCGACGGATCTCCATGAACGATCGCGACGAGACGCCCTCGCAGACGTACGCGCCGAGCGTGAAGGGTCCACCCGCGAAGCCGAGCACCGCGGCCTGCTCGCCGAGTTCCGCCGTCAGGCGCTCGAGGAGGGCGCCGACGTAGTCGAGTTCCTCGCGGACGTCGCCGCGCTCGCGCTCGGTGTCGGCCGGCGATTCGACCGGATTCTCGACGACCGGGCCGACGCCAGACTCGAGGTGATAGGAGAATCCGAGCGGTTCGAGGACCGTGAGAATATCCGAGTACATGACGACGCCGTCGGGCCGAAATCGTTCCCAGGGCTGCAGCGAAATTTCGGCGGCGACCTCGGGCGTCGAAATCGCCTCGAGAAACGAGTAGTCCTCCCGGAGCTCCCGGTACTCGGGGAGATACCGCCCTGCCTGGCGCATCATCCACACCGGCGGGCGGTCGGTTGGTTCGCCCCGGGCCGCGTCGATGAACAGTTGTTTCATAGTCCTCGGTTAGGAGGGAAGGTGCCTAATTGTTGTGAAACGCGGCGAAACCGTACGATCGATGGTTACGAGCAGCGATACGCCGAGGATAACCGCCGTCGTCGATCCGAATCGATCGTACCGGGTGTCGACGGCTACGATGTTCGAGACAGGAACACGTACCGCAGTCGGTTCGCTCAAAATTCACAGTCGTTGTCGATCGTCTCGGCGACGGTGTGATCCGGACGAAGTTCATCGTAGCTTCCTTTGCGCCACCGAGTCGAGACGAACGCATCGTTCTCGTCCTCAATGCTGACGAGTAGACCTGTCTTGTAGCGTCTCAGTTCGGAGCACTGCCTTCCTCGCGCTCCGAAGCGTCGTGCCAGTCATCCTAAGCGGCGGTGCGGAAATCGCAGCACGAGTTCCGTCACTCGTCGATTTCGGGCGGTTCGTCTATTCAGTTGCACCGCTCTTTCACACAATCCTATCCAGAACCAACGATATTTCGAGTTCCGATCGTTTCCGGTCGATCGGTTTGACCCGAGGATTAATAACCCCTATTTCCGTCTGAGTCGGTACGAGAAGCGGCTGTGGTCCCACGGTACTCCTCAGCGACCGTACGGGAACAGAGACACGTTCGACGCGCCTAGGGACCATCGGCGGAGCCAATTTGAAGAGTCTGCCAGATCAGTTGTACGTATCTTGTCGTAGATCCGCAATCGCTGTGATTCCAAGCCATCAAGAGTCACTAACAATATATTTCACCATCACTGCGGCGGAACTGTTCCCTCATTCGTTCATTGACTGAATAATGTTACAAGCATACGACTGTAATAATCGAGCAACACCGACCGAGGGTCGTACTGTCATATAACAATAAATGGGTACGTTGAACCACAACTCCGTTATTACTCATCGCCCAATATCATATGAAACACGCATACTAACTAATATAATTTCGATTATCAGTATCTAGCTTGTTTCTTCTGCGTCTTGTAACTAAGATCGTCTCAGCAGCGGATGCGGTGGCTTGGAGATTTCTATTGAACCGATCCAGTGCATTTCCCTTTGAAACGTGGTTCTGGTTCCGGTCGGCGAGCAATTCTTGATTTCGTTTACGTATTCATTTTATCCGCTCATACGGCAGTTTTCGGCTAACATAGACAGTTATTTCTTCGCACTATTCCTACGCAAGTATTGACCGAGTATGTCTCCGAACATACTTGCAGATCTGTATCAATCCAATAATGAATGTGTAAATTACCATTCCCACGAGAAGCCCCCAGCCGATGAGTATTTTTCTGAGCATCGCAGGCTATTTTTAAGCTGGTGCAATATCCGTTATGGCTAACTCACGGTTTTCACTGCGGTAGGGCATACACTGAGGAGAGCAGCGGTGAAAACCAATATTTGTTACGAACCGATCGATAGAAAGAGGTAGTGAGAATCCCAGGTATACTACCTGGCGGAGTCGCCATCCTCTGGGGGTAGACGTGGTGGTGTGCCAACTGAGGGATTTCTACCGTCCGTGGCGAGGTAACCGGTTTCGGCGTCATCGAATCTCTCAAGAGCAGCGACTCATTCAACCTCGCCGATCGGACGATTATCACGTATCGAAATAACTCTGTTGGAAGTGACCGTTCTTTCTCAGGAACGCGGACAGTAGTATCATTGTACGAAATTGGCAATGGTGGACGGATCTCTCGAGTATACTAACCCACTCCAGAAGGCACCTCCCAGGCGGTGTTCGGGGAGTCGCAGTCGATTTGTTGGAGAAATGAAATGCCGGTCGATGACCGGCGGGACCGCCATCCGGGGGAAGTGGATTGCGGTTTTAGAGACGTCCCTAGCGAGGGTGGGTCGTGCCGAACGCCACGGCAGGTTCCCGGCCTCGCCGATGTGGTATTCACTGTCTGTTGCAATAAATTCAGTTATTATCTCTCATACCAAAACGACTTATGGCTGTTGTGGGTATCGTGATCGTTAGGGAAGGCAGTATCGTTCGAAAAGCTCGTCGCTCGTCTCAGTATACGCGATCGATTCGTTCTCCTGTTTCTCTCGATGCTGTACTCGGAACGAACCGTATCACATATCGTTACTGCTGGGAACGCCTCGGAAAGTGACGTCGATCGCCCGAGGATGGATTCCGTCGATCGTATCGCATGTCGTGAGTGCAGCGACGATTTCGTCATGGACGGTGAGCGGATCCGTCGTGACTGCAGCGGCGAGGTCAGCGTCAAAGCGATACAATGCCGTCCAGTCAATCGTCAACTCTCCGCTCGTCGAGGTTTGCTCGAGATCAGCGTGAGTTGCGAGGAACGACTCGAGATCGCTAGTCATCTGTGTAGTTTCTGCGATGGACCGCATGGTAACGTGTGCAATTTCGGGTTGAGCTGGGATTCGGGTTTCTCTCGGTATCGCTGCGGACCAACGGTTCATGGGCAGTCGATTTCGATCCTTTCATCGTCCTGTTTTAACGGTCGTCTGCCGCTGATCGAGACAGTAGTTTCGAGGCAATCGTCTGTAGCCATCGCTTTTGTAATCTGGACTTCGGATCATCAAACTAGTAGTGAACCGGGAGATGCAAATCGTTTTCTCTCGTTGGTCGGCTTGGTATCCGGATATGCAGGACTAGTTTCGAAAAAGATAGCGGCGAAGTGAACGCCGCCTCTACCTAGTGATGGGTATGCAAGGGACTCGAACTCTGGGCCTGCTGACCACGATTTCCTCACTCCCAGCAGAAGCGTGTCGCGTGGACTCACGCCTAATTACGCTCTCAGCGATGCAACTGTTCTTTTCGACTGAACTACACATCCGCTAGCGTCTCTCCACTCCAGATGGCTGTTGCCACTTCCAAAAACCGGCGACAACCTCTATTGTGTTGATCAAACGAGAATATCCTGTGATTTGATTCCGTTTTCGCATATCAGATACGGTGAGTGGACTGTTTGATACCTCCTGATGGAATCCGTGATGGGAACGTATCTTCGCTCAGACACCGTGCCAAAAGACGGACCGTCCTGAACCGGATCTCATCCAAATCACCCATTTGGTGTTACAGATGTACATATGTAAAATTCGAGTATAACGGTCATTACAGCAACTCAATCACTGTCTCGAGTTCACTTTTAGATATATTAGAATGCGATAATATATACAACGAGAATAAATATGGTAACTGCCTCGAGGAGTACTATACCCACCATCAGTGACACATCCACGGTGAGGTCCGGGACGACGTTGGAGAGGCGAACAGTTGATTGCGTCTCGAGGGGACTGGTATCCGTCTCTTCGGTAGTAGTTCGAGCGGTGTAAGAGAATTCTGCAGGTGACCGGCTATCGTGCGACCGGTCGCCGGGCTGCTTTTCGTTGCCGACCGATCTCTCTATGTAAGATAACGTATCGATCACCGTATCGTATCGCTCGGCGCCACTGATCACGTCGTCGTCCTCGACGTATGTGATCACGTCGTTCTTGACGAGTTTCGGTATATGATTTTGTCGTAATGAGACGCGCACGCTGTTCCGAGAGACTTGGTCCTTGCCCTGACTCTTCTCCGCTTCGATAATATCTTCTACTACCGCGTTGAGCGGTATTTCGTCTTCAGTTCGCTCGTTGATTCTGCGTATGATTATCCGCCGTCGGTTATTAGCAAGTACCTCGATGAGCCAGTCGTCGGCGTACGTTGAAGCCATCCGTTCCAAACCTTATATTTTTATTTGATTCCTATGTAATAGATCTTTTGGACGTTGCACACTAGTAATTTCAATTGGGACGATAAGTGAATAGATAACTAGGGGCGATGTGTAGCAGATCCGGTGCCGGAACGGCCACAGCCCTCGTCGAAATGTAACGCTCGTAGCGACCGTTCCCGCACCGCCTGCGAGCAGTTCGCCGACGATTCGGCTTACAGCTCGATACCCCGTCTGCCGAATCCGACAATCGGTCGCGATTCAATCTACGAAGCCGGCAATGGTGAGCCGGATACCGAATCCAACTGTCAAGCGGTACCACGACGGTCCGAGCGCCAACGATTTTCCACTACTCCGTTGAAGGTTCCACCGTCGACAGTGCCCGAACTCCCTGCGGCGCTCAACGACGAAGAGTACGAGGAGGTTGCTCGTAAGTACTGCTCTCGCTGAAGTGCCGAGCTGCATCCGTCGATGACGACAGCGCCGATTACCGTTCTCGTCATGCAGCGATCGATTGCAGCCGTTCTCGACTCGGTGTCTTTCGTATCGCCGTCTAGCCCTGCTCACGGGAGACCGACCCCGTCGAGCAAACCCGAATTTTATCACACCGCTCGACAGTTATTCGAAGTAGATGCCATCACTCCGCAGACAGCGATTTATCTACGCTCATTTTGCCTGGCTACTGAGTGTCGTTCTCCTCCTAACAGTCTTAGATTCGCTTACGTATGATTTGCTCTTTCTGTTCTCGCTGATCGGGTTCTTAGTCGTAACCGAACTTACGGCCCCGGTGAGCGTTACCCCGCGTTGGCGACAGCGCTTGATCTGGCCGATCGTACTCGGATTGATCGGCTTTACAGTACTCGTCGTCCGCCGAATCGTCGCTATCCTTCCGCCGGAAGTTCTTCCGGTGTGACTATTTGACGAGTCGAGCGGTTCCTGTCGACTTCGTTAACCATCCCGATCCCGTCTTCCGAGACGTTTCGCTAGCCCTCGTTGGTTCCTCCGATCCGATCTCGGTCCGCACTGCTCGTATAAAACTGACAGGTAACGAACCAGTCAGCCCGACCGTCCGCGCTGGTCACGTCTACTTTCACCGGTCGTTCGAGTCCCGTCGCCAGTCCAGTTGCGAGAATCGACGGAATCGGGTGATCGAATCGATCGAGCGGGCCGACCGCACTATCCGAAATCGCGACCGTGACGCAGTCCGACTCGGGATCGAACTGGGGGTTTGCACGAGATGCAAGTTCGAACTGGTCGGTGATTCCGTCACAGAGCTGCACGGCAAGCGGTGCGGGTTTCTGGGCGAGTTCACCCGAGAGTGTGTGTTCGATCTCCCTCACGAGAGCCGCACCGATCGGCTCGAGAACTAGATCCTGCCGTTCCTCGAGACTAGGCGCGTTCGTCGATTGGACCGTGTTCAGCGTCCGCCCACGCTCGTGTCGCGGCACGCATAGCCGAGGTGATTGGGTTCCTTTGCCGGGTCGATAGATACGAATGGATTGCAAATCGAGGGCGCTCGCGAGCATCGACCAGTTATCAGCGGTCGTTCCGTAGATACGCTCGGCCACATTCGCAGCGACGAATCGTTCGGGGGTTACGTAGTATGTGAGTACCGCTCCGTACACGCCGATCGCTCCGAGCGCGACGAACACGGTGCGTTCAGCAGGTAACAGTACGCCTCCTGCAAGCATTGCGAGGCCGACCGTCGCGAGTACGAGAGCCGCCCGCCGGTAAGTTTTACGCGCTCGCACGTACTCCTTATACGGATTCTCGGATCCGAGGAATTCGATTCGCGACGCGATATCGAATCGATCGGTCCGAGCTGTCGTCGCCGCTACTGGAGCGGTAGTCGATCCGCCATCCGTCTCCGATCGTTCGGTGGGTTGTGACGTACTCATTGGGATCATCCCGTTCTGTCGACTTCGAGGGGGCGTGCGTCGGTGTCGTTCACGCTCACCGGTCCGTCGATCGACACGGTCGGGACGGCCGCGTAACGCGTCGATATTCTATCCGGATAGGGTCGATTCTCTATCCGGACTCGTTACGTTTGATTCGTATCTCTCTAATTTTGTGTGTTCTGTGTTGAAATTACCGGTTCCACGTCTTTCGATCGCGCGCAGTTTCCAGGGACTGGAAACGATAGTTGAGCCGATCGACCGATTTTTCATGGTTAGTAAACATATCCCGCACCGAATGGAAGACCGACGAATACAGCGATTTGATGTTCCCGACCGAGCACGCCGGTTGCCGGCCGATCTCGCAGCGGCCGTCGTCGTCACCGGACTAGTCAACGGTGCCGTGTTCGTGCCGATACTGCGTGAGACGCCGCTTCGGATCCCGCTCGGGCTCGTCTTCGTTCTATTTGTTCCCGGATACGTCTCCGTTGCCGCTCTCTTTCCCGAAGACGGGACGGCTATCGCGACGTCGGCGACTAGTGGTCAGTCTCGAGAGACTAGCTGGGGACTCAGTCCGCTTCACCGGCCGGGAATTAATCGGCTCGAACGCATCGCGCTCTCCTTTGGCGGAAGCCTCGCTGTCGTTCCGTTGATTGGGCTCGCTCTCAACTTCACTCCGTGGGGCGTTCGATTGATCCCGATCACGCTCGCGCTGACTAGTTTCACGATCGCTATGACCGCGATTGCCGCCGTTCGACGGTGGCGACTTTCCGACGAAGACCGATTTCGCATTCCGTACCGCGAGTGGTACCGCGCTGGCCGGAGCGAGCTTTTCGAGTCGCCGTCGCGTCGCGGGACGATCCTGAACGTCCTACTCGTCGCCTCCGTCGTCCTCGCCGCCGGGACGGTCTCGTTTGCAGTCGTCGTCTCGCAGGAAAGCGAACAGTACTCCGCCGTGTATCTGCTTTCCGAGACCGAGGACGGAGAACTAGTTGCCGATAACTATACCACCGAATTCGCGCATGGAGAGTCGCAACCGATCACCGTCGGCGTCGACAACCACGAATACGAAGCGACCAACTATACCGTCGTCCTGCTCGAGCAGTCCGTAACCGTCGACGACAACGAGACGATCGTCGAAGCGCAACGCGAACTCGATCGCTTCGAGACGCGGTTAGCTCACAACGAAACGTGGCGCCATCAACACCGACTCGAACCGACGATGACCGCCGAGAACACTCGATTCGTTTGGTTGTTGTACCCCGGCGGTAACGATATCGTCCCGGACGAGCCGTCGATTGATACCGCCGAGTATCACGTCCATCTTTGGGTCAACGACGCGGAGACGTAATCCGATTCAACCGCTCGGGATCGCTTCGCCGTTCGCGTCGTTCTGCGTCCGCGTGGTTCGTGGTTCGGATGACCCTGCGACGTGCTCCTCACGACTGTGTCGCATAGAGGTCGGCGTAGGGCCCGTCGCGTTCGAGGAGTTGCTCGTGCGTTCCGTTTTCGACGACGGTTCCGTCGACGAGGGTGTAGATTCGGTCAGCATCGTCGATCGTCGAGAGGTCATGTGCGATACTGATCGTCGCGTACTGATCCTCCAATGCGTTGATTCCTGCATACACGTCCCGCTCGATGTTCGAATCGAGTTCGCTGGTCGCTTCGTCGAGCACTAACAGGTCGGCGTCCGTGAGGAGCGCTCGCGCGATCGCAACGCGTTGTTTCTGCCCGCCGGACAGCCGCACCCCGTCTTCGCCGAGTTCGGTCTCGTACCCGTTCGGGAGCTCCGAAAGGAATTCGGTCACTTGGGCGATCTCACAGGCTCGCTCGACCGCGGCTCGAGGGGCATCCCGATTGCCCACCTTGACGTTTTCGAGGAGCGTTCCGTCGAACAGGTACGGATCCTGCCTGACCACGGCGATTCGTCGCCGCCACTGCGTCACGTCGAACGCTTCGATCGGCGTTCCGTCCGCGAGAATTCGACCGGTGTCGGGACGCTGCAATCGACCGAGCAACGACACGATCGTCGATTTCCCGGCTCCCGACGGGCCGACGAGCGCGATCTTTTCCCCGCGGGAAACGCCGAACGAGACGGACTCGAGGACTCGCTCGCCGTCGTCGTACGCGAACGAGACGTCGTCGAATTCGAGCCGGTCGATCGATTCGACGGGACGGTCACCGTCGGCGTCGCTCTGTTTCTTCGACTCGAGTTCGTGGATTCGCGACTGGACGCGGACGACGTGGGGCAGTTGCCCGTCCAATTGGTAGAGGGCGGTGTTTATCTGGTTCACGACGGGCGACAGTCGAAAGACCGCAAAGAGGAACACGCTGAGTTGCGCCAGCGTGAGACTCGTGTACCTGAACCCAGCGTAAACGAGCCCGAAGACGACGATGGCGTTCGAAAACCGATTGAGATTGTTCAGCGCCGCCTGGTTGCGCCGGAGCCTCACGCTGTCGGTTTCGTAGTCATCGAGCACGGTTCGCATTCGATCGACGAGCTCCGATCGCATGTTGAACAGCCGGACGTCGCGCATTCCCTGAATGGCGGTCTGGGAGATCGTCTGTATTCGGTCGTTTGCAGTCGCGATGTCGTCGCCGGCCGTGTACGCCGGCTCGAGGACGTACCGGACCGCTATCGTGCTCAGTCCGAGTCCCACGAGCGCGACCGCCGTCAGCTCCAGGGAGAGGAGCGCCGCGATGACGAGATAGATCCCGCCCCGAAGCGTCACCTCGACGATCTTGAACCCCGCCATAGCGATCCCCCCGGCCCGGTTCGTTTCCGTGATGAGACTGTTGAGCAGTTCGTCGGAGCCGGCTCGGTCGATGTACTCGATCGGTCCGTACACCAACGAGTCGAACAGGCGCTGCCGGAGATGGCGCTGGTAACTCATACTGAGCACCGACTGCAGCCACGCGGTGAGGAAACTCAGCACGAACCGGACGCCCATAACCGCTGCAACCCCGAGAATGAGTAGCTCGAGCGTGAACGGGAGGCCGAAAAACGAATAGAGGCGAACGAATGTTCCGAGAATCCCGTCTGCATCGCTCGGCGGTGCCGACGACTGGGCGAGTTCAACGATCGGGAGCAAGAACCCGAGTCCGATCCCCTCGAGAAGCGCCGTCGCGAGACTCAGTACGACGATTGCCGTTCCGAGGAGCGGACGAAACAGCATCGCCTCGTGGATCGCGGCCGCTTTTTCGCGGATGTCGCCTGACATGTGTTTCGCGTAGCGTCTACCACGAAAGCGATTTAAATAAAATACAGTACCACCCTCGAACCACCGGCCCGCTAGTGGACGGACTAGACCGAACGAATGCGAAAGCTTACGGTATCCGCATTGGACTAGCGAGAAGACTACAATGCTTCCGTGGGGCCATCTCGGCGTCGGCTATCTCGTTTACACTGTCGGAACGCGCGTCCTTCTGGATCGCCCGCCACAGGGGCAACCTGTACTCGCACTCGCGCTTGGAACGCAGGCTCCCGATCTCATCGATAAACCGCTCAACTGGTGGTTCGACGTCTTCGACGGGCGAGCGATCGGGCACTCGTTGTTGACGACTATCCCGATTTGTCTGCTGTTGTTCCTCATCGGCAAACGGTACGACCGCGGTGGTCTCGCGGTCGCCGTTTCGATCGGCGTCTTCACCCATCTGCTCGGCGATGCGTGGCGGCCGTTACTCGCGGGTAACTTCGAACCCGCCAGCTATCTCCTGTGGCCCCTGTTCTCGCCGCCGACGTATCCCTCGGATAGCTTCGCTGACCACCTTCAACAGTGGGTCGCCCACGTGCAAACGCTCCAGACATTCCCCTGGCGGCATCTCCTGTTTGACCAGTTCGGCGTCCAGTTGTTGCTCGCTGTCGTCGTCTTTACCGTTTGGGCACTCGACGGATTTCCCGGCGCTCGAACGATTCTGGACTGGATAACCCGCAGAGCGTAGCGAGACGATTCAGCGCTCGGCTTCTGAGCGCCCGAGCGTGTTTCTAGTCCAAATGTCGCACATAATCCGGATTCACGTCAGAAGGATTAATAGTTGTCCCCTCGATATCCCTCCTAATCGGGGGTACTAGACGTGACCAACCTTTCCGCATCGACACAAGTCAGCCGAACTGAGAACTGCCTGGCAACGACGATCGACGGGGAGACCGTTATCCTCCACCGGGACGCGGAGAAATACTACGGTCTCAACGAGGTTGGGACGGTCGTCTGGGACTCGTTACAGCGACCCCGAACGATCGAGGAAATATGTGATGAAGTGACCGCGACGTACGATGTCTCGGACAACCGCTGTCGAAACGACGTCGAGGACATCCTAGTAGAGATGAACGAGAAGAACCTCGTTCGGTTCGAGACGACATAGCTCACACATGGGGCGAACGCCTTCGTTTCTCTCGTATTCGGTCGGGGATCAGGTTCGAGTGCTCGCTGCAGTCGCCCTGTTGCTCTCGCTGCCGCCGGTACTCGTCGTGATTCGGTTCGAACGGGTTCGGCGGTTTCTGTTACGGGCCAGCGACGTCGCGGCAGTAGCGATTCCCGGCGACCCCACGCCGGCCCGAATCGTTTCAGCTACCGAGGCGGCTGACCGCCAGCTGCCGGGATCGAGGACGTGTCTCGTCCGGTCGTTGACGACCGAAACGCTCCTTCGTCTCTACGCGTTCACGCCAGACCACCGGATCGGCGTCACGAAAGGATCCGACGGCGCCGTGAAAGCGCACAGTTGGCTCGAGTTCGACGGCGAGATCCTGATCGGTGATCTGGAGGACCTCTCGCAGTACGAACCGTTACCACCCTTGAACCGAGGGACCAACTCGTGAGCGGTTTTGTCGTCCTGTTCAACCGTCAGGGGACCGGTCTCGATCGGGGCGTCGCTCGAGCGATGCTCGATCGGATCGACCATCGCGGTCCCGACGGGAGCGGGCTCTGGTGTGACGGGAACGTCGCACTGGGCCATCAGCACCTCCAGTCGACGCCGGAATCGAAGTTCGATGACCAGCCCGCTCGGGACGACGGTCTCGTCGTCGTCGCCGACGCTCGCCTCGATAATAGGGGTGAACTACGCCAGAAACTCGGGCTTCGGGAGGCTGGACGTCCCGTTCCCGATAGCCAACTGCTTCTGGCCGCGTACAAAAAATGGGGTCGGAACTGCGTCGAACGGTTACTCGGTTCGTTCGCCTTCGTTATCTGGGACGATGATCGAGACGTCGTCTTTTGCGCACGCGACCGGTTCGGCGTCAAACCGCTGTACGTTCACCGCGGCGATGACGTCTTCGCGGCCGCGTCCGAATTGAAGGCGCTGCTGACTCATCCGGCCGTCTCGGCCGCCGTCGACGAGGTGAAGATCGGCGATTTTCTCGTCGGGCGGTTCGACGACAAAGAGCGGACGT
Source organism: Halopiger xanaduensis SH-6 (assembly GCF_000217715.1). GTDB lineage: Archaea > Halobacteriota > Halobacteria > Halobacteriales > Natrialbaceae > Halopiger > Halopiger xanaduensis. Next base: position 24,186 of record NC_015658.1, read on the forward strand.
TTTACCGGGAGATCCGGCGGCTCCCGCCCGCTCACACGTTGACTATCGGCACCACCGACGTCGAAAAGCGCCAGTACTGGGACCTCGATCCGACGCGAACGATCTCGCTTGAGTCGGACTCGGCCTACGAGCGTCGCTTCCGCGAACTCTTTCAGCAGGCCGTCGAGTGTCGCCTTCGGACGAGCGGCACCGTCGGGACGTCGCTCAGCGGCGGGCTCGATTCGTCGTCGATTACCGTGATGGCGCGGACCCTGGTCCCGTCGGCGAAATCGTTACCGACGTTCTCGAACGTCTACGACGACGCTCCCTCGAGCGACGAACGCGAGTTCATCGAATCGGTGACCGCCCGGCGGGGGATCGAATCCAACTACGTGTTTCTCGACGACGTCGGATCCTTCGGGGATTGCGAGCGGATGTTTCGCCACTACGATCTGCCGCCTCACGATACGATGCATCACGCTATCTGGGAGCGCGTGAAACGCGCCGATCGAGATGGCGTCGACGTCTTGCTGGAAGGCGCGCTCGGGGACAGCGCCGTCGGATACGGACTCGGATTTCTATCGGAGTTACTGCGGACGGGTCGCTGGTGGCAACTCTGGAGCGAGCTTCGAGCGATGAGCGACATCGTCGGCGCTTCGCCGCGACACCTGTTCGTTCGACACGCGGTAGCGCCGCTCGTCCCGGAACAGCTCGATCGGTTGCGCTCGCGATTACGCGGCGACCCCATCCTGGAAGCGGCCGAAAACCCCGCCCTCGATTCGGCGTTTGTCGATCGAATCGGACTGCGACGCCGAATCAAAGCGACCGATTTGGGCGTCTCCGTCCTCCGAGAAACGGCACGCCGGCGCCAACGCCGGTCATTGCTTTCCGGACTGCTAACGGCGAGTTTGGAGACCGCGGATTTAGCGTTCGCTGCGTTCGGTGTCGAGCCGCGGTATCCGTTCACCGATACGCGCCTCGTCGAGTTTTCCCTCGCGATGCCCCCGTCACAGCAGCTTTCGGACGGATGGACTCGTTCGATCATTCGACGATCGCTCCGCGACCTTCTGCCGGAACAAATCCGAACGCGTCCATGGAAAACCGACATGAGTGAGGGGTTCTGCAATTCGTTAGCCCTCGAGCAGGAGGACCTTCAACGACTGGTCAACGATCCCGGCCCGCTAACGACGTATCTCGATGAGCAGGAACTGCGAACGACCTACGACCGGTTCCCCGGAAACGCCGATATCCGTGATGCGCGAGTGCTCTTTCGAGCGCTCTCGCTCTCGAAGTGGTTCGATGCGGATACCGTTGCTGATCGGAATCCTCGTCACAGCGACGGGGAACTCCACACGTCCGGTGTGCGTTCGTCGACCGTGGACGACTAGGAACCTTCTTCGTTCGATCACCACAAACGGCTATTAATTCTACACGCCAGTCAGAATTAAGTAATATCAGATATACTTATAGAATGCGATGTCCGGCAACAAAGATAGCAGTCAGTACAGTCCGCCCGAACTGACTGAATACGGCTCGATCGAATCGGTCACGGAACAAGTGAACAAGGAAGGAGTGGCGTCCGACCAGTGGAGTGAGAACACCCCGCTCCTCGGGTCCATCCAACCCGCTCCGACGTAACGAACAGCAGTATTTTGTTTTACTTTAGATCGGTAACCACTACCTCGACTAGCTCCGGGAGCCGCGCGTGATCGTCGGGTCGGCGTACTATTCGGATCGGCGCGGTCTCGACGACTCGTCGACACTGCTGGAAGTGAACTGCAAACTGGTCCGTATCGCCGAGCAAACCTCGAGCGTACGTTCTCGAGACGAGTTCCAACACCGACTCCGGTCCGGATATCGCCTCGAGGCCGAGTTCGTCGCCTTCCCGCAGCACGTAACAGCCGGCTAGCGGGGCGGGATCAGGAATCTCGTCGATCCGGAGCAATCGTTTCTCGTACCACGAATCCGAGAAGGGCGTCGTGCTGTCTTCCAGACCGAGGGCCGTCGCTGCGTCCGGTCGCAACCGCAGTTGCGGTACGCCCGGTAGTACCGTGGGACCATTTGAATCGAATCGGATGGCGACGACGTCGTCCTCGAGAATCGAATACCCGCTCGCGTTGAATGCCGCCGCAGTCGTCGATTTCCCCGCGCCTCTCGGTCCGAGAAACACTACCGCCTGCCCGTTAACGGAGACGGCACTAGCGTGGAGCACTAGATGATCTCGCTGATGGAGGACTAGTCCTAAGAGTTCGTTTTCGATGAGCCGGTAGAAATGCTCTCTTTCGACGACGTGCTCCTCGAGCGGATCGAAAGTGATCCGGTCGCCGTCTTCGACCAGGACGGAACCGAGGGAGTCGTACGTAAGCCGTACTGCATCGGGCGTTGCTTCGATATGGCGTCCCCCGCAATCTCCATCTCTTTCGGCCTCCGGAACAGGCTCGACGTTTCCGCGACATATCTCTACGTCCACGTCGGTCGCCCGTCTCTCGACGATCGGTAAGTCGGGCAGTCGGAAGTCCGAACGTATCGTTAGGTCGTACGCAGTGTGCTGTACCATTACTCTCTGCTATCGTCGTATTGCCTGTGTGTCCTACAGTCACCTATACGTTTGGCGAACGTCGTCTCCTGCGGACTCTTCCTAGTAATCACGTTCCACGCGACTCCCGAAGCCGCGACAGCAGTATTCGACTCACCCGCAGCCAGCGCACGACGACATAAAGCGGAGCGAGCAGCCGTGGAAGCGAGACGGCCGTGATATCGGCGGGGGTGGGGGTACAGATTCCGCCGAGCCAGAGCCGTACTTTGTCGCGGTTGCGATCCAGCGTTCGGGACTGGTACTGCTTCAGCCGGAAATTGTTCTTCCCGCTGAAGAGGTTACCGTACACGTGCGATCGTAACCCAGGAATCTCCGGATCCGATCGAATTTTCTGCCGAACATCGTCGGGAAGCGGAGCGTCGAGAAGACCGGCCGCGGTCGCGAGTCCAAGGTACACCATTCGTTCGCAGCGATGGGACCGGGCACGCCTATCGAGGGTTTCCCAGTCGAACGAACGCGTTCGTAAATACGCTGCAACATCGCAGATCCACTGCAGTCGCTCCCACCGATGTCGGGTTCCGTGAACACACAGCATGAGGAGCCGATCTTCCGGCGACAGAACGGGTAGCTCGCTGTCGGCGATCGACAGCGATTCGCGTCGACTCCAGACGGTCTCAAAGTTAAGCCGAGTCGGAAAGTACCGGTCAACGATCTGCCAGTGTAGTTCGATTTCCGTGGCGGTCGACGGGTGTTTCAACGGATAATCGCGACTAACTCTATCGTAGACCCACTCCTGCGCATCGGTGAGCTCGTACCACGGCTGATAGCCCCGCTCGTACAGTGCGGCTTTGGCTTTGGGGAGGGCATCGCGCGAAACGAGCAAGTCGAGATCGCCGAAGTCGCGTCGACCAATATCGCCGTACGCACGCTCGGCGATGACCGGCCCCTTATATGGAATCGCTCGAATCCCTCGGTTTCGAAACGACCGAACGACCTCCACCAACTCTTGGACCATCTGAAGATTTCGATGCGAGCGGCGCTGCGCTTGTGCTTTGAGTTTCTCGAATGCTTCTGGCGGAACACCGTCCTGAGTGCGTAATGCGTCTAAAACGAGGTAACTAACACCGTGCTTCCCGGTGATCGTAATCACCTCGTCCCAATTTAGCGCGTCTTCAGGGATAGCCACGGCGTCCGTATCGGGCTCGAACGCTGTCCGCACGCAGCGGACCACGAGTCGTTCTTCCGGCTCAAAATTAGTTTCATACCCTTCTTCGGTCATAGCTGTGCGCTGGTCTACCCGTCTATTGTGCAATACTCGTGATAAGAGTGCGGTACCGACGAAACGGTCACCGTTGTTGCCTGTACGGCAGCTAATTCATATAGCCGAGGTCCCGTAACCGCTCCCCGACGCTTTGATCGGCGTAGTCTTGGGATCCGCTTTCCGTTTTCTCACCCGACTCGATCTCTCGTCGGTCTCCCGATTCGTACACGAGCCAGGGCACTTTCACTAGCGCGTCGTGGTGGATCCCGATCTGGTGGCCGCAGTAACTGATCGGAATCGGCGAGCCCCGTTCGCCCAACATCTCGCCGTGATCAGCGGTTACCACCGTTTTCCCGTCTATTTCCTCTAAAAGCTCTGCTACGTAGTCGTGTACAATCTCGAAGGTTTCGCGAAGGGCTGCCCGCCAGTCTTCGGCGGTGACGAGATCGTGCTTCAACTCGTAGGTGAGAAATTCGAGCAACGACGGATCCGCCTCCCGATTCGGTCCGATCACTAACTCTTCCGCTGTCGGACCTAAGAACGGCCCGTGCGGCTGGTTATAGTGGATTATCAGACGCTTGTTTGGATACTTCTCGAGTGCGTCTCGAGCCGCGTCGGTCATTTCGTCGGGCGGGACGTTCTGTATATCGTTATCCCATCGGTCGGTCCAGACATCAACGATATCGTGGAACTCGACGTTGAGTTCGCTTTGCAAGCGCGAAATTTGGGGCGTCGCGGTGACATAGACCGTGTCCGGGAGCTCTCGATCGCGAAAGTTTCCTCGCAGGAACTCGACGGTTCCCCCTCCGCGCGAAATTCGTGACTCGAGTTTCCCCGGTAGGTCGTGGTGCTCTGCGAATATATCGTACCGACAGGCGTCGAGGATGATCAGCGTATCCCAGTCTTCGTCCATCACATCGACGCCGCTTCGATTGTAGTCGTGCGCTTGTGAGACGTACGTGAATTTCGAATTGACAGTCATCAGCGCTTCTCGCGGTCGAACAGTGTTCCGTAGTATCTGTTTAGTAGTCACCATAGCGATTGGTGTCTATAGTCACTTCCTTTTAATCCGTATTAGTGGTACTGAATAGAACTAGTCCCTATCGCATCAGCTAGTGGCCACTATTTCGTTGTAGAGTTTGTCGACGTCGTCTTTCGTTAGTTCTCCGACTGCAACGGTGACTGCCGTGTAACTGGCAACTCCTGTGATGATCTTCGCCGGTATAGAGTGGACGATCCCCGTTTCTAATACCGCTACCATGAGGAGGGCCGCAAAGGTAGTACGGAGTATCGTCAGGAGAGGGAATTTGACCGGAATTATCCTTCTCACGAATACAAACACCAGACAGAACGTCAGACCGTAGGTCAGCGACGTCGTAATTGCAGCCCCAAAGACCCCCAAGATCGGTATCAATAGTATATTCATGACCGTGTTCAGGCCGGCGCCTAGATACCGTATCTTTGCCGCTAGTACGTTTTTCTTCGCAGCGTTGAGCGTCGTTGCTATTATTCGATCGAGGCCCCGGAGGGCGATCCCGACCGCGATAGTTGCGACGAGATAGTTCGATGGAACTTCGGCACTGGTCTCTAAGAGAATAGCTACCAAGTCCGGTGTGAGTGTATAAAGACCGGCGATACTCGGGACTGCTATGAGCAGGAAGTATCTGCTTCCGGTATCTAACAGGAGTTTGATCTCGTCTCTTCTGTCGTTCTCGAACAACTCGCTTATCTCCGGGAAATAGACGGTCCGGATCGGGAACGTATAGATAGTGATCGAAACTGCGAGCTGGTAGGCGGCTGAATAGACGCCGACTGCTGCCGGTCCTAAAAAGGACCCCACGAGTATTCGGTCGATTCGACCCGAAATCGTGCTTGCTAGATGGGAAAACGCAAACGGAATTGCGTATCGAAGGTGGTCGACTGTTTTCTCGAAGCGAGGGACCGACCATCCGATATCATTCGCGATCAACACTTGAAGTATCCCCGAGATAAGCACTTCGACACCGACTATACCAAGGAATAACTCCTCGAGAGTGCCCTCGAATACAAACAGAACGAGGAGAACGATCCCTATAATTCCGTACGCCTCGACGCCGCGAATTATAGAGTATCGCTTCAGATGAGACCGAGATCTGTAGAAATCCTCCTGCAGCTTTAATAGTATCCGCGTTACGACGAGGAAGCCACCGATTTGGATCACGGCTGCGTACTCGACGGTGCCGAGTGTGAGCGACGAGATAGTCGTCGCAAACAAATAGAGTAATCCGTAGACCACTACCCCGCTTATAATCGATATCACCAGGATGGAATAATAGATTTCGGCGAGATCGTCTTCATTCGACTTCGCGAAACGGATTAACGAATAATGTAGTCCGAGACCGAATATCAACTGTAGCAGTCGGGTTATCGCGAGTATTTGCGAATAAACGCCGAATGCAGCTAATCCGAGGGTCGCCGTGATGAGTGGTATGAATATCAATCCTCGGAGACGGATCAAAATCTCAACAACTAGGTTCGATATAATATCAGTGGGTAGGCCTGACTTCATACTCTCTAAATATAATTCGCTGAAGAATCAACCATGATTCTCCATCCTCTCACTCATAATATTTCATCGAAGGGAACGATACTATCGTAAATCTACTGCTTCCGGATAATATTAAACCAGCTAGCGGTGGTTAAATAATACTCCAGCGCTAATTACGGAGGTATGACAGCCGTATTCTTGATCACGCTGGATGCCTTTCGAGCGGACCTGATTTCCGAAGAAGTGACGCCGTTCCTCTGGAAGGCATCGTCACAGGGAATTAATTTTACTAACGCAGTTGCGACCGGATCCGGCACCTCATCGGCTTTTCCAGGTATCTTAGCTGGCACGCTGCCACTTCAACACGGATACGCGAAACTTCGAGAGGAGCATACCACGATAGCGGAGCAGCTCCCGTCTTCGGTGAGCACGATCGGCGTGTCGAGTAGCACCCCTACGTCTAGCGTCTATAATTTTGACACTGGGTTTGACGATTTTACCGGTATTGAAGGAGAGAGCAGAGTGAGCGAAGTTCGAGAAAAGGTGAGAAACAGCGACTTCATCCGCAATAACCAGACGGTCCTTCATATCGGGGAGAAGATCACGCAGTTACTGAGAAAAGCAACGGCGTCGTCGGAAGAGGATGAAATTCCCTATCTAAGGGCCGAAACCGTCACGAAGTCGCTCTTCGAAAAAATAGACGGACAGACCGAGGACCTGTTCGTGTGGGCTCATTATATGGATACGCACACCCCGTATTATCCACCCGATCAACACTTTCGAGGAAAACCTGACTCCTATTCGAGAACCGAAATAAACACCATCATCAGCGAGTATCACCCGAAGATACTGGAGGAAGATGCGGAATGCTCGCTTTCCGATGCGGTACTGAACGCACTGTGGGACTATTACGAAGCTGAAGCGTCCTACATCGATTCTAATATAAAGGAATTAGCTTCTCACATTAGAGAGCAGTATGACGAATTCACGCTTATTATCTGCGCTGATCATGGCGAGGAGTTCGGTGAACACGGACATTTCGGTCATCCGCCGAAACTCTATGAAGAATTGGTTCACGTTCCGTTGATCATCTATTCCGACCGGCACGAACCGAAAACCGTTTCGAAGCCGGTTTCGGTCGCTCGAGTGCCGGCGACCGTTGCAGATCTCTTCGATGTTGAACCGAGCGCCGAGTGGAAAACTCCGTCTCTGTTGACGGAAGACGGTAGCCAAAATGACCGGCCAGTTTTCTCTGAACTCTCCCATACGCCGAAGGAGGGGCTCGGTGGGACGGTCCAACCGGAGAAAGCGATACTGAGCGTTCGCAAAGGACGGTGGAAATACATCCTGAATAAACAAACGGACTCCGAGGAACTTTATGATCTATCTGTGGATGACCGTGAGCGGAACAACGTTATTGACGAACATCGAGAGATAGCCAATGAGCTCCGTCAACTTTGTAATGAACGCTTAGACGAAATTTCGTCGAATGATTCTCAGATCGACGTATCCACTGACGTGTCCGATAGACTCGAGAAATTAGGGTATATCGAAAAATAACTCGTGCTATCTCCGTTCGGAAGTTAGATTTGAGAGTTCTTCCGCGCGTTGTGAACTGTTCGAACGAACGCCTGTCCGATAAAGTGTCGCTCCCTTTGACGAGTAAATCTGGTCTGCGGAAGCGGCAACTCGATTAAAGTCTTTTTCAGAGTAGCGCAGTCCCTGATATAGCTCCACGTGCTGTTCTTCCGCATAATCCGTTATCATCAAATAGCCGGATTCATTCAGCGTAGTCGCCTGAAAATGGGGCAGTACAATGCGTCGTTGTGATTGCCAACTGATGTAGCCTAACTGATTGCTGTGGTGTTTCCCGTAGATAGTGTGTACGAATCTACTGGGACGATTTTCGATAGTACGAATGTCGCCGATATCCGCATTGCTGTTCTCAAACGCGAATTCGTATCCATTGACGGATGATTCGGTCACTTGATTATTCGGCTGATATGTATAGTCAGACTGGTACATAATTGGCACTGTCGCTATCATTGCAACGACTATTATAACGACGATCGCAGAGCGAAATGCGGTCGGAAATCTGGGGCTGTACTCGCCGCCGAGTACAGCGAACGAAATCGCCGCAAGTGTCGAGAGGAGTCCAATATACCGGAACATCTGGCTTCGCATTCCGATGACTGCGAAAAGAAGACTGAAAGCCACCGCTGAACACGCTATTCCGATACAAAGCCATACTGTCGGCAATCGGAATATGGACAGCTCTCTATTGTAGAGATACAACACGACAAGCACCGCAACGGACAGTGCGAGTATCCCTTTTGGAAGGAGGACCTTTATCGCCAATTCAAGGAGACTCCCGCCGACCATCTGCAGTCCGGACTTTGCCGGTGTTGCATTACTGACCGATGCACTATGTTGGAGGCTGAGTATCGTCCCTTGTATGGTCCCTGCTATTTGGGGGCGCGAGAGAAGCCAGTATACAGTTACAACTCCCTCTATAACCGCTAACGAAAATATGGTCGTTGACGTAGTGGTCGGTCTTCTTTTGGGTAGCTCTATTTTCTTCGCTGCGAATAGGAACAGAAGTCCTCCGAGTAGAACGACCGTATGCTGTGGATGATAGAATACGAACGCCACCAGTACCCCGATCGCGGTAATACGTGATCCGGTCGTTGTCTGTTGATACGCGAGGATAACTGCGAAGAGAACGAAGGGAAGCAACAGCAACGCTGCAACAGTCGGTGCGGGGACGACCTTCGGATGTCGTACGCCGATAATCCACATGAACGTTAGCGGGACCGTCGCCCCGATCGTTCGACCCAATGTTGTGCGAGAGACGCGGCCAACTACTGTATAGATACCGAAGCAGTAGATGAGAACGAACAGCGGTGGGATCAGCAGGAGCGCACGATTTGAGTTGATCCCAGTGATCGTTGAAATCGTATGCGCTAGAATATGCATATTCGGATAAATGGTGGTCTCCAGCGGATTAATATTATACGTGAGATCGATAACTATCCCGTGATGGTTCATGGGATCGAATCTTCCGTACAACCAATAGCCGCGTAGATACGGTAGAGCGGTCAGGACTATGGCCGCTGTCCAAGCGATACCGATTCCTACCCATCGAATTCTTCTCGACAGCGTCGCAAAGGCTACGATAACCGAAATAACCAACGAGAACAGCAGTAATACCCAAACTATAGCTGGAGTTGCCTTATAGATCGAGAGTTCGTAACCGTTCGCTGGTGTCAGGACCGTGATCAACGTCCCGATACTGAGGGCGAGACAGCAACCGATAATCGCTATTTTTTCCGCGTACGTCCTCCTATTATCTACCATATTGAGTATTATCTACTGCTGTATCCAGAATATGTTAATAATTCGTACACACCAATTTTGATTCTCTGGGCCGGAATATCTCTCCCAGAATAATCGAGTGGGATGCTTTTATATTTTAACTAGGTGGCGTTAGTATTGTAGTGAAGATAGCCAATCATAAATAGACTCTCCGAAAAATAGGACGAAAATGATCGACCGCCCGAATATAGTCGTATATGTCTCTGATAGCCTCCGCGCCGATCATACGTCCTGTTTCGGGTACGATCGCGAGACGACGCCACACCTGGATCAAGTTAGCGAGGACGGAGTTCGATTCTCGAACGCCTTCTCACAGGCGATCTGGACGTCGCCGTCCAGCGCGTCGATTCTTACCGGACTCTACCCGGAGACGCACGGTGCTCTACGGGTGGCGGACCAGGTTCCCGATAATCTTCCTCGACTAGCGACGAGACTAGGACAGCAAGGCTACGAAACGGGGGCCTTTTCCACGGTGGATCAAGTCTCTCGAATGCGTAATTTCGACCCCGGGTTCGACGAGTTTGACGAAATTTTTGATGACCACGATCCACACGAATCGGACACCGCGAAGCTCTGTACTGATCGCTTCGTCGATTGGGTCGGGTCCGGTTTCTCCGATCCGTTTTTCGGATTTATTTGGTCCCTCGGGACGCACAACCCCTTTTTCCCTCGAGCGGGTGAGTTCACGGACGAGTCCGTCGAAATTGACGGAACGGTACCCGAACTGAAAGAGACGACGTACGACCAGGCTCAGACCGTTGTCGATCTGTACGACGACGTGATCCGACACTCCGATCGGCAGTTCGGACGGCTCGTCCAGCATCTCAAATCCATCGGTGAGTACGAGAATACGGCGCTGTTCTTTCTCGGCGACCACGGAGAATTGCTTTCTGAACACGGCCGGTTAGAGCAAATCCCGAACTGGTTGTCCACGACGATCAGCACGCTCTTTCCCGGCTTCGCGTCCAAGTTTAGAATCGTCGATAGATACGGATACGTTGGCCATCAAGCGGTGATTCCCTACGAGGAACTTCTACACGTCCCGTTAGTGTTCAAACCGCCCGAATCGGAGCACGCGGGAGACGAGTACTCGGAGTTAGTGCAAACGATCGATGTCGTCGGTACGATCGTGGATCTCGTTTCGGACTTGGAACTCCCTATTCAGGGGTCATCGCTGCTGCCGCTCGTTGAAAGTGGCAGTCCCATCAACGAATACGTCTACTCGGACAGCCCGACGCTGGGTGGAAACGTTCGATACAGATCCATCCGAACGGCGGACTACAAATACATCAAAACGGATACTGAGCCGGTCTCAGCGGCCGACGTTACCAGTCAACCTGCTCGGACAGTGTTTTCCCTGCTTCGCCAGGTAGCATCTTCACAGGAGGTCCTCTTTCGCGTCCCGGACGAACGAACGAACGTTATCGGAGACGAGCCACAGAAAGCCGCACACCTTCGCTCGATCATGAACGACCTTATCGACGCTAACCGAGCGCAGAGTACCGAGTTCGTCAATGAAACGTCGGACGTGAGCGAGGCAGCAAAAGACAGGCTGGAACAACTCGGCTACGTCGATTAAGTTCGGAGCTCTTGGTAGAGTTGATAGTGTTTCTCGGCACCGACCGATCCTGAAAATTTATTTCGAACACGATTTTGCGCTTTTCGGCCTCTTTCGGCGGCCAGATCGTCGTCGGAGAGATACGTTACGATGAGGTCGGCCAAGTCAAGCGGATGTTCGGGAGTTGCGTATTCGTGGTCCGCTCCGAGCGCTTCTCGGAACGGGCCGATTCCCGTGGCGACGATCGGCTTACCGAATGCCATCGCTTCGAGCATCCCGATGCTAAACCCTTCAAACTTCGACGGGAACGCGATGATGTCGGCAGCACTGTAAACCGTATACGGATTCGGTACCTTCCCTAAAAAGTGAACGTGATCGTCTATATCGAGGTTCTTTGCCAGTTCGATGAGTTTCCGCTTGTAATCGCTCCACCCGGTTAACGCCAGCTGCGCGTTCGGATACTCCTCCAGTACGCTTTGAAACGCCCGTATCAAGTGGTGTTGTCCCTTCTTTTCGCTCATACGCGCGACACAGGCGATTAACGGGCCTTCCGGAACGTCAGCTGCCCACGCGACGTCGTCGCCGGTAGCCTGTCCACGCCTGACTACGGCGTCGACGTCGATACAGTTGTGGATCACGGTTGACCGGGCACCGATCCCGAATCTTTCGGGCAGCGACTTCTGCACCGATCGAGAGACTGAAACGATCGCGTCCGCGAGTGGACTCGTCGGATAATCCATCGCGCGGGCTGCGAACGCGCGCTCTCGGTACAGATTGTGCATCGTCGAGACGATCGCCGTATCGCGAAGCTGTCCGACGCTCCGACCCAGAAGCGATGCGGCGCCCATATGCGTATGAACGATATCCGGTGCGAACTCCCGGAGGCTTCGATTCAGCCGTACCGGATGGCGAACGTCGGGAAACTTCTCTCCCAGGCATTCGACTTCCAAGCCGGCGTCGCGGAATCTCGTGACGCTGTCGTCGTTCCCACCGAGGTACGCGATACGGATTTCCTCTACGCTCTCCCGGAGATTCGTCGTGACGTTGTAGATGACCTTCGGGACGCCGCCGGCGCCGAGCTGTCCGCTTAACACGTACACTCTAATGGGTCAATCACCATTCTGGGGTTTTTTCCACGACATCAAATACATTTGGTTTCGACCGAAACCCTCATTGATCTCCTCGAAAGTACATGTGTAATATGACACGTTCGTCCGTAATTCTGATCGGACTCGACGGGCTCGGTTGGTCGGAAATAGACCGGTGGCTGACGCCGCAATCGTTGACGAATCTCCATCGATTAGCCTCAGACGATACGTCGTGTGAGCTGCGCAGTACGCATCCGCCATGGACGCCGTGCGCGTGGCCGTCGCTGCTTTCCGGTCGGAATCCCGGCAAGCACGGCGTTTTCGATTTTTTCAGGCGAGACGGATACGACAAGCACCTCATCGATCGATCTGACGTCGATGCGCCGTATTTGTTCGAGATAGCCGATGCCGAAAACCGCACGCCGATCGTCGTAAACTATCCCGTTACACATCCGCCATCGGCCCTCGAGAACGGTGCGGTTGTACCCGGTTATCTCGCTCAAGAAGAGACCGTCTTTCATCCGCGCCATCTCAAAGACGAATACGAAGCTAAATACGGCGAGTACAGGATTTATCCCGAGTACGGCGCCGACGAAGATGCCGTCAGCGAGTACGTCGATGTCGCCAGTCATCGCCGAGACATGGCCCGGTTTCTCGATTCTCGCTACGAGTGGGATTTGCTAGCGGTCCAGTTCCAGGTGACGGATTCGGTGTTCCACGACTTCGACGACCCGGAGAACGTCCGTCACGTCCTGGAGAAGGTCGACGAATTTGTCGGCGATATCCTCGATCTCGGCGGGGACGATCCGACGGTCTTTCTGGTCTCCGACCACGGAATGGGTGACTACGAGTGGACGTTCTATATCAACTCCTGGCTCGCTACACACGGATACTGTGAGACGTCGGCGGGCGAGACGCAATACTTCCGCCAGCAGAAAAAGGAGTTGCAGCGGGACGGTGACGACCATGGTGATGGTACCCTGTCGGCGAACGCGATTGAAGCGGTCGCGGGCGGTTTTACGAGAGTTGGCCTCTCACCCCACCGCATTCACCGCCTGCTCTCGACGATCGGAGTCGCCGACGTGGTCGAACGGTTCCTTCCCGAAGACGCTCTCGTTGCCGCCCAAAATCAGGTCGTCGATCACGCGGAGTCCGAAGCCTTCCAACTGTATTTTAACAGTCTCGGCGTGCACTTGAACGTCGAGGGACGGGACCCGAACGGCCAGATTCCGAGAGCCGAGTACGAGGAGGTACGCGCCACGCTTATCAACGAACTCGAGCGGGTTCGTGACCCGGACGGTGAATTGGTCTTCGAGGCAGTTCGTTCGAAGGAGGAGGTCTACGACGGCGATCACCTCGAGGACGCCCCCGACATCGTCCTCATTCCGCGGGACTACCGGTACGACGTTAGCGGCTCTATTCTCGACACGTTCCGGCGGAACCCGCACAAGAATCACAAACCGAACGGGATTTTGCTCTCGAATCGTGAACTCGCGTGCGACGACGAGGCGTCGATTTACGATATCGCACCCTCGGTTGCGGCGGCGTTAGGAATCCCCGTGGATACCGATACAGACGGGACGGTCTTACTCGACGCGGAGACGGCCATCGAGCGTGCAAACTGGGACACTCTCGTAGATGGGTACGCGGACGGCCGATCGAACGACGAGCCGTCCGATGTCGAGGAGCGACTTGCAAACCTCGGCTATATGGAATAACGGCGCGGCGGCGTATGACTGGTATCCGGTCAGACGATTCGTTCGTAAATACGGTTCGTCTGGGCGGCAACTCCCTCCCAAGAGTACTCGGTGCTAACCATCTCGTACGCGTTTTCAGCCCACGATTCGCTCTCGTTCGGGTTCGAAAGTCCGTATCGGATCGCGTCTGCGAGTTCGGCAGGCGACTCCGGCGGGACGAGGAATCCGGTCTCCTCGTGATCGATGAATTCGGCGATTCCTTCGACGTCGCTCGTTATTACGGGCACTTCGGCGGCCCAGGCCTCGAGCAGCGTCAACGGGTGCCCCTCCCAGACGGACGGCAGGACGAAAAGACGGGCTCGACGGTAGTATTGCGGAATCGCCTCGTCCGAAACGCGGCCTTCGAAGCGGACGCGATCTTCGAGTCCCGCTCCCTTCACCTGCGATTGTAGCGCGTCACGCTTCGGTCCGGTCCCGACGATAACGAGGTCCGTCTCGGGGTACTCGTCGGCAAGGCGATCGAACGCAGCAATGAGATCGCTCACCCGTTTTTTCGGCGCGAGCCGACCGAGGAAGAGAATTTCGTCGCGTGAATCGACGCTCACGTCGAACCGATCGAGATCAACGCCGTTCGGTACGCACGAAACATCGGCGTGATACCCCCCGAGGAGGTCGAGGTGCTCGGTGTTAACCGAGATCACGTGGTCGTATTCGAAGTTGAGAACGAACAGTCGCTCCAGACGTCGTTTGACGGCCGCGAGTCCGGACTCGTCCCGGCCGACACCGGATGTCAGCGCGGTCCCGTGGACCGTAAACACGGTCGCGGCGTCGGTGAGTGCTCCACCGACGCGGGTCGGGACCGCGGGCAAAAACGTGTGGCCGTGGACGATATCGAACTGTTCCGTGACCAGGTGTGGAACCGGGGTGGCGAGAGACGATACTCGACCGACCGCGTTCCAGTACTCCGTCGACGGCTTGAGCCGGTGGACTCTCACGTTTCCGCCGGCGAACGTTTCCGCGTTCACGTGTGACTGCCCGTCTTTTTCGAGCGCTCGCGTGTAGATGTCGATCGTGTGGTCGAATTGTTCCGCGAGCGCCACCGATAGATCTTTGACGTGGACCGGTCCGCCGCCGGTTCGCGGCCACCAGTCGTCCTGAATCATCGCGATTCTCATTGTCAGTCCTTGTATCCAAGCGCACTTAGTCGGTGTTCGATCTCCTCGTCGACGTCGCCGTCGACGTCGGCTTCCGCCGTCTTCCCGTCGTCCCTTTGCTGCACGCGCTTCTTGATGTGCGATTCTAGTTCATCGCGAAGCGAGGGGTCCGTACACGCCGAGAACTCGAGCGCGCCGGTGTCCTGATTCCGTTCGCAGAAGCACGCGCCGTTCGCCGTCCGGATCGCGTACCGCCGAACGTGGTCGTGGTCCCCCTCGCCACGTGCCTGCGAGAAGACCGGTTGGTCCGATTCGACGTCGTCGGCGTCCGTCGACAGCAACGATTGACCGTCGCTGCTGATCCCGACGGATTGCTGTATCGTCGGCGCGATGCTCAGCGTACTCACAGGCGTTGACACCGTCGTCTCGTCCGCACCACCCGGCGGACGAACGATGAGTGGAACGTGCGTGATCTCATCGTGCAGGTAGCGCGGATGTTCGTAGTAGCCGTGTTCGCCGAACGCATCGCCGTGGTCGGCCGTGACGATCAACAACGATCTCTCGAGCAGGTCCCGTTCCCGCAACGACGCGAGAAATTCCCCGATTCGCTCGTCGTTGTATCGAATTTCGGCGTCGTACAGGTCGATCAGTAACTGCCGTTCCGCCTCGGTGATCGAGTCGGGATCGTCGATCGCCCGCTGATAGAGTGACTGGGCTTTACTGTCCGAAACCGTTTCGCCGTAATATTGGCGCTGGTACGTTTCCGGCGGTTCGTACGGCCCGTGCGTGTCCATGTAGTGATTCCACAGAAAGAACGGATCGGTTCCGTCTACGGAGTCGATCCAGGCGAGGGACCGTTCGTTGATCTCTTCCGCTCGAGCGTAGTGTCGATTCCGAACTTTATCGAGCGCACGCTGGGCCAGCGCGACGAGTTTGTGTTTGCCGAAGTGGAGATCGTCGTCGAACTCGTCGAATCCGCGATCGAACCCGTACGCGCGGGAGACGAACGGGTTCGAGTGGAAACCCCCGGTTGCAAATCCGCTTTCGGACAGTGTCGACGCGATCGTCTCCGTCGCGAGCCGATAGTCGGAATCGATTGCGGTGTCGGGATACTCGCCGGTCAGCAACGCCGGTACCGCTTCGCGAGTGTGCGAGCTCGCGCTGTACGCCCGAGTGAACCGGAGGCTTTCCGCGGCGAGGTCATCGAGGACGGGTGTCGTCTCCCGGTGGTAACCGTAACACGAGAGGTGATCCGCTCGGAGAGCGTCGGCAGAGAGTAAAATGACGTGGTCACAGGTATCTGTCATCACTGTGTGAGACGGAAACAGTCTCTTTATAGTTTTATTCTTCGGTGACATTCTGGTTCGGACTAGCTTCGCGAGTACCCGATGCGCCGACACTAGCAGCGGCCCGGAGTTCAAAAGGGCATTAGTGTTCGTGTTCCGACGGTGACAGCATGGATATCGCGTTCGTCTCGAACGTCGTGTTTCCGTTCGTAAAAGGCGGTGCTGAAAAACGCATTCACGAGATCGGAACTCGACTCGCTGCGGCAGGACACGACGTTACCGTCTACGGACGTCACTTCTGGGACGGCCCGCAAGTTACGGACCACGAGGGAGTCACGCTGTACGGCGTCGCGCCGTCGCGCGATCTCTACGCCGACGAGCGACGGTCGATCACGGAGGCGCTCGAGTTTTCCGCTCGACTGCTTCCGGATCTCCGTCGAAACGTGGAGCGACACGACGTCGTCGTCGCGTCGCTGTTTCCCTACTTCCCCGTCCTCGCATCGAAGTTGATGACCCTGCTGACCGATACCCCGCTGATCACGACCTGGCACGAGGTGTGGCTCGATTACTGGGACGAGTACCTCGGTCGACTCGCCCCCTTCGGGAAGGCCGTCGAGCGTCTCACCGCCAAAGCGCCGCACTACCCGATCGCCGTCTCGAGCGTCACCGCCGATCGACTCGCGGAACTCGGCCCGTCGCGAGACGCTATCGCAGTCGTTCCGAACGGGATCGACGTCGATCAGATCGAAACGACCGACCCTGCTCGGGACGGATTCGATGTGCTCTACGCCGGTCGACTCATCGAAGACAAGCACGTCGATTTACTGCTCGAGGCGTTCGACCGCGTCGCCGAGACGGCGCCCGACGTCACGCTCGGAATCATCGGCGACGGGCCGGAGCGGGACCGCCTCGAGCGGCAGGTCCGGTCCCTCGAGCACGCCGACCGGGTGACGATGCTCGGCTTCCTCGAGGAGTACACCGACGTGCTGGCACACATGCGCGCTGCGGACGTCTTCGCGTCGCCGTCGACGCGAGAAGGGTTCGGAATCACGTTTGCGGAGGCGATGGCGGCCGACTGTACCGTCATCGCAGCCGATCATCCCGAGTCCGCGGCCGCCGAAGTGATCGGCGACGCGGGCTTTCTCGCGTCGCCGACCGCGGACGATATCGCTCGTCTCCTAGAGCGAACGCTCGAAGGAGAACGTCCCGCTACGGACCCCGCGCGTCGCGCGGAACGATTCGACTGGGATACCGTTACCGAACAGGCGGAACGGCGCTACCGGCGGGCGATAAATCGCGAGTGGTAAGCGTACTGTGCGGTTTCGTTTCGCCGCGCCTCGAGCCGCTTCCGTCGGCTCTTCCTGTTGATTCCCGAGGCGTCGTTCTACATGTACCCCAGATCGCGCAACCGCTCCATCAGGTCCTCTTTATCCTGCGCGCGTCCCGCTCGTTCGGTCGTGTTTTCTAGATCCTGCAACCAGGCCGGGTCTTCGGTCGTTTTCTCCGTACTCACTTCGCTCCCGAGCGACCGGAATCCGGCGAAGTATTTCGGCGAAATCGGCACGTCTTCTTGCGTAACCCCGTCGGGGAGGTCGTCGGCCGACTGCGGAACGTACCCGTCGTCGGGGAACTCAGCGACGACGTCCGGAACCACGTAATTCCAGAAGACGTCCCAGACGTCGCGCTCGTCGAACTGCAGGATCGGCTGGATCCGGTCGTGGGGCGGATAGATGTCGGGGTCGTGTCGCGGCGAGAAGAACGTCTCGTCGGCGCGCGCTTCCTGTTCGTCCCAGCGGACGCCCGAAATCACGCCGTCGATTTCGTCGCGCTCGAGCACGTCGTTGAGCGCGACCGTTTTTAGCAGGTGGTTCCCGACGTACGTATCGAGCAGGAACGGGAACGTTTCGTCGTCGTATTCGAGCAGTTCGCGGACGTGGTGCCGATTGTGATCGGAGAGGGCAGAGACTGGGATGTCGTCGCCTGGCTCGAGGTCGTGTTCGTCGACGTACGCTCCGATATCCTCGTTCCGCGCGTACGTGAGCTCGATTTCCCACTCGGACGCCCAGCGTTCGACGAAATCGATGATCTCGTCGAAGTGCTGGTAGTGGTCGATGAACACCGCAGTTGGCTTTTCGTAGTCGAATTTTCGCGCAACTTGGTTGATGAAATACAGCGTCAGCGTGGAGTCTTTCCCGCCCGTCCACATGACGGCCGGATTCTCATACTCCTCGAGGCCGGTGCGCGTCACCTCGATGGCTTTCTCGATTTTCTCCTGAAGCGACGGATAGTCCGTCGGCTCTTCGCCGTCTCCGTCGGTATAGTCGACATCCACGTAGTCGGGGAACGTTGAGCGCATACATTCTTCCGAATAATACGTCTAAGAAAGAACCTTTCCATCGATGTATTCTCCATCCACACTTTCTTTACAGTCTGAATCACATCCAAAATACGGATGGTGACGGTTTTAATCGCTTCAATCACCGTTTCAGCGTTCGTTGGAATCAATATCGGCGGCTCCTCGACGGGAGTCGCGTTCGGCCCGGCACTGGGTGCTAATGCGATAACCCGACTCGGAGCTGCCGTCCTTATGAGTCTTAGCGCGTTAGTCGGCGGGTGGACCGTCGGACGAAACGTCGTCACGACGATGAGTTACGATATCGTCGCTTCCTCCCAGTTTAGTCTAGGTGCTGGCCTAGTCGTCCTAGGCTGTATCGGCGTCGTCGTTCTCGGCGCCAACCTCCTCGCTGTTCCCGCGTCAACCTCGATGATTGCGGTCGGTGCGATGGTCGGAATGGGGATCGGCAGTCCAGGGGTGAACTGGGAACTCCTCGTCCGGATCACCGCTTGGTGGCTGCTCGCCCCGGCCGTCGGGTTTGCGGTCGCCGCTGCCGTCGGTCGGTGGATATACGCTGATCTCGTCGATCGCGTCGGTCTCGACGATCCGGTGACGCCTCCCGTGACGCTCAGCTGGAACGGGTTACGTCCTCGGATCGATAGCCCCGCCGATACGACGCGGTCCGACCGTCTCTCGACGCTCGGTCTACTCGCGATCGCCTGCTATATGGGATTTTCCGCAGGTGCGAGCAACGTCGCCAACGCGATCGCACCGCTCGTCGGAAGCGGCACACTTCCGCTGAATCTCGGCGTGCTCGTCGCCGTCGGCGCCATCTCCGTCGGCGCGTTTACCGTTGCCCGGCGGACGATGGCGACCGTCGCTAGCGGGTTGACGTCCCTTTCGCTAACCGCGGCGTGTATCGTCGCACTCATCGGGGCCACGATCACCGCGGTACTGTCGTATCTCGGTATTCCCGCAAGCCTCGCGCTCTCGACGATCGCTGCGATCATCGGTCTCGGTTGGGGACGCGCTCGCCGAGGACGGATTCGTCCGACTCCATCACCGCCGGCGACACGCGCGGAAACCGTCCGGTACGATTCCCCGCCCTCGTACGCGGTCCATCCTGCCGCCGTCACGCTGTTTCACGGTTCGACTGCGGGACGCGTCCTCGCGGTGTGGTCGACGGCGCCGGTTGCTGCAGGGGCGATCGCCTTTCTCGCATCCGCGTACCTGCTGTGATTTCCGACGCCTTCCACGCTGAACTAGCCCTAGACTATCCGAAGGACTTTCTTTCTCCGGTCGGCCACACGTGATATGGGCTTATTCGACCGGCTTCGTAGCGAATCGGATCCGCGAGTCGTCTTCCTCGGTATCGACGGTGTCCCGTACGACCTCGTCGATCAACATCCGGACGTCTTTCCGAATCTGACCGCCATCGCGGACGACGGAACCGGCGGACGAATTTCCAGTATCGTCCCGCCGGAATCGAGCGCGTGCTGGCCGAGCCTTACCACCGGAATGAACCCCGGTCGAACCGGCGTCTACGGCTTCCAGGATCGAGAGTCGGACACGTACGATACGTACGTCCCGATGGGCGAACACGTCGCCGCCGACCGCGTCTGGGACATCGTGACGAAACGCGGCCGAGACGCCTCCGTGTTCAACGTCCCGGTGACGTTCCCCCCTTCGTCCCGCATTCAGCGACACGTTTCCGGGTTCTTGTCACCGTCCGTCGCGGATGCAGCCGGTAGCGCAGACGTCCAGCGAACGCTCGAGGAGTTCGACTATCGGGTTGACGTCAACGCACAGCTCGGTCACAAAGACGAAAAGGAGGATTTCGTCGAAAACGCGCGGCAAACGCTCGACGCGCGGTATACGGCGTTCGATCACTACCTCGATCGAGACGACTGGGATCTCTTTTTCGGCGTCTTCATGGCGACCGATCGCGTGAACCACTTCCTGTTCGGCGATTACGTCGACGACGGCGAGTACGCCGACGAGTTCCTCGAGTTTTATCGGACGCTCGACGAGTACATCGGGGCGGTCCGAGATCGCCTCGACGAAGAGACGACGCTGGTGGTCGCTTCGGATCACGGATTCACGAATCTGGAATACGAGGTGAACCTGAACCACTGGCTCGCCGAAAACGGGTGGCTCTCCTACGCGACGGACGATCCCGAGGAACTCGCCGATATCAGCGCCGATACCCGGGCCTACTCGCTGATCCCCGGTCGGTTTTTCATCAACCTCAAGGAGCGCGAACCGAACGGTACCGTTTCCGAATCCGACTACGAAACCGTCCGGGAGGAACTCGTCGCCGATCTAGAGGAACTCACCGGACCGGACGGGCGCCAGGTTTGCCGTCGGATCGTCCGGGGCGAAGACGCGTTCGACGGCGATCAAACGGAAATCGCGCCCGATCTCGTCGTCATTCCCGCCGACGGCTTCGACCTCAAATCCGGATTTTCGGAAAAAGACGCCGTGTTTACGAGCGGACCGCGGAACGGCATGCACAAGTTCGAGAACGCGTGTCTGTTCTCGACTAGCGATCGGATCGACGTTTCGGACGCGGATCTGCTCGATATCGCCCCGACGATACTCGATCTGATGGAGATCGGTGCGGGGACTACCGCGATGGATGGCCGGAGTCTCGTGTTGTAAGCCCTCGTGTGAGGAGCCAGTACCGCTCCGTTTTCCGTCGATCGCCTCGAGCAGTTTCTCGACGCGAATTCCGTCTCACCGCTCGGATTCGGCGCCCATCATCGATCGGATGATCCGCAACTCTTCGTCTTCGGAAATCCGGTCGGACTTCATGCAAGCGTGTACGACCTTGTGTGCGAGTTCGGGGTCGGCGAGCGCGGACACGGTTTCGTCCGTCGGTTGTGACACGGACTCGGACACGGTTTCGTCCGTCGGTTGTGACACGGGCTCGGCCGCCGATTGCGTCCGATCCGCAATCTGCTGTTCGAGCCGATCGACCCGCGCTGTCACCGCCGCGAGTCGGTCGGCGATAGCGTCGGTGCACGCCCGGTCGTTTTCGCTCGGCTCGGGCCGAACGGCCTCACACTCGAGCGCCGACTCCGCATCGCTCTCGACGACTTCGCTCTCGCTCGAGGCTTCCGTCGAACCGGAATCCGTGACGCGGGGTCGGCTGTCGGCTACCGTCGCGCCACGGTCGCCGGATTCGGCACCACTTTCGTCCGCGTCCGACTCGCCGTCGTCGAACAGCGCAGCGGTAAACGCCCGCCGGTCGTCCCATTCGAACCCGTCGATCGAGTTGACGCGCTGGCTGACCGATGCGCTGGTGATACCAAACATCGACGCGAGCTCCGCCTGCGTTGCGTCGGGCCGCTCGTGTACCGCTCGGAGCGTCTCCAGTTGGGCTTCGGTGAAGGACGCCGGATCTGGAACGTCCGAGCCATCGGAGCCGTCCGAGTCGTCCGGATCCGTTTCGGAGTCGGTTTCAGTTGCAGTCTCGCCGTCGCTCTCCGCGTCATCGACCGCGGCCTGCTCGTCGTCGTTTGCGAGCGGTGATGCCGCGCCGGACGACGGCGCTGCAGAGTCGTCGCTCGAACTCCCGCGGTCGGCCGTCGCCCGACTCGAGTCGAACTCGAGCGAGACCGAGTCGTCCGACGGATCGTCGTTCGACTCGGACAGGGTCCCGCCAACGGTCGGTTCGTCGGACTCGTCGTCCGAAACTCCCGACTCGTCGGACGACTCCTCGACGTCGATCGGCTCGTCGCGATCGTCGGCGGCGGACTGTCCGGGGTCCCCGTACTCCTCGAGGACCTTCTCGACGAGCTCGGTGGTTGCCCCGCTTACTTCTTCGGCGATCGCACTCATCGACGCATCAGGCGCCGATTCTGCGGCATCTAAGATCTGCTTGTGAATAACCGCCCGCGGGACGCCGGTACTCGACGATGGGACGGTACGATTCGTTGTCGTCTGATTCGTCGTCTGCTGTGAGTTACTCATGTGTTCCCCCGCTTTGATGGCTGGTCCCAGAGGTGACCGGACCGATACCGGTTCTCCTCTCTACTCAACCGTCATACAAAAAACATTTTCGAGAGCATATAGTACTATCGCTTATATAATATTACTTGTTCGTGGGATGTTGTACCTCCGGATCGTGACTCCGGCACTGTGTCGCGATCATTGGTCGTCTCTCTCGTTTGCCGGACGAAATGCTACGATCTCGGTGGGACTACTAGTCCCGACGCGGTCACCGTTCGTCCTGCGGATCCGCTACCGTCGTTGTCGCCGGAACTGTGCCGCCGCTCTCACCAACCGTCGCCGACGTACAAACCCGTTTCCCCTCGGCGATCGTCATCGCGCCCGGAGACAGTTCCAGCGCTATAATTTCGAACCTCCCAAATGCTTATGAAAGGATGTACCGCATAGGCAACCATGACGGAGGAATTACTTACTGCGACTGTAAGCGTTCGCGGAGTGGTGTTTTCGAACGACGATGTCTTGATTCTACGGCGATCAACTGATCGCGAATGGGAACTCCCCGGCGGCCGACTCGGTCCGGACGAACCGGTCGTGTCCGGACTGCAGCGAGAGCTACGCGAAGAGACGCTTCTCGAGGTCGACGTCGTCGACATCGTCCACGCTACCGCGTGGCGGAACGACGATGATCACGGGCGGTTCGCCGTCTACTATCTCTGTCGAACCGACCACCGGCCGGTGCAGCTGAGCGAGGAACACTCCGACTCCAAGTGGGTGTCGTTCGCCGAGGCGACGACGACGCTCACGAAATCGCACGCCGCTGCGGTCCGCCGGGCGAACCGGCGACGAACCGACCGTGTACGCGAATCCTCCGTCTCCGGGTAACCGTCGTCTGTCAACCAGTTCTCCGTCTGCGGCGGTGGCGAACGCGAGTATCACCGACCCCGATCTCGCCTCCCTTTCGTATTGGATGACGGATATTCGTGCGGACTACATAATTTAAATACCTCGAATCAATCAATAAACCTATGGATGCGATCGTCCTCGCCGGCGGATACGCAACGCGACTCTGGCCGATTACGAAGGACCGTCCCAAGATGTTTCTTCCGCTCGACGGCTCGACGGTGATCGACCCGATTTTCCGATCGCTCGAGTCGGACGACCGGATCGACACCGTCTACGTATCCACGAACGAGCGGTTCGCGGCGACGTTCGAGCGGTACCTCGCGTCGTCGCCGTTCGACAAGCCCACCCTCTCGATCGAGAACACTACTGGAGAGGACGAGAAGTTCGGCGTGATTAGCGCGCTCGCCCAACTCGTCGACCGAGAGGGGATCACCGACGATACGATCATCGTCGCCGGAGACAACTACATCAGCTTCGACGTGAGCGAGTTCATCGATTTCTTCCGCGCGAAAGGGCAGCCGACGGTTGCCGCCTACGACGTCGGATCCCGGACGAAGGCCCGGTCCTACGGCGTTGTGGAACTCGAGAACGATCGGATCTGCGATTTTGAAGAGAAGCCCGAGTCACCCGCCAGTTCGCTCGTCTCGATCGCGTGTTACGGCTTTCCATCGGAGTCGATCGACCTCCTCGACACGTACCTCGAAGACGGAAACAACCCGGACGAACCCGGTTGGTTCGTCCAGTGGCTCCAGAACCGCACTCCGACCTACGCGTTTAGCTTCGACGGCGCGTGGTTCGATATCGGAACGCCGGAGAGTTACCTCGACGCCGTTGCGTTCGAATTGGACGGTTCGTCGACGATCGCCGAATCCGCGACGGTTCGGAACTCCGAAATCGGCGACGGCGTTCAAATTCTCGACGGCGCAACCGTGGTCGACGCGGAACTCGAGCGCGCCGTCGTCTTCCCGGACGCGACGGTTCGAGACGCGACGATGCGTGATGCGATCGTCGGCCGTGATAGTACCGTTCGGACGGTCGATCTCTGTTCGACGATGATCGGACGACGGCGGGAACTCACACCGGCGTCGCTGTGACGATTCTCCTCGCCGGCGCCGATTGCGATCGCTGCCGTTCGGTCGGACGGTAGCCGGCGTCTTCCACAGTTTGCTCCATACTCGTGCAGTCCGCAATCGATCAGCTGCTGTTCTCCCTCTCGTAACGTCGAATGAGTCGTTCGGGAGCGTCGCTTCCGTATCGAGGGTTCCCTCTTTTTCTCTGTACCAAACTCAATATTTGGAAACGAGCCCCATATGTTTACGAGTGTACTCTTGTAATCGGAACGTCGGATTTACGAACCAAACCCGTCTTTTGACCGTACCGAAACCGTCGGTAGCCGTTACGTCTGCACCCAAAAATCGGATGCTGATTGTCGGATGGGTGACGATCCGTAACTGCAGTCCTCGCATCGGCAGTCGACGGAGTGGACTCGAGGTAGCGTCCGTGTCGAGATTCCCAGTATCGAACGGTGTCGAAGGAAACGGAGCAGGTTGGATTGAGTGCGATCTTTCAGCATCCCGTCTACGGAAGGCGAGCGAAAGGCGGCGACGCGGTCGTTGCCGGTCGCGCCGTCGCAGTTGGTTCTGGTTCGGTCGAATCGGATCGCTACCGGGTGATTGCCCCGAGGAAGAACGACGAGAACACCGTCTGCAGGCCGATCACGATGAGGGTGAACGCGAGGATCGATCCGAGCGTGAACGAAACCGAGCCGAATCCGGACGTGACCCACTGGTACACGAGGCTCCCGGCGTACACGCCGCCGGTACCGAACAGCGCGACGCCGAACGTTGCGCCGTACTCGAGCGAGAACGACGACATCGTCCACTCCGTGATCGGGTCCTCCGGCTTTCGGATGGGATCGCTCGAGGCCGTCGCAAAGATTCCGAGCGACGACGTTTGATAGCCCACGATCGTGAGGAGGCTTCCCGCGATCATCGAGTGGATGCCGAACGTGATTCCGCCGATCGTCGTTCCGGTGTAGGTGAGTCCGAGAATCAGCACGCCGAGCGCGGTCATGAGCAGCCCCGGCACCGAAAACAGGTAGCCGGGCGCGTTGACCAGCATGAATCGCACGTGTCGCCAGCCGTCACGGAAACTCTCGAGCGTCTCCTCGCCCTCGCGCTCGTGGTAGACGATCGGCGTTTCCGCGATCTCGAGGTCCTTCGCACCGGCTTCCATGATCATCTCGCTCGCGAACTCCATCCCGGTCGTCTCGAGGTCCATCGTCTCGAGGGCGTCCCGCCGAAAGACTCGGAACCCGCTGTGGGCGTCGCTCACGCCGGCGTCGTAGAAGGTGTTCAGGAATTTGGTCAGGAGCGGGTTCCCCACGTACTGGTGTAGCGCGGGCATCGCCCCCGGCTTGATCTCGCCCTCGAGCCGACTTCCGAGCACCATATCGGCACCGGTTTCCTCGAGCGTTTCGAGGAGTCGCGGAAGCGCCTTGAAATCGTAGGTCGTGTCGGCGTCTCCCATGGCGATGTACTCCCCTCGCGTACGCTCGAATGCGTACCGATACGCGTACCCGTAGCCGCCGCGGTCCGGCGTGACGACGACCGCGCCTAACTCGCGTGCAATCTCCGGCGTCCGG
Source organism: Halopiger xanaduensis SH-6 (assembly GCF_000217715.1). GTDB lineage: Archaea > Halobacteriota > Halobacteria > Halobacteriales > Natrialbaceae > Halopiger > Halopiger xanaduensis. The sequence goes on from NC_015658.1 coordinate 50,483, forward strand.
TCCGTCGAGCTGTCGCTGACGATGATCTCGGTCGGCAGTTGCAGTTCCTCGATCGCCGCTTTCGCCCACCCGATGCACGTCTTGATCCCCTCTTCTTCGTTCAGCGTCGGCATCACGATACTTATCGCCGGCTCGAGGTCGCTCTCCCGATCGACGAGGAGATCGTCCGCCGATCGCTTCTCGCCGAGCACCGTACTCCCCGTTTCGGACGATAGATCACGGTCTACGATTGATTCATGTGTGGAAGACATATTTCTGGCTGTGATCTTACGGGACGAATATCGAACGGCCTCCTCTTAACGATATTCCATACTAGTGCGGGAAAATACATCCTGAATTTCGATTGTATATATCGGATAGTTGTTCTAATACGAACATTATTATGGAGTGAGTGAGGAATTCGTACTGGCCATGAGCCAGCAAGAAAGTCCGTCCCTTCGACATCCGGTGATCGAGGGGCTCGAAGGCAGTCAGTGTTCGTTCTGTAACGACGGGCGGCTCGCTCAGGAGCGATACAAAGGAAACACTGCCGTCGTCTGTGAGAACTGCAGTACCCCGAATGCGCAAATCTGGTAGCGAAATCCCGTTCTGTGAGCGCACAGATTCGGTCGCGTATCGCTGACCGAGACGACGGGTTCGAATATTTGATAGTCGCTGCCGGGACCGATGTCTGATACTTCTAGTCCGACCGTAGATTCACATGGGATGCATCCGTAGGCGGGTGTATGGAGGACAAACGCGTCCTAGTCACGGGTGGTGCCGGATTCATCGGTTCCAATCTGGCGAATCACCTCGCGACGGACAACGATGTTATCGTGGCCGACGACGAGTATCTCGGTACCGAACAGAACCTCGACTCCGACGTAGAGTTTCGGAACGTGAGCGTTCTCGCGGACGACCTTCCGACGGACGTCGACGTCGTCTTTCACCTCGCGGCCCTCTCCTCGTACGCAATGCACGAAGACGATCCGACGACGGGCGCCCGCGTGAACGTCGAGGGATTCGTAAATACCGTCGAACAGGCGCGCGCGGACGGCTGCGAGACGGTCGTGTACGCATCCACGTCGTCCATCTACGGGAGCCAGACCGAGCTATCCCCGGAAGATATGCCCGTCACGGTCAACACCGGGTACGAAGCGTCGAAACTCGCTCGAGAACGGTACGGCGAGTACTTCGCGAACCACTACGACATGAACGTGGCCGGAATGCGATTTTTCTCGGTCTATCAGGGCTACGGGGGCGCCGAAGCGCACAAGGGCGAGTACGCGAACGTGATCGCCCAGTTCGCCGACGACCTCGCGAACGGCCGGTCGCCCGTCATCTACGGAGACGGAACCCAAACCCGCGATTTCACGCACGTCGACGACGTCGTTCGCGGGCTGGAGTTAGCGGCCGAGCACGAACTGACGGGCATCTACAACCTCGGCACCGGCTCGTCCTGTAGTTTCAACGAACTCGTCGAACTCCTCAACGAGGAACTCGGAACCGACATCGAACCGGAGTACGTCGAGAACCCGATTCCGACGGACGTCTACGTCCACGACACGTGCGCCGACGCCGGCAAGATGCATCGGGAAACCGGCTGGGAGCCGACGATTACGCTTTCGGACGGCATCGAGCGGGTCTGTTCGCCCTATCGTTCGTCGTAGCGCCCGCGTCGTAGTCCGGTTTCGGTTCGGTCGATGCGCTTCGATTTCGGTCGCGGACTAGTCCGCTCCACCTCGCCGGGGTGCCCATTTGCGGCCGGCGAGTTTATCGCCTTTCCTAGGCGAGGGCCGGCGACGAACGATTTAATAGACGTCAGACCAGTGATCGCGTATGCCAGATCGGCACGTACTCGTTACCGGCGGCGCCGGATTTATCGGATCGCACCTGACCGATCGACTGCTCTCGGACGGTGCAACCGTGACGGTCGTCGATAACTGTTCGAACGGCCGCGAAGCGTGGGTTCCCGACGGTGCCACGTTCGTCCGGCGCGATCTCACCGATCCCGACTCGCTCGAGGACATTCTGACGGCGGACGTCGATCGGGTCTTCCATCTCGCCGCTTCGAAAGCGGTTAACAGCGATCGCCCGCGCGCGCAGTTCGACGCCAACACCCGGATGACCTACAACGTCCTCGAGGCGATGGACGCCGCCGGCGTCCCGGAGCTCGTGTACACTTCCACGTCGACGGTGTACGGGGAGGCACCGCGGCCGACGCCCGAAGACTACGGGCCGCTCGAGCCGATTAGCGTCTACGGGGCGAGTAAACTCGCCGACGAAGGGTTGTGCTCGACGTACGCCCACTCGCACGATCTGATCGTCCGGACGTTCCGCTTCGCGAACATCGTCGGATCCCGCTTGCGCGGCGCCGTTATTCCGGATTTCATCGAGAAGCTGCAGTCGGACCCGCAATCGCTTACGATCCTCGGGAACGGCCGCCAGGAGAAGTCGTACCTGCACATCGACGACTGTATCGACGCAATGTCGACCGTTCTCGAAAACGAGGAGCGCCCCTTCGCTATTTACAACCTTGGGACGCGAACGACGACGTCGGTGACCAGGATCGCGGACATCGTCGGCGAGGAAATGGGGCTCAATCCGACGTACGAGTACACCGGCGGCGACCGCGGTTGGACCGGTGACGTACCGAAGATGCGACTCTCGATCGAGAAACTCGAGTCGCTCGGCTGGGAGCCGACCTACGAGAGCGACGCCGCCGTCCGTCAGGCGACGAGGGACCTCCTCCAGGAACTCGATCTTCTCGACTAAGCCGCTGCGACGCTCGGCCGGTTCACCCGGAAGGTTCGCCGTCTCTCCCGAAGCAAATTCCGGGTTTGAGCGACGATTCTCGGGCTCGAGACATCGACCGGCGCTCAAATAGTCGGTTTGTCGGCTATAGTCGTGACGCTAGCGGTCCGCTGACTCGAACGCGTCCGATCGTGTTCATAGCGAGTTATCGGTCGTTCACTCTAGTGGTTGACATTCGAACACTAGTTTCGATTGTGGACGACTTTGATCCGGGTGTCGTCCTAGTGCTGGACGTGTATCGATAACATTTTTACAGTCGAAATGACGTTTATGCTAACAACAGTTGATACGAATATGAACGAGTGTAATTGCTGCGGTGCGCACGTTACCAGTCGATTTGTCCAGGTATTCGGGACTAACAGCGGGGAGATAAACGGCTGTCCCAACTGCATGAGTTATCGGGAGTTAGCTTCCGGTAACGGCGTCCCGTCGGATTCTCAGTAACATCGTAGGCCGAGTGCGTCGGTCTGCTACGCGGGAGTGCTTTCATGCGGGATCCTAGGGTCTGAATACGTCTAGTCTCGCTCTGGTATCGAATTCGATCAAAACTCCCGTGATTCCGCCATTTTCGCCCGTTTTCGCTCGCTATCCTAGTTAGCAACTAGGGTCCGAATTTATAATACGTTGCGTTCACAGAAGTTCGAGTAGGCAGGGTTCAATGTTAGTGAACGGTATCGAATCGCGTTTATACTAGTGATCGGCGGATTTGACGAGGAATGATATCGTTCGGAATTGTTTATACCTGTACCATTGTAAAAATATCATCAGCGACACCGCTGCGGAGACGGTCCGTACGCCGTAACGGACGTGCCGTTCACCGATGATGAACGACTGCGGTTTCGATTTCGGTTCTCAAGTTGGCCATCTCGTGGATTCTCAGCGAATCGGATTCGTATTCGCTGAGTGTACGCGATCTATCGATCACTCCTTGAGCGCCCCTTGCGTGAGCCCGCTCACGATGCGCTCCTGGGCCACCATGACGATCACTGCCATCGGGATCACGCCGATGATGCTCGCCGCGGCCATCAGGTTGTACTCGACCTGCTGTGTCCCCTGGAAGGCGAAGATTCCGTGGAGAATCGGCGCCCAGTCATCTGGGGTGCCCGTGACCATCAGATACGAGAAGAAGAACTCGTTGTAGACGATGATAAAGGTCAAAATCCCGGCCGTCGCCACGCCCGGTGCGGACAGCGGCACGATGATTCGCCAGAGGGCGCCGATCCGCGTCGACCCCTCGATTCGAGAGGCGTCCTCGAGTCCGTCGGGAATCTGCCGGTAAAACGTCGTCAGCAGGAAGATGATCAGCGGCATCGTGATGGCGCTCAGCGGCATGACGATACTCCACGGCGTGTTGTAGAGTTCGGGCGACTCGAGGCCGATCAGGGTGACCTGTCCGGTGAACAACCGATACAGCGGGATAAGGAACGCGACCGGTGGGAAGTAAGAGATCACGAGGGTCAGTAGCAACAGCGGCGTGCGACCGCGGAACTCGTATCGGCCGAAGACGTAGCCGGCGATACTCCCGACGAACAGGACGATGATCGTCGAGAGCGCGGCGATGACGACGCTGTTCAGGATGTAGAGGTGGAAGGGGACGGTCTCGAACACCTCGAGGAATGCGCCGGGATTGAATCCTTTCGGGACGACTCCCATATCGGCGATCTGATTGGTCGGCGTCAGCGCGAGGACGAACAGCCAGTAGAACGGGAACAGCGACACCGTCAGGAAAAAGCCGAGTCCGACGTAGGTGAGCCACCGGTAGACGGTATCGGGATCGCGGATCGCTTTTCTGGCGGTTCGCTCGAGGACGTTTTTGCTTTCGGTAGACGTGGATGCGGTAGTTGATGCGTCTGCCATGCTATTGCCCTCCGTTTTCTTGGCGACGGATCTGGACCAGATACCCGAGCAGCAAGACCCCGATGAGTGCAGCGATGATGAACGCGACAGCTGCGGCGGAGCCGTATCGGTTCCCGCTCCAGAGGTCGATCACGAGGCAACTCAGCGTCGGCACGGTGTTACAGCCGGCCGTCGATTCGACGAGGCCGTACACCTTGAGCGCGCCGATAGTTCGGAACAGAAGCGCGACGAGCAGCGCCGGGAGGACGAGCGGGAACGTGATCGTTCGGAACTGCTGGATCCGCGAGGCGCCCGCGACCTCGGCGACGTCGTAGAGGCTCCGGTCGATGCTCTGCAGCCCCGCGAGGATCAGCAGCGCCATGAACGCCGACTGCTTCCAGATATCGGCAACGACGGCGACGAACAGCCCGTCCTGGCTGTTGGCCAGCGGCGTCGTCGAGATGAGTCCCAACTCGTTGAGCGGGCCGACCGCGAATCCGATCGACGGCTGGAACATCAGGTAGAAAATCATCCCCTGGATCACGATCGGGACCGCCCACGGGAGGATCAACGCGACGCGAGCCCACCGGCGGCCGCGAAACTCCTTGTTCAGGATCAGCGCCATCCCGAATCCGAGCACCGTCTCGATGGCGACTGCGCTAACCGTGTAGAGCAGCGTGACGGGCACGGCGCTGGTGAACGGATTCGAGAGGCTGAAGAAGGGCCGTTGAAGGTTCGCTTGCCCGGTTAGAATCTCGACGTAGTTTTCTAGACCGACGAAGTCGCCGACGGGATTCGCCCCGGCGACGTTGTCCGCGTGCAGGGAGATGTTGCCCGTGTACAGCAGCGGCCAGATGGCCATCGTCCCCAGCAGCGCGAACACGGGGAGCAACATCATGTAGACGAACTGCGTGTCGCTGCGGCGCTCGAGCCAGTTCAGCAGCGTGCGATCGACGCGGTACCGCGACCGGCTCGTCGACGGTTCGACTCGCGATGCCGTCGTGCTGTCCTCGGCGCTCATGAGTCGCTGTGCTCGGCCTCGATATCGCTCAGTCGATCGGCGAGGCTCGACATCGCTTCCTCGACGCCCGAGTCTCCCATCAGCGCGGCGTTCGCCTCCTGAGCGACGGGGTCGACTTGCTGGTCCCAGACTTCCGTCACGGGTCTGGCCATCGTGTGATCCCCGGCGTAGGAGAGCGCGTCGAGGTACCGACCCATGACCGGGACGTCTCCCGAGTTCTCCAGGACGTCCGGTCGGGGCGGGATGTGTCCGACGAGTTCGAAGTTTCGCCGCTGGAACTCCTCGCTTGTCAGCACCTCGAGGAACTCGAGACAGTCCTCGAGTTGGGTCGTGTTGGGGTTGATACAGTAGTTCCAGCCGCCGAGCGCGCCGATAGAGCCGCCGGTGCCGGGATACTCGCCCTCGCCTTCCGGGACGCCGTAGGGCATCGGCATCACGCCCATGTCCTCGCCGAGCGCGTCGTCGGCCCCGTTGATGTTGATCGAGTAGGGCCAGTTCCGCAGCGCGACGGCGTTGCGGTCGGTGAACGGACTCATCGAGGGCGACAGTCCCCACTGGAACGCCTCTTCGGACGTGATACCGCCGGCGAACGCGTCGAGCGTATCGGGTGCGTCCGTCCCGTGGATGAAGGTTCGGGCCATCCGGAGCGACTCGAGGACGGGTTCCTCGTCGACGGTCACGGGACGGTCGCCGACCGGCCCGTAGAGGTTTTCCTCGGGATTGCCGAAGTACCCGCCGCCCCACGACGTGAGGAACTCGTTGAATACGCAGCAGCCGAGTTGAATCTCGGACGCGGCCTGCCAGTTGAAGCCGTAGTCGACGTCGGACTGCTCGTAGACGTCCGCGAGTTCGTTGGAGAACTGTTCCCACGACAGCGGATCGGTGCTGTACTGCTCCCAGTCGTAGCCGGCGTCTTCGACCAGATCTTTCCGGTACTGGATCGTCGGGAAGTCCGGATACAGTGGCACGCCGTACAGCTCACCGTCCTGGCTCGTCACGGAGTTGACGCTCTGCTCGAAGTAGTCGTTGCGGACCGTCTCGATAACGTCGTCGGACAGTTCGCCCTCGAGGTTCAGTATCTGCCCCCGCACGATAAACGGCAGCGTCCAGCCGCTGTCGAACGCCAGCAGGTCGGGTTGCTCCTGGTTGGAGTTGAGCCACTGGGAGTACTGGTTTTGCATCTCGTCGGTGTTCTCCCCGCCGCTGATCATCTCGAGTTGGATGTCCTCGGAGAGGCCGGCGTCGTACAGCGCCTCTTGAATCGCGTCGCTGTTGTTCTGCCACTCGTTCGTGGCGGTCAACTGTAGTACCGACGCACCGTCGTCGCTGCCGCCGAAACAGCCTGCGAAACTCGCCGTCATTCCCGTCGCACCGGCGAGTTTCACGAACCGTCGTCGCCGAATCGAACTGCGCACAGTCCGCCCGGTCGGGCTGCTGTAGCTGTCAGGCATACACAGTATCGTCCTGCAGTAGATACATATATGTTTCCATTGAACATGATTTGCTATCCTCTCCGAATACTATCGTTCGTGCTACTGCCCCAGCTGCTACCCCTCTCACTCCACTGTTCTTCGGCCCGTCTCACGACGTCGGCTGCTGCTCGGGTTTCAGCCCGTGGACGAGCGCGTCGCCGGTCGCGGTATCGAACAGATGGATGCTCGATTGATCGAAGGTGACGTCGATCACTTCGTTTTCTTCGATTTCCGTATCGGGCGTGACGCTCATCAGCAGGTGGTCCCGCTCGAGGGGAGCGTCCTCGTTGTCGGCGCGGCCGTCGGTTTGCGGCACGAGGTAGACATACATTCGTTCGCCGATCGGCTCGATCACGTCGACCGATGCGCGGACCGACCCTGCCGTCCCCCCGTTGCGATGTGCGGATTCGGGATAGATGTCCTCCGGCCGAACGCCGAGCGTGACTCCATCTGCATCCGCATCCACATCTGCCTCCTCGAGGCCGACGCCGTCGACGGTGACCGTCTCCGACTCGAAGCGACGGTTCGCGACGCTCCCTTCGATGAAGTTCATCGACGGCGAGCCGATGAAGCCGGCGACGAACAGGTTCGCCGGTTCGTTGTAACACGTAAGCGGCGGGGCGATCTGCTGGAGCACGCCGCCGTTGATGATCGCGACGCGGTCGGACATCGTCATCGCCTCCTCCTGATCGTGGGTGACGTAGATCGCCGTCACGTCCAGCTTTCGTTGAATGCGCTGCAGTTCCGTCCGCATGTGGACCCGCAGTTTGGCGTCCAGATTCGCCAGCGGCTCGTCCATGAGGAACACCTCCGGATCGCGCACGATCGCGCGGCCGATCGCGACGCGCTGGCGCTGCCCGCCGGAGAGCTCGCTGGGCATCCGGTCGAGCATCCCCTCGAGTTGCAGCGTTTCGACGGCGTCGTCGACTCGGCGGTCGATGACCTCGTCGTCGGTGCCCCGGATCCGGAGCCCGTAGCTCATGTTGTCGAAGACGTCCATGTGGGGGAACAAGGCGATGTTCTGGAACACCATGGCGATATCTCGGTCCTTCGGCGGCAGCCCGGTCACGTCTTCGTCGTCGATATAGACGCTCCCCGACGACTGCGTCGTGAGGCCGCTGATCATCTCGAGCGTCGTCGACTTCCCACAGCCCGAGGGGCCGACCAGCGAGATGAACTCGCCGTCCTCGATCTCGAGGGTCATGTCGTCGACGGCCGTGACGTCGCCGTACCGCTTGCTCACGTTCTCCAAGCGAACCGAACCCATGCTCAGAATATCATAACTCAGCTACATAAATATTCGTACTGTCGAGGGTCGCTCCGCTCGAGCGTCGAGTATTCGGCTTTTCCCAGTGAGCACTCGCTGGCCCGGTCGACGAACCGTCGTTCGGCTAAAACCGCGATCTGACCGGACCGATTATTTATTTCTCACCTTCATATTTGAATTAAATAGGTATATTTTTAGCATCGATGGCGGATAGTGTAACCGGAGTATCCCATACCAATGGTTAGCAAGCAACGCAGACGCCTACTTGCGAGTATCGGCGCCGGAACGAGTTTGCCGCTCGTTACCGGAGCAACCACTGCCAGATCGGACGATGACGGGACCGCAGCGAGCGGGAACGAAACAGACGGCGAGACGGGGCCACCCTTTGACGAACAGGTTGCAGCCGTCCTCGAGCGACTGACCGTCGAAGAGAAGGTTTCGTTGCTCCACCAGTACCAGCCCCCGATCGATCGGGCGGGGCTCGACGCGTTCCGGACGGGGACGGAGGCGCTGCACGGCGTCGCCTGGCTCGGCGAGGCGACCGTCTTCCCGCAGGCGATCGGCCTCGGGAGCACGTGGGATCCGGACCTCGTTCGACGAATCGGCGACGCAGTAGGGGACGAGGTACGCGCGATGCACAACGCGACCGACGGCGGCGTCGGGCTCAACGTCTGGTCGCCGACGGTCGACCCGCTCCGGGATCCCCGCTGGGGCCGCAACGAGGAAGGGTACGCGGAAGATCCGCTGGTCACAAACGAGATCGCGACGGCGTACACGGACGGGTTGACCGGCGACCATCCGGACTATCTCAAGACGGCGCCGATACTCAAACACTACATCGGGTACAACAACGAGACCGAGCGGACGACGACCAACGCGGAGATGCCGCCCCGACTCCTGCGCGATTACTACCTTCCCTTCTTCCGCGACCCGATCGAGTCGGGTACCGCGGTCGGCGTCATGGCCTCGTACAACGTCGTCAACGGCCGGCCGATGACGGCCTCGCCGCTGCTGAGCGATCCGATCCGCGAGTGGGCGCCCGACCCGAACGCGATCATGAACGTCAGCGACGCCTGGGCGCCGTTGAACCTCACCGGCGCGCAGGAGTACTTCGACTCGGACGCGGAAGCGCGCGCCGCCGCGGTGCTGGCGGGACTCGACAGCTTCACCGAGTTCGACGCCGACAACTCGACGACGACCGACGCCTTGCTGGGCGCGCTCGAGGAAGGCCATCTCGAGGAGGATGACATCGATCGGGCCGCCGGCCACGTATTGACCGTCCGCTCGCTGCTCGGAACGTTCCTCGATCCCTCGGAGGATCCCTACGCCCACCTCACCGAGGAAGTCCTCGGCCACGAGGACCACCGCGAACTCGCCCGGGAGGCGGCGCGGAAGGGGACGGTCCTCCTCAAAAACGACGCCGACGGTGCGCTCCCGCTGTCCGAGGACGACACCGTGGCCGTCGTCGGTCCGCTCTCCGACCGGGTCTTCGAGGACTGGTACAGCGGCACGATGCCGTACCGGATCACCCTCCGCGAGGGAATGCGCGACCGGTTCGGGCCCGACCAGCTCCGGACCGACGTCGGCGCCGATCGGATCGCGCTCAGAGAGCAGTCCTCCGGCGACTACGTGTCGGCCAGCGTCGGCAAGGGCGGCGGCGGTCTCAGCCTCCAGCGCAACGACGCGCCCAGCGTCCAGTTGTTCGAGCGCATCCAGTGGACGGACGACCACTGGACGCTCCGGTCGACGGCGAACAATCGGTACGTGACCGTCGACGGCGACGAACTGGTCAACTCCTCGGAGGGGCCGGGCGGCTGGGAGGTCGTCGACGAGGCATTCGAGTTCGTCGACGTCGGCGGCTCGGTCGTCCTCCACCATCCCAGCAGCGGCAACTACGTGACCGTCGAGGACGGGATTCTGCAGGCTGCTGCCGAGGAACAGTCCGACGCCGCTCGGTTCGGCATCGAGGTCCGAACCGACGGGATCGAAGCCGCGATCGAGGCCGCCCGCGACGCCGACGCCGCCGTCGTCGCCGTCGGGACGCATCCCCTGATGGGCGGCCGCGAGACGCAGGATCGCGACCGCCTCGCCCTGCCCCACTCCCAGCGGGAACTCGTCGAGCGGGTCAGCGACGCCCAGTCGGATACCGCGGTCGTCCTGCAGAGCAGCTACCCGGTCCACCTCGAGGGCGTCGAGAACCGCGTCCCGTCGATGCTGTGGACCAGCCACGCCGGGCAAGAAACCGGACGCGCCTTGACCGACGTCCTGGTCGGCGACGTCTCCCCCGGCGGCTGCCTGACACAGACCTGGCCCCGGTCGGCCGACCGCCTGCCCGACATCACCGAGTACAACGTCGCCGAGACGGGAATGACATACCGGTACGGGCAGGACGACCCCCTCTACGCGTTCGGACACGGCCTCACCTACACCAGCTTCGAGTACGGCGACCTGCAGGTCTCCCCGAGCGCGCCGCTCCAAGCGGGCGAGACGGCGACGATCAGCGTCTCCGTGACCAACACCGGCTCGAGGGCCGCCGACGAGGTCGTCCAGTGTTACACCAGCCAGCGCCAGTCCCGAACGGACCAGCCCGAAAAAGAGTTGCGCGGCTTCGAGCGCGTCCACCTCGAGCCGGGCGAGCACACGACCGTCGAGTTCGAGATCGAATACGACGAGTTCTCGTTCTGGGACGTCACCCGCCAACAGCGGGTCGTCGAACGGGCGACCCACTCGGTGCTCGTCGGCTCGGCATCCGACGACATCCGGGTACAGGGATCGATCCGCGTCGACGGCGAGAAGATCCCGCCGCGGGACCTCTCCGAGACGACGCGGGCCGTCGACGCCGACGACTGGTCGTGGGACGAGATCGAACTGCTCGACCGCTCGCGCTACGAGGGAACGGTCGTCGGGATGACTGACGGCTCGTGGGTCGCCTTCCACGACGTCGATCTGCGGGACAAACCGACGGAAGCGACCGTCTCGGTCGCCAACGGCGGCGATAGTGCGGTGACGGTCGAACTCCGACGCGACTCGCCATCCGGTGCCGTACTCGGTCGGGCGGAAGCCCCGCCAACTGGCGGTGTATACGAGTACGAGGAATACACGCTGTCGCTCGAGCAAGCGACCGGCAATAATCGGGAACTCTACGTCGTCGTTCGCGGCGGCGACGCACGCGTCAACACGATCCGACTCGAGTGATCGGTCGACGCTCGACGGCCGCCCGATCGAGACCGCTCAGCCGGGTACGCCAGTGGCCGTCCGCTGCGAGGGGACGCTCTCGCCCCGCTCGTGTTCACCGAACCGACCGTCTTTTCGCGCGTACGTATTGGCAGAGTAACAGTAAAGGGATCGGAGCACGCCTGTACGCGCATGCAGTGTAAACTCCTGCGCTCGGAAGCCGACGGTCCGTGCATTCGGACCGCGGAGGGCATCCTCAAACTACAGGTCGTCGACGACGCGATCGTCAGGGTCGTCGTCGGAAGCGAACCGCTCACCGAGCCGGCGACCGACAGCCCGATGATCGTCGAGCAGTCCGGCGACGCCGACTGGTCGCTCGCCGAAACCGAGTCGACCATCTCCCTCGAGACCGCGGCGCTGCGGGTCGACCTCGAGAAAGACACCGGCGCGCTCACGTACCGGGACGCCGACGGCGACCGCCTCGTCCGGGAACCGAGCGACGGCGGCCGACGGCTGGATCCCGTCGACGTCGAGGCGATGGCCGGCGAGAACGCCGCCTCGCCGCACGACACGCTCGACCGCGAGGCCTACGCGACGACGCTCGAACTCGAGTTTTCCGACGACGAGGCGATCTACGGGCTCGGCCAGCACGACGATGGCATCGCAAACTACCGTGGACACGACCAGCACCTCTACCAGCACAACACGAAGGTTGCGATGCCGGTCTTCGTCTCGACGCAGGGGTACGGCCTCCTGTTCGACAGTTACTCGCTGTCGACGTTCCACGACGACCGCCACGGGACGTACTTCTGGTCGGAGTGCGTCGATGAACTCGATTTTTACGTCGTTTACGGGCCGGCGTTCGACGAGATCGTCTCCGGCTTCCGCCAGCTTACGGGGACGGCGGCGATGCTCCCGAAGTGGTCCTACGGTTACGTCCAGTCGAAAGAGCGCTACAAGAGCCAGGACGAACTGCTCGAGGTCGTCGACGAGTACCGCGACCGGGAGATCCCGATCGACTGCATCGTGCAGGACTGGCAGTACTGGCCCGACTCGACCGACGACGACCCCGACTTCGAAGAGTGGGGCGGTCCCGGGGGCGACTGGGGCCAGTGGGGACAGAAGTCCTTCGAGCCGGAGCGCTTCCCCGATCCCGACGCGCTGACCGAGAATCTCCACGAGCGCAACGTTCGGCTGATGATCTCCATCTGGCCGAACATGATCACCGGCGAGAACTACGAGGAGATGGCCGAAGCGGGCCACCTGCTCGACGATGGCGACCTCTCGGCGCCCGACAACGAGGTCAACTACTACGACGTCTTCGACGAGGACGCTCGCGAACTGTACTGGAAACAGGCCGACGAGGGACTGTTCTCACACGGCGTCGACGCCTGGTGGGCAGACTCGACGGAGCCGTACAACCCCGACTGGGGCCTCGAGCGCCCCCTCGAGCCCGCCCAGCGGCTCGCGTTGATCACGGGCGACTACAAGCAGGTCTTCGATCCGGCCTACATCAACGCGTACTCGCTGTATCAGGCGAAAGGGCTCTACGAAGGTCAGCGATCGACGACCGAAGACAAGCGCGTCCTCAACCTGACCCGCAGCGGCTATCCGGGCCAGCAGCGCTACGGCGCGATCACGTGGTCGGGCGACATCGAGGCGACCTGGGACCGACTCGAGAAACAGCTCGCCGACGGCCTGCAGTTCACCGCGACCGGGAATCCGAAGTGGACGCTCGACATCGGCGCGTTCTTCGTCGAAGACAATACCGACGAGGAGTTCTACGCCAACGGCGACTTCAACGACGGCTACGAGGACCTCGGCTACCGTGAGCTCTACACTCGCTGGTTCCAGTTCGGTACCTTCCTGCCGCTGTTCCGTTCGCACGGGACGAACACGCCCCGCGAGATGTGGCGCTTCGGCGAACCGGGCGACCGGTTCTACGAGACGCTCGTGAAATTCGACGAACTGCGCTACCGCTTACTTCCCTACATCTACTCGCTGGCGGGCTGGGAGACCCACCGCGACTACACGATGTTCCGCCACCTCGCCTTCGACTTCCGCGAGGACGAGCGCGTTCACGACATCGCCGATCAGTTCATGTTCGGTCCGTCGCTGCTGGTCTGTCCGGTCACCGAACCGATGTACTACGGCCCCGACTCGACGCCCCTTGAGGGTCGGGCGAAGGCCCGCGAGGTCTACCTCCCCGAGGGAACCGAGTGGTACGACTTCTGGACCGGCGAGCGCTACGAAGGCGGGCAGACGATCATCGCGGATGCGCCCCTCGAGAAGCTCCCGCTGTTCGTCCGCGCCGGCAGCGTTCTGCCGATGGGGCCGGTCGTCCAGCACACTGAGGAGCGGCCCGACGCACCGTGGCACGTGCGCGTCTATCCCGGTCACGACGGCTCGTTCGACGTCTACGAGGATGCCGGCGACGGCTACGACTACGAGGACGGCGCCTACGCCGTCACACCCCTCGAGTGGGACGACGGCGCGAGCGAGCTCGCGGTCCGCGAGCGGGAGGGATCGTTCCCCGAGCTGGTCGAAACCAGAGACCTGCACGTGGTTGTGGTCGACGGCGGCCAAGGCCGCGGGATCGGCGTCGACGAACACGAGCCGCAGGCGACGGTCACTTACGACGGGACCGAAACCAGCGTGACGATCGATCGGTAAATCGCTCGCGATCGTCGACAGCTTTCGGCACTAGCCTCGACTATCATCGTTGCGGCAGCGCTCGGCCGGAGTATCACGAACGACTGCAGTAGTCGATGATCAGGAGTACGTAATGTTAAGTTCGATCACGTTCGTCGCCTGCTCGAGCAGCGACGGAATCTCTTCTTCGAGGCGGTCGCCCTGTACCCGGGTCGTCGGTCCCGAGATCGAGAGCGCGCCGAGGACGCGACCGCTGTCGCTGCGAATCGGTGCCGCGGCGCAACAGAGCCCCTCGAGTCGCTCCTCTCTGTCGAAGGCGACCCCCTGCTTGCGGACTTGCTCGAGTCGGGCGTAGAGCGCCTCCCGGTCCGTGATCGTGTTCTCGGTAATCTTCGGCAGCCCGTGCTGGTCGATGATCTCCTCGACGCGCTCTTCTGGCATATGTGCGAGGATCGCCTTTCCGAGCGCCGTACAGTGGAGATAGACCCGCGTGCCGACGTGGGCGTCGACCTCGACGGCGTCGTCGCCGGCGACGCGGTAGACGTAGGTCCCCCGACCGTGCTCCTCGACGAGGAGGTTTACTAGCTCTCCCTCTTTCTCGGCGATCTTGTCCATTTCCGGCCGGGCGATATCGTACAGGTCCCGCCGACTGCGGGCGTAGGCGCCCAGTTCCAGAAACCGAATGCCGACGTGAAACGTCGTCCCCTCCTTGACCACGTACTCCTCCTCCTCGAGCGTACTGAGATAATTGTGGACGTTGCTCTTGGGGAGATCGAGGTGCTCGGCAAGTTCCGTCACCCCGGCGCCGTCGAGTTCCTTGAGCGCCTCGATGATTCGAAACGTCGTTTTTGTCGATTTGATCGGGTTGGCCGCTTTTGGGGACATACCATGGATATTGTTATCCATTATACAAAAACTTTGGTTTCACATTGTGAAACGATATATTATGGTCAGAACGGTCTACCGACTACCACGACTGACCGGCTCTATAACGGTATCGGCAGGTAAGAGGAGGATAACGCAGGTAGGTAATCTACGCCGTAGTGAGGCTCGAGCGTCCGGTCTCGAGGGTAGTTATATATGTCATCCCAACGTACGGTTCGTATGGTCGGACGGACGACGTACGACTACCGCGGGGAATCGGCGGTCGTCACCGGTTCGACGAGCGGTATCGGCCGCGGCATCGCAAAAGCGTTCGCCGAAGCCGACGCGAACGTCGTCGTCAACGCGCGGACTGCGGACGACGTCGAGGAGACCGCTGCGAAACTCGACGAGTTGGGCGAGGGACGCGTTATCGGCGTCTCGGCGGATCTCTCCAGTCCCGACACGATCGACCGGCTCGTCGACCGGTCGATCGACGCGTTCGGCGAGATCACCGTCCTCGTCAACAACGCCGCGGTCTGGCCCGAGGAGGAGTCGATGGTGACGGCCTCCCTCGAGGACTGGGAGGCGGCGATGAACGTCAACGTTCGCGCGCAGTTTTACGCCTCGCAACGCGTCGCACGGCACATGCTCGAACGTGATCTCGAGGGCGCGATCGTAAACGTGACGAGCCAGACGGGCGACCGGCGGACGGGCGGGCGCGGCCTGTACGGAACGTCGAAAACGGCGGTCAACGGGCTCACGTGGCGGATGGCACACGAGCTCGCGCAGGAGGGGATTCGAATGAACGCCGTCTCGACTGACGTCACCGAGTCCCGGCAGCTCCGGTACGAAGCCGAGCAGATCGCCGCGGCGAAGTCGGAGCGGACCGCCGAGGACGTGCTCGAGGAGTGGGGCGACGAACGGCCCCTGGGTCGACTCGGCCAGCCGCGAGACGTCGCCGACGCGGTCCTGTTCCTCTGTAGCGACGCCGCGTCGTACGTCGTCGGGACGATCGTCCGCGTCAGCGGCGGCGGGAACCTCCAGTAGCGGTCCGAATTCGCCGCATCCGTTTCGATCCAGCTCCTCGAGTTCACTTCCCCTACTCACTGGACCCCTCACCACGAGGTCACGCGAACGTCTCGCAGCGGCCGTGCCAGCGGAATCTCGACCTGCCCTCCCGAGTGATGTGAGAGGTAGAGCCCGATGATGATCTCGAGCGACCGCGTCGCCTCGACTCCTGTCGACCCGTTTTCGGCCCGGCCCTCGAGCACGTCGACGATGTGGGCGGCGGCGTTTGCGAACGCGCGCTCGTAATCGTCCTCCCAGGTCCACGACCCCTCGATACCCGGAAGCGACGCTTCGACGTGCTCGCCGTCCTCGAGGCGCCAGTAGCGCCACTCGCCGTCGTCGTTGTTCAGATAGAGTTTCCCCGCGTCGCCGATAAACTGCAGCGTCATCGAGGAACTGTCGCGGGGGATCGTACAGTCGACGGTGACGAAGGTGTCGTCGTCCATCACGACGAAGCCGCCGCCGCCGGCGTCGTCGACCTCCCGGGCGGCCTCGAGATCGTCGACGGCCTCGTTGTCGCCGTTCACGTACCCTGAGACGGTCCTCGCGCGGGCGTCGAGGAGGTAGACGAGCGTGTCGAGCAGGTGCGTCGAGTTCCGGAGTAGCTCCATGCGGAACTGCGCGGTTACCGACAGCGGCTCGCCGAGAATTCCGTCCTCCTGGACGAGGGTGCGAAGCTGCTGGAGCTTCTCCGTGAAGCGAAACGAGTGGTTCACGAGCAGTTCGGTGTCCGTCTCCTCGCAGACCGTAACCATCTCGCGGGCGTCGGTGACCGCTGAGGCGATCGGTTTCTCGCACCAGATGAGGTCGGGGTCGGCCGCCGACCGCGCCGCGTCTACGACGTGTCTGTGGTGGAGGTAGGAGGGCGTACAGACCGAAACGATATCGAGCGATTCCGCCTCGAGCATCGCCTCGTGGCCGACGTACCGCCGACCGGGAGGAATCTCCCAGGCGTCGCCGAACTGCCCGAGTTTCGACTCGTCGACGTCCGTGATGGCGACGAGTTCGATCTCGTCTTGGGCGTCGAAACCGCCGGCGTGACTGGCCGTGATCTTCTCGCGGCCGATCCGTTCCTCGTCGTGCATGCCGAGAATGCCCATGCCGGCGATGCCGCCCGTCCCGATGATGCCTGCCGTATAGGTCATCGGGGATCACTCGTAGACGTGCAACTGGCCGGTCTGGTTCTCCTCGATGTAGTCCCAGTCGTAGTCGACGCCGAGCCCGGGGCCGTCCGGAACGGTGACGTGACCGTTCTCGTCGACGGTATCCATCATGTCGGAGTACCCGCCCTCGTACACCGGCGGCTGCGTGTTCTGACACTCCGGGTGGACAAGCGCCATCTCGTAGTAGTTCGTGTTCCGCGTCGCCGCGATACAGTGGCGCTGGGCCGGCCCCGGCGCGTGGAACTCGACGTCCAGTCCGAACGATTCGGCCATGTGGACGACCTTCATCGCACCCGTGATTCCCGCGTCGTACTCGGGATCCGCGCGGACGAAGTCGGTGCCGCCGTTCGCCACGAAATCGGCGTGGGACTCGAGCCCCCGAACGTGCTCCGTCTGGAGGATCGGCGTCTCGAGTTGCTCCCGGAGCTTCCGGTGGCCGTGCTGGGAGATACCGCCGTCCCGGTAGGGATCCTCGTACCAGAGGAAGCCGTGTTCGTCGAGCGCGCGACCGACTTTGAGTGCATCGGCGAAGGTCTCGTACTCGCAGGCCGGATCGAACATGAGGTCCATTTCGTCGCCCACGCGCTCGCCGACCGCCTCGATCGACGCGATCTCGCGATCGAGGTCGCGACTCGCGTCGCTGCCGCCCCAGCCGTGAATCTTGTACCCCGGGAACCCGCGCTCGAGACACTCTTCGGCGAAGTCGGCGAACGCCTCGGGCGAGTCGAGGCCGCCGTTCTCGTCGCCGTGGTAGGTCGAAGCGTAGGCCGGGATCGACTCCCGGTAGGTCCCCAGCAGTTCGTGGATCGGCGCGTCGTAGTACTTCCCAGCGAAGTCCCACAGCGCAATGTCGACCGGTCCGATTCCCATCCGATCGTACTTTCGCAGGGCCCGTTTGATCTCGCTCCAGTGTTTCTCGCGCTCGAGCGGGTTCTTCCCGACGAGGTAGTCGGCGAACATGTTGATCTGGGCCGCGCCCGGCGAGTTCCCGCCGACGTACTCGCCGGCGATCCCCTCGTCGGTGTGGACCTTGATGCCGAACAGCTTCCGCCACGTCGTCTCGCCGGGCTCGTAGACGAGATTGAACCCGTGCTCGTCGGTCCCGATATCCTCGAGCGGGTACTCGAATTCCCGACTTTCGATCCGCGTGATCGTCGGTGCCATACCACGTCATGTGGTAACCAGCACTATAAAATTCCCTGAAGGTGTAACTGCCGCAAGTGGACCGAATTCGTTATACGATAGTGAACGAACGTCCGATAAATTCGGTCCAACGTTCGTTTGGAACCGTTTCGCTCGATCGGTTCCGGCGGGTGACGACCGATACTGGCTGCTGCGGTCCCCGCAGTTGCCGCAGTACGTCTCGTCTTCAGCGTCGCCGCTATCCGATGTACTTTCGGTTCAGATATAGTGAACGGAAGGCGGAGACTGGCCGTCGAGAGTTGTTTTTAGGGGTCGTTTTCCACATCGGCACTAACCGCTTTCCGTTTTCCCGTCGAACCGACTCGGAACCCGCCCAGCTCACGGCCCCTCGCGCCGCTCGTTGAACTTCGCTTCAACATCATTGAACAGTAGTTCGAGTGAAGATTTACACGTGGGATTTACAGGCGTATGGCTGTAACTCATCTGGCTCATATGCGGCTCTTCGACGATCGGCTGCCTGCGTCACGCGGTTATAGCTCACTACCTCGCCAACGAATATCTATTATTTTTGTCTATTCTCCCTGAACATGATATATAACTGTCTAATTTGTCCTGTTCTAGTCTACTGATTGTTCACTCTCCTTCATGGAAAAATGAACTATAAGATAGAGTAGGAATTGACGTCCAGGAGCCGACTCGAGGCTCTCGCAATCGCTCCGGCGTTTTCGACACGCAACACGGAAGCCGGCCGCTCAGTTGCTTACAGTGACTGTGTTTGAACGTTAGAAGTGTTCGTCGTTCGCTTTTCCCGCCGCAGCGACCCATTATATCTAGTGGAAAAATATAATAGATATTATCTGAAAATGGGTAGTGGTAGCGATCCACAGCGTGCCACTGCCGGCGACTCTCCAGCAAGCAGCGATGCGGTAACAACGAGGAGTCTCCGGCGGGTCACGCACGGCGCTATCGGTCGATACGCATGTACGACGAACGTCCGTCCGACGACGATGGAACCGACAGCAAACCGAACTCGAGCGACGTCTCGCGGCGAACCTACTGTAAACTGATCGGGGCTACCTCGGCCGCCGGTGCGATCGGCGCGACCGGCACGGTGAGCGCAAACGATCACGTGACGGTCGGGAACGGCAGCTACACGACGACGTTACCCGCAGGTGCGGAGGCGCCGCAGGACGCTATTTGGGCGACGGCGAGCTTCAGCGACGAACCCGTTCCGACTAACGACTGGTGGTCGAGCCTGGTCTGGAACGCGTTTTCGGAGAACATGTTCTCCCAGCCGCTCATGCTCCGGGCGGAAGAAGACGGCTTCCTCGTGAAGAACCCGACCGAGTGGATCGACGGCTCGACGACGGTGATGGACAATCAGGGGCGCGATCTAACCATTGGACACACGGGTGCGGACAGTTTCGCGGACGCGCGCCTCGACGATCACGGCGACTGGTCGGTCGACGCGGTCTGGGGCGCCGGGACCGCAACGACGCTGCGCGCGACGTTCGCGCAGGGCTCCCCGTTCGTGTTCTGCGAGTACGCGGGCGGCGGCGCCGAGATCACCTTCGACGCGGCGCCCGAAGTTTGGGCCGACGAGGGGAACGTCCTCGGCGTCACGATCGACGGCCACCATTACGGGCTCTTCGCGCCGTCCGGAACGAGCTGGTCGGGCGTCGGCACCGACACGCTCGTCAACGACCTCGGCGGTGCGGGGTACTGCTCGGTCGCAGTCCTCCCCGAATCCGGCTTCCTCGAGACCGCCGAAACGTACGCGTACAACTTCGTCACCGACACCCGCGTCGACTGGGAGTACGACGAGGCGAACGCCGCGGTCCACACGACTTATACCTTCGAAACCGACGACAAACCCGAAAGCGCGGCGACGGGGACGATCACCGCGTTGCATCCCCACCAGTGGAAGTACAGTGACGACGAGACGCTGGGACCGACCTACACGTCGCCCCGCGGGGAGATGCGCGTCGTCGCCGGGCCGTCATTCTCGACGACCTACGACTACGGCGGCATGCTGCCGTTCCTGCCGGACGAGGGGAGCTACGACGTCGCGGAGCTACAGGGCTACATCCAGGAAATCGACACCTCGATCGAGGGGCCCGACACGTACAACGTCGGCAAGGACTACGGCCGCCTGGTCGAGAGCAAGGCGCTGGCCGAACAGTTCGGCCAGACCGGCAAGCGCGACGAAATCGTCGGCTCCCTGCGGAGTCACCTCGAGGGGTGGCTCCAGGCAGAGAGCGGCTCGGAGGAACTGTTCTACTACGACGATAACTGGGGGTCGCTGCTGGGCTATCCCGAGAGCCACGGGTCGGCCTCGTCGCTGTCCGACCACCACTTCCACTACGGCTACTACGTCCGCGCAGCCGCCGAGATTGCGCGTACCGATCCCGGCTGGGCGGCCGACAGCGAGTGGGGCGGCATGGTCGAACACCTGATCCGCGACTACGCGAACCCGAGCCGGGATGACGACATGTTCCCGTTTGCTCGAAACTTCAGTCCCTACTGCGGGCACTCTTGGGCGGAGGGCGGCGGCGCCGAGTTCGCCGACGGCAACAATCAGGAGTCGTCCTCCGAGGCACTCAACGCGTACGCGGCGATCATCGAGTGGGGCGAGTACACCGGCAATCAGGAACTGCGGGACTTCGGTATCTACCTCTACACGACCGAACTCCACGCCGTCCACGAGTACTGGTTCGACGCGGACGACGACAGCCATCCCGACTCGTGGGACTACGATACCGCCGGCATGGTGTGGGGTGGCGGCTACGCCTACGCGACCTGGTGGACCGCCGATGAGGAGGCGATCCACGGCATCAACTGGCTGCCGTTCGCCGGCTATTCGTTGCACCTCGGCTGGGACGATGCGGCGCCCGAGGCGAATTACAACGAACTCGTCGCGAACAAGGGAACCGACGAGTTCGACTACTGGCCGGACCTCATGTGGATGTATCGGGCGTTTTCGGACAGTCAGGACGCCGTCGACAAGTTCGAAGCGCGGAAGAACAGTTATGAGGTCGAAGCCGGCCACACGCGCGCTCAGACGTACCACTGGCTCTACAACCTCCACGAGATGGGTGCGCCGGACGGGACCGCCACCGCGGACACGCCGTTCTATCAGGTGTTCAGCGACGGCACCGAGCGCACCTACGTCGCCTACAACGCCGACGACGCCGGCACGACGGTGACGTTCTCCGACGGGACCGAGCTGTACGTGCCCGCGAACTCGATGGCCACGTCCACCGGCGACGATACCGGCGGCGGAGACGGCGGCGACGGCGGAAACGGTGGCGACGGCGGTGACGGCGGCGATGGTGGCAACGATGGCGGAAACGACGGCGGCAGCGGCGAGCACACCTACTCCGGCGACGCCGGCGAGGGGTGGACTGCCACCGTTACCGACGACGGCACCGATAGCCACTGGGAGTTCGATCCGAACAATGCCGCCGAATGGGCCGATATCCAGTTCGACAACGGCAACGGCTGGATCGGCTACCGCATGACGGCCGACGGCGACGTCCACACCCACGTTCGAGACGCCTCCGACGACGGTGACTCGATCGACGTCCGGTTCGTCTGGGACGACGGCGCCGGGACTCAGTACGTCTCCGACGCGTTCACCCACCAGTACTGACCCCTCACGGCGCCGTCGGCGCTCGAGTCAGACGTTGCAAAAGACTGATTAATCGGTGCGCCAGTGATGCGGGCATGGACAGGGATCCGCTGCGAGACGCGCTGCAGGACGCGGGATTGACCGCGTACCAGGCCGACGCCTACATCACGCTTCTCGAGCAGGGGATGATGCCGGCTGTGGAGGTCGCCAAGCAGTGTTCCGTCCCAGTATCGCAAATCTACGACGTTCTCCGCGCGCTCGAGGGGGAGGGGTACGTCGAAACGTTCGATCAGGACAAGCTTCACGCCCGCCCCAAGGAACCGATCGAAATTCTCAGCGAACTCCGCTCGCGCGGGAAGCTGATGAACAAAGCTGCGGACGCCATCGAGGACCGGTGGGAGCAACCGGCGATCAGCGAGCATACGGTCAGCGTCGTCAAGCACGAGGAGACAGTCGTCGACCGCGCACGCGATTTGATCCGCGACGCGGAGAGTTTCATCGAACTATCGGCGACCGTCGACCAGTTCCGGGCGCTCACGAACGCCCTGCAGGACGCCCGCGACCGCGGCGTCGTGATACGCGTCGCCGTCTACGGGACGGATCTGGAGGACCGGCTCGAGGATGTCGACCTCTCCGCGACGGTGTCGGAACTGCGCGCCTGCCGGATTCCGGGGCCGTTTCTCCTCGTCGCGGACCGCACCCGAACGTGTTTCACGCCGAACGACTGGGCGAACCGGCCCTTCGGCGTCCTGATCGACGACTACATCCTCTCGTTTATCTTCCACTGGTACTTCCAGACCGGCGTCTGGGAACTCTGGGAGACGGTCTACGAGGATACCGAGCCGCCCTTCCCCTACATGACCCTAGAGGAGTTCGTCCGCGACGTGGCGTCGCTGTGGCGCGACGGCGCTGATCTCGCGGTGACCATCGACGGGACGTGGGTCGAAACGAACGAGCCCTGTCAGATTACGGGTATCGTCGCTGATATCGCGTATCCGGGGATCTATCGTTCGGACGAGCACCCCTCGTTCGAGGACGTCGCCGGCTTCCTGCAACTGGAGGTCGCCGCCGACGGCGACCAATACAGTATCGGCGGGTGGGGCGCCGTCTACGAGGACGTCGAGGCGGTCCGCATTACCCTCGAGGCAATCGAGTTCGAGGAGCCCTCGAGCGAGACTGGGGTCGACGTCGACGAGGCGCTCGAGGCGGACGCTGAGTCCGATTCCGAGGCCGACTGATCGGGTCGTCAAGCCCGGCGAGTGCGTCGATTCCGTCGTTATGAACCGGTACCAAGAAGTGATCGCACTCGAGTGTGAGTACCAATGGCGGACACGATTACCGATCGGTTCTGGAAGACGATGCGCGAGTACCGCTCCGCGGTCGTGTTGCTGCTCGGTCTCGAGGCAGTCCTGCTCGTACTGTTGCTCGTGGCGCTGTGGCTCCAGCCGTCCGAGTCCGCATCGCGGACCGTCCTCGTCGCCGATTTCGTCCTCGTTGGTGTTGGATTTCTGGGGGCCGTCTACGTCCTGTATCGCTGTCGGCAGTATCGACCCGTCGACTAAACGTTGCTGAGTATTGCGACGCCAACACGATCCGTGAACCGCTGCCGAATAGAGAAAAGCAGCCGTCGGTTATTCCTCGTCCAGTTGCGCGCCCTCGAGCGGCTCGCTCTCCCAATACTCGCCATCCTCCTCGAGGCGGAAGCAGGAGGCGCGGTGCGCTCGAGCGCCGTCGTCGACCGAGCGCACGTCGGGCGCCGTCATCTTGCAGTGTTCGGTTGCGTGCGGACACCGCGTGTGGAACCGACAGCCCGACGGCGGATCGACCGGATCGGGGATGTCGATCTCCCGAACTGGCGGTTCCGCGGCCCCCTCTTCGAGACTGAGTGACGGCGTCGCCCACTTTAGCACCTTCGTGTAGGGGTGCTGTGGATTCTGCAGCACCTCCTGTGCCTCTCCGAGTTCGACGAGTTCCCCGAGGTACATCACGCCGAGGCGCCCGCCGGCGTGCTCGGCCAGATAGCGGGCGTTCGAGAGGTCGTGCGAGATGAAGAGGAACGAGGTGTCGAACTGCTCCTGCAGGTCGAGCATCAGGTCCATCACTTCGACGCGCAGGGAGACGTCCAGCGCCGACACCGCCTCGTCGGCCAGGATGAGATCCGGATTCATCAACAGCGCCCGCACGAGGGCGACGCGCTGTTTCTCTCCACCGGAAAGCTGGTGTGGATATCGCTGGGCGTAGTCGTGGGGCGGCGCCATGCCGACGCGCTCGAGCATCGCGAGGATCCGCGCCTCGCGGTCCTCGGGACCGAGGTCGGTTTGATACTTCTTCAGCGGCTCGGCGAGCGACGCCTCGACGGTTCGGTGCGGGTTCAGCGACGACCCGGGATCCTGGTGGATGATCTGGAGCGACCGCCGAATCTCGTCGTATGGGATCGACGGGTTCGAGAAGCGTTTCTTGGCTTCCCAGACGTCCTGGCCGCGGTAGCTGACGGTACCGCCAGTCGGTCGCTGGAGGCCGACGGCCGCCTTGCCGAGCGTCGTCTTCCCGCTGCCGGACTCGCCGACGATCGCGACGACGTCGTTCTCGGGAATCTCGAGGTCGACGCTGTCGACCGCCCGAACGGTCCGGGGATCCTCGAATGGGTTGAGCCCGTCCTCCGTCTCGAAGTGGACGTCGACGCCGTCCATCGAGACGACGGGTTCGTCGGTGCTCATCCGTCCACCTCCGCGGTGAGTTCGATCTCGTCGGCGCGGTCGCGGTGGTGACAGGCGACGTCGTGGGTTTCCGTGACCGGCTCCATCGGCGGCTTCACCGTCGCGCAGTCCTCCGTCGAGATCGGACACCGCTGATGGTACGGACAGCCCGAGGGCACGTTGACCGGGTCGGGCGCCGATCCCTCGATCGGTCGCATCTCCTCGAGCGGGGAGTCGATGTCTGGCGTCGAGTTCAACAGCGCCCGCGTGTACGGGTGGGTCGGCGACCGGAGGATCTCCTCGGTCCGGCCCACCTCCGCGAGTTCGAACGCGTAGAGGACGCCGATGCGGTCCGCCAGTTTCGTCACGAGCGGCAGATCGTGGGTGATAAACACCATGGTCAGGTCGTACTTGTCCCGCAGATCGTCGAGCAGGCTGACGATCGATCGCTGCATCAGCAGGTCCAGCGCCGCCGTCGGCTCGTCCATCACCAGTACTTCGGGCTCGAGGACGAGCGAGAGCGCGATCAGCGCTCGTTGTTTCATCCCGCCCGAGAGCTCGTGCGGGTACGAATCGAGCACCCGGTCGGGGTCGAGATAGAGGTCGGCGAGGAGTTCCCGCGTCCGTTCCATCCCGTCCTCGACGTCGTAGTCGTGGGCCTCGAGCGTCTCCGCGAAGTGGCCCCGAAGCGTCAGCGTCGGGTTGAACGACGAGAGCGCGCCCTGGAACACCATCGAGATTTCCTCCCAGCGAAGCTGCCGGAGCCGGTCGTCCGAGAGCTCGAGGACGTCGACTTCCCGACCGTCCGTCGGTCGGTAGGTGATCGTTCCCGAAGTGACGCCGGGATCGACGACGGCGTCCAGCAGCGCGGACGCGAACATCGATTTCCCGGACCCGGACTCGCCGACGACGCCGATGATCTCGTTGCGCTCGACGTCGATGTCGAGGCCGTTGAGCACTGTCGACGTTCCCCGATCCATATGGAACTCGACGGTGAGGTCGCGACACGTGAGGACCGCGTCGGATCGAGACTCGGTCGCAACGGCGTCCGATTCCGAGTGATCGATACGGCCGCTCATCGGATCCCACCTCCGGTCCCGGCTGTCGCTGCAGCGCTGCCACCGGCCTCGGTCGACTCGTCGTCCGATCCCGTGGTCGAGGCGTGTCGAGCGCGAACGCGCGGGTTGAACATTCGATCGGTCCCCTGCGAGAACAGGATCAGCCCGAACGACAGCAGGGTGATCGTCGCCAGCGGCGCGATCAGCCAGTGGGCCATCGACGCCACGTGCATGGCGCCGCCGCTGACCGCCTGGTCGATCATGACGCCCCAGTTGACGACGCTGTCGTACGGCAATACCCCCAGGAAGTACAGGCCGACCGATGCGAAGATGACCTGTCTCGCGGCGTTGACGAACGTGATCAGTACGTACGGCATGATGTTCGGAAGGATGTCTTTGACGATGATCGACGGCGTCGAGAGCCCCATCGCCTGGGACGCCTCGACGTAGGAGTGGCGGCTGATCGACAGCACTTGCGAGCGAATCTCGCGGGCCAGCCCCGCCCAGACGTTGACCGTCAGGATTAGCCCCGTGACGATCGGGTTCTGGGGCTCGAGCAGTGCGGCGAGGATGACGATCAGCGGGAGCCCCGGAATGGTCATCACGATGTCCGTGACGAGCGAGAGCACCCGGTCGGTCCGACCGCCGGAGTAGCCCGCGACCGTCCCGACGGTGACGCCCATGACCGTCACGAACAGGCCGCCGGCCGCGATCATCTGCAGCATCGACGGCGTCGCGTGAACAATCTGGGCGAGGATGTCCCGGCCGAGGTTGTCGGTCCCGAGAGGGTACGCCAGCCCCTCGGCGAGCGGCGCGACCGACCGCGGCCCCTGGTTGGTTCGCGGTTCCTTGTAGAGCGCCGGGCCGATCAGCCCGAGGATCACGTACAGCAGAATGATCCCGGCGCCGATGCGGGCGCGGCGCACGCTCCAGACGATTCGGCCCGGCGCGAGGAGCCAGCGGTCGACCAGCCGCTGGTACCGCTCTTTCCGGGTGAGCGTCGTTTCGGAGACGGCTTCGAAGGCGTCGCCGTCGTCGATCGCGTGCAGCGGCTCCGTTCCCGTCCGCTCGCTCCGTTCGCTCATCAGTGCTCACCTCCCCGCGTCTGCGCTCGCGGATCGATGATCCCGTACGTCAGGTCGGCGATGTAGACGCCGAGCACGACGGCGACGGTCATCACGAGGAACACGCCCATCATGAGCGGGTAGTCGCGAGCCTCGAGGCCCTCGATCATGTAGTAGCCCACGCCGGGGTAGGTAAACACCTGCTCGAGGATGACGCTGCCGCCCAGCGCGAAGCCGATCGCGATCAGCAGGGCCGTGTACAGCGGCAGGACGGCGTTGCGCCCGACGTACCGCGTCGCGATCCGGCGTTCGGAGAGGCCGCGGAGCCGCGCGACGCGCAGGTAGTCCTCGCCGAGTATCTGGATGCTGTTGCCCCGCATCCGCAGCGCCCAGCCGCCGGCCGCGACGACCGTATAGGAGGCGATCAGCAACGCGGCGTGCCAGACCGCGTCCCCGAGGAACGCGAGCGTCTGGAGCGGCTCGAGCAGCGCGACGGTCGGGTCCATCTCGGTCGAGTAGCGGCCGCCGGTCGGGAACAGCTCGAACCGGTAGCCGAGGAACCAGATCAGCAGGATTCCGACGATGTAGTTCGGGATCGAGTTGAACAGGATCGAGCCGACGGAGAAGCCGTTGTCGAAGTAGCTGCCCTCCTTGTAGGCCATCATGGCGCCGAGCGAGACGCCGATAGCGAAGGAGAGCAACAGCGCGGTCGCCATCGTGAAGATCGTCCACGGGAGCGCCTCCGCGATGATCTCGGCGACGGGAACGCCCTCGTTGATCGACTCGCCGAGGTCGCCCTGCAACAGCCCGGTCACGTAGTTGATGTACTGTTCGTGCAGCGGCGCGTCGGGAATCACGTTGAGCTTGCGCTCGACGCGGTGGTCGATCTCGGCCTGCGTCATCTGCGGATTGTTCTGGATGAGCTCGGCCCGATAGGCGTCGGCGGGGTTGCCGGGCATCAGCCGAAGCAGGAAAAACGCGAGGCTCATCACCGACACCACCGTGACGATCGCCTGCAGCGTGCGTTCGACGTAGTATCGTTGCATGTGTTCGACTTGGCCGCGCTACTCCTCCTTCGCGACGAGCTTTCCGATCCGGGGGAGGTACGTCGTCGGATACTTGACCGATGCATCGGGATCGGAGTCGTCGACGACGCTGAAGTTTTCGGTCGCGACGAAACACTGATCGACCTTCTCCTGGATCGGCAGCTGCGGCAGGTCGTAGTTGAAGGCCCACGCCAGTTCGTTGATCTTCTGTCGGGTCTCCTCGGCGTCTTGATCCATCCCGACCAGTTCCTCGAACTCGGGGGCGAACTCGAGGGTCTCGGTTTCGCCGTCGGGATCGCCGATCGGGGGCAACTCGATCGATTCGGAGTAGTTGTAGACGTTCTTCGCGTCGGCGCTGTTCAAGTTCCAGTTTAAGGTGTGGTAGGGATACGTCCAGCCGTCGGACCACCAGAACCCGGCGATATCGAAGCCGGTATCGCCGTAGAGGTCCTGACCGAAGTAGACGCCGTCGTCCCGGGTCACGAGGTTCGTCTGAACGCCGAAGTCCTGCAGGTGCTGGTTGATCGTGATCGCGGCGTCGACCCACTCGTTCCAGGCGGCGGGCACCTTGAACTCGAAGGTCAGCGTCTCGCCGTCCGCGTCGACCCAGGTCCCGTCCTCACGGGAGAAGCCGGCCGACTCGAGCAGTTCGGTCGCCCGCTCGGTGTTGTTTCCGGCGTAGTCCTCGAACGCGTCGGGATCGTCGAGCCACTCAGCGGCCGAGTCATCGAAGTTGCCGACGATGCCAGTGGGCGTCCCCACGGGTGCCTTCGCGTCACCGCCGCCCGCCGAGTTCTCCGCGACGACTTCCCGATCGACGACGTGGGCGATCGCCTTCCGGACCTCGCGCTGCCCGAAGTGTTTGTGGTCGTGGTCGAACGCGATCGACAGCCCCCAGTTTGCGGGCTGTTGGATCTCGACGACGTGGTCCGGGAACGACGCCATGATGTCCGGCGAGGTGAAGATGTTGTGTAGGGCGTCGACCGAGCCGCCTCGCAGGGCCTGCCAGGCCTGCTCGTTCCCGTCGATAAATCGGAATCGGTACTCGGCGAAGTTGACGTCGTCCGCCCAGTGGGAGTCCTCGAACTTCGTGGTGACGAGTTCCTGTTCCCCGGAGCTATCGTACTGGAACGGACCCGTCCCGATCGGTTCCTCGGGCGCGAAATCCGCCAGCGCCGTCGATTCGGGATCGTTCTCGAGTTCCTCGAGGATATCCTGATACTGCTCGGCCGGCGTATCCAGCTCCATGTTCTGGATCGAGTTGAGGAAGACCGGCTCGGAGACGTCGGCCTCGAGTCCGACCTCGACGGTCGTGTCGTCGACAGCTTCGACGTTCTCGACCGAGGTGAAGTTCCCGATCGGATGGTTGTCGTACAGCGAGATGTGGAGCTTTCGGACGAGGTCCTCCGCCGTGGCGTCCTCGCCGTTGTGCCACGTCAGGTCGTCCTGCAGCGTCAGCGTCGCCGCGTCGTCGCCGACCTCCCAGTCGGCGAGCGCTCCCTCGGCGAACTCGCCGGTCGTCGCCCGGAAGTACACCAGCTGGTCGAAGACGACGAACCCTGGCCGATCCGGATAGTTGCTGTCGTTCGCGGCGTTCCACTGCATGTCGTCGGGAAGGACCGACGTCGGCGCGGTGAAGGTCCGCTCGGTCATCGGCTCGTCGCCGGTGATCTCCCCGCCGGTGTCGTCGGCCTCGTCGTCGCTGCCGCCGGCACACCCTGCGAGCGCCGCTGCCCCCGCTGTGCCGGTGATATGTAAGATCCGTCGCCGTGATGCCTCTCCGCCGGTGGATAGCACTCTCTCTGGTGCCATGTACTCCTGCCGGTACCGTCTCGTATTTTAAATAATTTTCGGAAAACATAACAGTTGTTTATACCGTTCGCGCGTTTCGCCCGCACACATCGTTATTACGCCTCCTCGAGGCCTCAAACGTCCGCTTACGAGGGATACACTTATTATCGTCCTGCGTGGATCCCTACATCCATGACGAGCGAGGTTCGGTATCTAGATCCGTCGCTGTCGATCGACGAGCGCGTCGCCGACCTCCTCGAGCGGATGACCCTCGAGGAGAAGATCGGGCAACTGGCCGGGTCCTACGTCGGGGTTCTGGACGAGGGACTCCACGACGTCGACGACGTTATCGATGAGATCGACGAGTACCACATCGGGGCCGTCGCTCCCTTCGGTTGGGGCGGGTCGCCGAACGAGTCGGTCGACGAGGCCGTCGACGCGGCGCGCCGGCTCCAGCAACACGCCGTCGAAGAGACCCGCCTCGGGATCCCGCTTTTGTTCGCCTCGGATGCGATCCACGGTCACGCCTACATCAAGGAGGCGACCGTCTTCCCGAACGCGCTCGGCGCGGCGGCGACGTGGAGTCCCGACCTGATCGAGCGAACCGCCGAGATCACGGCGGCGGAACTGCGTGCGACCGGTGCCGCACAGAACTACAGCCCGACGTGCGACGTCGTTCGCGATCCCCGATGGGGGCGGACCGGCGAAACGTTCGGCGAGAGTCCGTACCTCGTCGGACAACTGGCCGCCAGCAAAGTTCGGGGATATCAGGGCGACGACCTCGAGGGAGATAGCGTGCTCGCGACGGCCAAGCACTTCCCGGCCTACGGGGTCCCCGCACGCGGCGAGGACGCCGCGCCGGTCGACGTCTCCTCGCACACGCTCCGCAACGTACTCTTGCCGCCCTTCGAGGACGCACTGGACGAAGACGTCGGCTCGGTGATGCCCTGTTACAACTCGGTCGACGGGGAGCCGGCACACGGCTCCAGTCGCTACCTGACCGACCTCCTCCGCGAGGAACTCGAGTTCGACGGCGTCGTCGTCTCGGACTGGAACGGAATCGCGCAGTTGCACGAGGAACACCGGACAGCGGGGACGCCGCTCGAGGCGGCCCGTCAGACCCACAGCGCAGGGCTGGATATCGGTTCGGTCGCCGGCGGCGAACACGCGGGACACGTCCAGGAACTGGTCGAGCAGGGCGCCCTGTCCGAAGAGGTAATCGAGGCTAGCGCCGAGCGAGTACTGCGGGCGAAGTTCGCGCTCGGCCTCTTCGAAGATCCGTACCCGGACGACGACGCCGCGGAGGCACTCGGCACACCGGACCACCTCAATGTCGCCCGCGAGACCGTCCGCAAGTCGCTGACGCTGCTGCAAAACGAAGAGGATCTGCTCCCGCTCGAGGACGCCGACGAGGTGTTCGTCACCGGACCGAACGCCGACGCGATCGTCCACCAGAACGGCGGCTGGAGCTGTAACGCCGACGAGGGCGTCCCCGGGACGACGATCCTCGAGGGAATCGCCGACGTCGCCGACGAGACGACCGTCACCTACGAACCCGGCAGCGGGATCAACGCGCCCGTCGATATCGACGCCGCCGCGGAGCGAGCGGCCGAGGCCGACGTCGCCGTGATCGCCCTCGGCGAGGACTGGTACCTCCATGAATTCGGTCCCTCCGCGGAGACCGACGGCGAGACAGGCGAGTTCCCGACCCGGAACGAACTCTCGTTGCCCGATGCCCAGCGCGATCTCGTCGACGCAGTGTCGGCGACCGGAACGCCGGTCGTCGCGGTGCTGGTGACCGGCCGCCCGCTGGCTATCGAGGAGTTGGCCGACGACGTCCCGGCGATTCTCATGGCGTACTATCCGGGGCGCGTCGGCGGCGGGATGATCGCGAAGGTCCTGTTCGGCCAGGCCGAGCCCGGCGGCCGGCTCCCGATTTCGATGCCGCGATCGGCGGCCGATCTACCGACGTACTTCAACTACCTGCCGCATCCACACCCGATCGGTTCCGACGAACACCCGTCCTCGTACGACCCGCTGTTCGAGTTCGGCCACGGACTGAGTTACACCACTCTCGAGTACGAAGCGATCGACCTGTCCGACGACGCGATCGCGCCGGGTGAGGACGTCACGGTCCGCGTCACGGTGGCCAACACCGGCGACCGACACGGCAGCGAGGTCGTCCAGGCGTTCGGCCGCGACGAGTTCAGTTCGGTCGTGACGCCCGTTCGCGAACTGTGGGCCTTCGAGCGCGTCGAACTCGAGCCCGGCGAGCGAACGACGGTCGAACTTCGCATCGATCCGGACGAACTCGGCCTGTTCGACCGCTCGAACGACGGCCGTCGCGACGACGGTCGCCTACAGCTTATCGTCGAGGACCGGACGTTCGATCTCGAGGCCCGTCCGCAGCGCGAATAGATCTACCTCGTCTCGAGGCCGCTCGAGTCGACCCTGTTTCTTCTTCGCTGGATACCCGTTACCCGTTCCTGCGTCCTGTAGACTGGCTCGAAACACTCGAGCGACGGCGCTATCGCTAAATACGCTCCAGAAGTGCTGTTGTCCGTCCTGTGGCTCTTGATACGTATTCTTACAGTTTTTCGTTTCTCGAGATGACGGAGAGAATCGCCATGCGACGGCACCGTAGATAGATAAGCTATCTGTTTAATCTACAACCAGTAAACAAGTATCGGACAGATCATCTCTGTCGTTCGAGATCGAGTGAAATCGATTACAATAGTATGAGTGTAAAATAAGTTAGGCGGAGTCAGTACGAGACGCTATCGCAAAACGCCGGTTGCGTTCGATCCGAACGACGAGAGGGGCGAACGGATCGTTTTGTCCGGTCGTTATTGCTTACGCCGGTCCGAACGATCCCACGGGAACGCGTACGTCGGGTCGTTGACGAACCGCTCGAGGTCGGCGGTCAGCGAGATACGGGTACCGCTGGGAAGGTCCACTCGAACTGCGTTCGATTCGGGGCGGTGCTCCTCGCCGTCGGTCCGGACGGTCGCGAACTCGTGTTCGCCGTAGGCGCCGGCCTGGACGATCAGTTCGCGCTCCCGGCTGCCGCCGTTGATGAGCGTCAGATCGACGCCCGCATCGGTTACGTCCTCGACGAGCGCACTGACGCCCTCGGGGAGCCCCGGCCGACGATGGTCGGCGTCGAAGTGGCGCACCTGCGCCATCACCAGTCCGCCGTAGTAGACCGGCTGGGGCGCGCCCATCGTCAACTGGAGTAGTCCGCGGTGGAAGACGGGGTTTCGATCCCGGAGGTAGTCCTCGTCGACGTCCGTCGGGGCACCGCTCTCTTCGCGCATGATCTCGAGTTGCTGGTACACTCGGCTGTGGCTCGCCTCGAGGATGCGCTCGGGGTAGTCCGGGAACTCGCCGTCGAGGTACGCGAGCCACGCGTACTCGCTGCCGGCGCCGTGCTTGTTGGAGGCCCGAGGATCGACTCGCGTCCAGTCGCGCTTGCCCCAGTCGCGCAGCCGACGGATGCGCTCGCGGTCGTCGTCGTCCATCGACATGTACCAGAGGTGGACGGCGTAGGGATCGTCCCGGTGGGGCTTGAACTCGTACCAGCCGTCCCGCCACAGCACCTCGCCGTCGTCCTCCGTGAGCACGCCCGATGCGTCGTAGTGGTAGTCGCCGGGGTCGCCGTACTTGTGCGGGATGTAGAGCGTGTCGTGGACGGCGTCCGAACTGACCTCGATCCCGTTCTTGATCAGGGCCTCGAGCTGCGAGCGGGGGAACTCGAGGTGCTCGCGATCGCCGGTCAGGAGGACGGCGTTCTCCGCCGCGACTGTCGGACCAATGCCGATGTAGTGCCAGCCGCCCCACGACCAGCCGTAGTAGCCGCCGTACCACTTGCCGCCCGTGTACTCGCCGATCTCGCCCGAGCGGCCGACGTTATCGGGGATGATCCCGCCGTTTTCGGCGGTGCGCTCGCGCCAGGCTTCGAGGTATTCCGTGACCCACTCTCGATACCGGTCGTCGCCGGTGTGGAGGTAGGCGTTGGTCATCAGGCTCGTCACGTTGAGGTTCAGCGGGATGTCGCCCTTCGCGCAGCGCTCGTTGAGCACCTCGAACAGCCGCTCCTCGTTGGCGGGATCGAGCAGGTCGGCAGCCTCGTCGAACTCGAGGTCGCGCCAGGGGAGCCCGTGGCTGGCCCACCGGTAGTCGGCGCCGTAGGGGTGGTGCTCGTAGGCCGCAAAGTCGCAGTAGTCTGGTCCCATGCTCCCGTTCATCGGCCCGCGGACGAGCCGTTTCTCGCCGTCGTAGTTGTTCACGTCGGCGTCGTCGGAGTAGAGGCCGGCGAACCGCTCGGCGCGTTCGACGACGGTCTCGTCGTCCGGCGACGCCAGTCCCATATTGTACGTGTAGAGGTTCCCCTCGCCCATGTGGAACCAGTCGCGACACTGCTCGAACTCGTCGACGACCATCGGATGGCCGAAGGGGGTCTCGGTCTCGCTCCCGCGGCGCAGCGCGGCCTCGTAGGCTTCGCGAGCCTGCTCGAGCAGCCGTTCGTCGCCGCCCATCGCGTACACGAGCGGCCAGTTGTAGAACCCCTCGACGACGTCGTCGAAGCCGTCGACGCCGGTGTGTCCTTCGGGCGGCCACAGCGGCTCGCCGTCGTCGTCGAAGTAGTCCTCGACGAACCGATCGACCGCGCTCTCGAGGAGGGTAAACAGGTCCCGCTGGCGAACGGCCCAGTCCGGCGGGGTCGAAACGGCGGTCGTCGCGGTGAGTTCGGTCACGGTTCGATCGCCTCCGTTCGCTGATCGCCTCTCGAGCGCCGTCGCCTCTCACAGTGGTTCCCGAGACGGGAACGAAGCGATTGCGGCGCCCCGGTCGCTTCGGGATACCGTGTGCTCGCCGGTGCAATGAATCGGATTGGTCGCTGCATCGTTACTCTCGAGTGCCGTACTCGACGTCGACCCACTGGTCGGTTCGGGCCGCTTTCTCCAGGGCAAACGTGATATCCAGCGCCTTACGCGCCTCCTCGGGCGGGATCATCGGCTCGCGGTCGTCGCGGATCGCCGCGACGAAGTCCCGAACCTGCCCGGCGATGCCCGTTCCCATGTGGAAGGGTTCGAGCGTCGCCTCGGCGCCGGATTTCGTCTCGAACAGGTCGAGTTCGTCTTCGTGCCACTTGAACGATCCCTCGGTTCCGTGGAGGTTCAATGAGAGTCGTTCCTCGGGATACATCGCCGTCGTCCCCGTGATCTGGCCGTAGCCGCCGTTCGCGAACTCGACGCTCGCGACGGCGGTGTCCGGAACCTCGACGTCGTGGTGGACGGTATCGAGTTCGGCGGCGACTCGCTCGATTTCGCCGGCCGTCCACTGGAGGAGGTCGATGCCGTGGAGGGCCTGCGTGAGGAGCACTCCGCCGTCGAGGTCGGTCGTCCCGTGCCACCCGACGTCTTCGTAGTAGGACGGGTCCCGGTGCCACTTCACTTCCACCTCGCCGAGGACCAGATCACCGAGTTGACCGTCGGCGACGACCTCGTGGGCGAACTGCGGCCCGCCGTACAGCCGCCGCTGGAAGATTCCGCCCAGCGTGATCCCCTCGCGCTCGCAGACGTCGATCAGCTGGTCGACGCGCTCGCGCGTGATCTCGAGCGGCTTCTCGCAGAGGATGTCCACGCCCGCTTCGGCGAGGTCCGAGACGATCTCGAGGTGGGTGCCGTTCGGCGTACAGACGCTGACGATGTCGAGGTCGGCGTCGACCGCCATCTCGGCGGGATCCGTGTACCAGGCGACGTCGTACGCGTCCGCGAACGACCGGGCGATCCCCTCGTCGATGTCGGCACAGGCGACGAGCGTCGCGTCCTCGATGTCTTCGACGGCGTCCGCGTGGTTTTCTCCCATGCCGGCACACCCGACGACTCCATACCGAAAGTCACTAGCTGCCATTGACATGCACAAGCGAGTAGCAGGGATTTATAGATTGTGCTGCGTTCACATTGCGTACGTACTACACTGGCGATCGTCGCTGAGCCGGTCTCTCCACCGACGAAATGGAACACAGGCTCCCGAACGCGACCCCTTCCAAGCCTGTAACCTCGAGCACGCCAGCGGCCTCGACCGCTACTTCGAACGGCACCTCGATGTTCCCCACAGCGGAACTAGCGGCCGAAAATCTGGCTGCCGTTGGAGGGCAGAAATACTCGAGTCGCCCCATTCGGCGTCGAACGAGCGCTACTCGTGCGTGTTACGGCTTGTCCGTCCGCACGCCCGAAGGGGCCCGACGACGGGGCCGATTGATCGGAACGGTGCTTTGTCGTTCTATTACAACCATACTATCGTAATCCTTCTGTGCTCGATCCGGATATCGGTCGCACTGCTATCGCTACTCTCGGTCGATGAACCGGTTTTTATCGGTGAGAGTACTTCAGTCGTCGATACTCGATATAGCTACAGGGTTCCCCAGACGGGAACGAAGGTAATAGCCGACACGGCCATCGAAGCGTCGCGGCGGCCCGAACCGGTTCGGCGGCCAGATTCGGCGCGGATCGGACGGGCGTCAGCGAATTTCTCGTTCCGCGATCGGGAATAGCACCGTCGGTCCCGACCACCTGACCTGACGAACGCAGGCCACGAACGGCGGGACCATCGTCGTCGGACCATCGTCAATGGACATCCCTCCTCGAGCCGCCGATACTGGTCGAGACGCGAATCGACGCCGTTACTCGACGCGCGTCTCGCTGAAGAAGCGGTTTCCACTGGCGGGAACGAGCCGCTTCTCGCCGCCGATCTCGACGGCGGCTGCCGCTCGGATGTCAGCAGCAGAGTGGCCGACCCGAAGCTCGTACTCGCCGGGGTGGGCGGTCAGTTCTTCCGTTTCGTCGAGGAAGGCGAGCTGCGCCGCACCGAGTTCGACCGTGACGCGAGTCCGCTCGCCCGGTTCGAGGAAGACCCGTTCGAAGGCGCGCAGTTGCTGGACGGGCCGCGCGAGCGGCGGGTTCTGCGCGTGAGTGTACCACTGGACGACCTCGTGGCCGGCATGGTCGCCGACGTTTTCGACCGTCACGCTCGCTTCGATCGTCCCTGCGGGGCCGACCTCGTCAGCCGCGAGCTCGACATCGCCGTACACGAACGTCGTGTAGCTTTCGCCGTGGCCGAACGGGAAGAGCGCATCGCCGGGCGCGTAGACGTAATCACCGCTGACCGCGTTGGGATTGCGGTTGTAGTTGATCGGCAGCTGTCCGGCGTCGCGGGGAAGCGATACCGGGAGGCGGCCGCTCGGATTGTGGTCGCCGACCAGCACGTCCGCGATTCCGGCACCGCCCTCCTCGCCCGGCAACCACGCGTGGGCGATCGTCGGCACGGATTCGGCGACGTCGGTCAGCGCGTGGGGCTTCCCGCTCACGACGACGGCGACGACCGGCGTGTCCGTCTCTGCGACGGCCTCGAGGAGTCGTTCTTGGACGCCGGGGAGCCCGAGATCGGTGACGTCGCGCCCCTCGCCGCTGGTCGAGATCGTCGGCCGGTGGACGCGGTCGTCGTCGGCGTCGCTGAAGTCGATCGTCGAGTTCGCCCCGACGAACGCGACGGCCACGTCCACGTTTTCGACCGCCGCGACCGCCTCGTCGATGCCGTCGGTTGACGGGCCGGTGAGCGTACACCCCGGCGCGTGCGCGACGGCGTCGGACCCGAAGCGATCCTCGAGCGCCGACAGCGGCGAGACGATGTCGATCCCGGCGTCCGCGTCGTCGAGTTCGGGGAAGTGGGCGAGGTAGGCGTAGTCGCCGAGCAGCCCCTCCGTCGCGTCAGCCTTCGGCCCGATCGCGGCGATCGAGTCGACGTCCGCGGGGTCGATCGGGAGAACGTCGGCCTCGTCCTGCAGGAGCGTCACCGACTCGCGGGCGGCCCGCCGCGCGAGCGCCCGCTGGTCGTCGGTCTCGAAGGCGTCCTCGACCGCGTCGGGATCGACGGGGTCGGCCTCGAACAGTCCCTTTCGGAACTTGGTGCGGAGCACGCGGCGGACGGACTCGTCGACCGTCTCCGCTGCGATCGTCCCGTCGTCGACGGCTGCGACGAGTTCCTCGTAGGCGTCGATGCTCGAGAGTTCGACGTCGATCCCCGCCTCGAGCGCCATGATCGCCGCCTCGCGGTCGTCGTCGGCCACTTCGTGCTCGCTGCGCAGTTTCGTGACCGTCCCGTAGTCGGCGACGACGACGCCGTCGAAGCCCCACCGCTCGCGCAGCAGTTCCGTGAGCAAGTAGCGAGAACTCCCGCAGGGGACGCCGTCGAGGTCGTGGTAGGCGTTCATCACCGATTCGGCGCCGGCCGCTTTCACGGCGGCCTCGAAGGGGAACAGGTGCTCGCGGAGCGCACGCGGGCCGAGCGAGACGGACGCGCGGTTCTTTCCGCCCGAGGGCGCGCCGTGGCCCACGAAGTGTTTGAGCGTCGCCGAGATTCCTTCCTCGGGGCCGTCACCCTGCAGCCCCGACACGTACGCGCAGGCCATCCGGGCGACGAGGTACTGGTCCTCGCCGAAGGTCTCCTCGGTCCGCCCCCATCGGTGATCGCGCGCGAGATCCAGCACCGGCGAGAGCGCGTGGACCGCGCCGATCGCCCGCAACTGCGTGCGGATCTCCGTCGTGATCTCTTCGACCAGATCGGGCGACCACGTGCTCGCGAGCCCGATCGACTGCGGGAACGTCGTCCCGCCGGGACCCATGTAGCCGCTGAGACACTCCTCGTGGGGGGCTGCGGGAATTCCCAGGCGAGTCTCGGCGAGGATCCCCTGTGCCGCGTTCGCGACTTCCGCGGCATCGCGCGGCGAGAGGTTCCCCTCGCCGCCGATGCGGGTGATCTGGCCGGTGCCGCCCGCGAGGACCTCCTCTGCCCGCTCGCGGTCGAACTCGCCGTCGGAGAGCAGTTCCGAGGCCGGGATCGACCCTAGCTGGGCGACCTTCTCCTCGAGAGTCATCCGCTCGAGCAGGTCGTCGGTGCGCCGCGCGGGCGACAGCGACGGATCTCGATACGCCGGTCTGGTATCGTCTGGCATACCAATGCGCGTGTCATCGATCGTGAAAAGTACTCCGGTCGTCACGACTCGAGGAACAGCGAGGGGCGAGTCCGCTACGACGGGAACGTAGAACCTCTAGAAGCGGCTCGCGGCACCGTTAGCAGAAATAACCGCTCGTGATAGTCACCGGCAAAAGACTTATCAAATAAATCGTGATACTGTCGGCTCGGTGCGAGCCAATGACACAGCACAGACGCGCGTTTCTGCGCACGATCGGAGCGGGGAGTCTCGGCATCGCCGCGGGCGCGGCGATCAGTAACACCGCAGCGGCGGCGACGGTTATCACGATGGAAGGCGGCGGTGCGGACATCTGGAGCACCGAAGACGCCTTCCACTACTACTACCAGTCGCTCGCCGGCGACTTCGACGTCGTCGTCCACAGCCTCGGCGTCGAGAACACGGATCCGTGGGCCAAAGGCGGGCTCATGGTTCGGGACTCGCTTTCGGCCGACGCGGCCAACGCGATGGTCCGGCACCGACCCAACGGCGAAGCGTCGCTCCAGTGGCGATCCGACGCCGGGGCCGAGTCCGACAGCATGGACGCGATCCAGGCGGACTGGCTACGGCTCCGACGCAGCGGTGCGACGATCGAGGCATACGGCTCCCCCGACGGCGAGAACTGGACCGACCTCGGAACGCTCGAGGGCGACGACGTCGCCCTCGGAGACGAGGTTTACGTCGGACTGGCCGTCACGAGCCACGACACTGGCACGCTCGGAACGGCGACGTTCAAAGACCTCGAGGGGCTCTCGCTCGAGGAAATGACGAACCGGGATATCGGCGACGTCGAAGTCTCGGGCAGCGTCTCGACC
Organism: Halopiger xanaduensis SH-6; assembly: GCF_000217715.1. Lineage (GTDB taxonomy): Archaea > Halobacteriota > Halobacteria > Halobacteriales > Natrialbaceae > Halopiger > Halopiger xanaduensis. Next base: position 90,071 of record NC_015658.1, read on the forward strand.
GAGGAGGGCGTTCCCTTCGCTTCGACGGGCGAGGCGACCGACGTCACGGCGGACGGCGGTACCCTTCACGGAACGCTCGACGATCTCGGCGGCGCCGACGCGGCCGACTGTTACTTCGAGTATCGGGAGGTCCCGCGCGAGTCCTGGCAGCGAACGGACGCACAGACGCTCTCGGAGTCCGGATCGTTCAGCGCCGAGGTTTCGGGGCTCGACACCCGCCGCTACTACGAGTTCCGCGCGGCCGTCGAGGCCGGCGACGGCGACGAGGCCGTCGGCTCGACTGTACAGTTCGCGACGCCGAGCGAGTCGAACGGCTCCGGCGGCGACGGCGGGCCGGAGAGCAAGTCGCACTTCGAGCCCGACGACGGGTTCGCGACCGCCGCCGAGTGGCTCGACGACGAGACGCCGATCGTCACGGTCCGCGAACCCGCGCGGCGCCAACTGCGGGCCGCGCTGCAGGTCGACGGCCCTCGCCTCGTCGTCTTCGAGACCAGCGGCACGATCGACCTCGGCGCTCGCACGCTCGAGATTCCGAACGACGAGTGTTACGTCGCGGGCCAGACCGCGCCGTCGCCGGGGATCACGCTGATCCGCGGCGGCCTCTACGTCGAGGCAGACGACTGCGTCGTCCAGCACATCCGCGTTCGACCGGGCGACGCCGACCAGGACGTCGGCTGGGAACCCGACGCCATGCACACGGGCGACGACACGGAAAACAACGTCATCGATCACTGCACGGCGACGTGGGGGATCGACGAGAACCTCTCGGTCGGCTACGACACGAAAGATACGACGCTTTCGAACTGTCTGATCGCCGAACCGCTCAACGACGCCACGCACCCGAAGGGACCGCACGGCTACGGGACCCTCGTCGGCGACGGCGCCGAGAACGTCGCCATCCTCGGCAGCGTGTACGCGTACAACGTCGACCGGAATCCGCGGCTGAAGGAGGGAACCGAGACGGTCCTCGTCAACAATCTCATCCACCACTACAAGGACGGCGTCTGGATGGATCCGGACACGGACGCCAGCATCGAGGGCAACGTCTTCGAGCAACCGCAGAGCGACCAGCCTAACGTCTTCGGGGACGGCGAGGCCTTCGTCTCCGACAACATCCCGTACTGGGACGACGACCGCGAGATGGTCGGCGACGGCATCACCGAACTCGAGGAGCGGCCCCTCTGGCCCGACGATCTCGAGGCGATGCCGGCCGCGAAGACCCGGTGGCACAACCTCGCGAACGTCGGCGCTCGACCGGCCGATCGAACCGAACACGACTGGCGGCTCATCAAAGACGTCTGGACCGGCGACGGCGAACGGATCGACAGTCAGGAGGAGGTCGGCGGCTATCCGGACCTGCCCGAGAACACGCACGAACTGCGCGTCCCCGAGAGCGGGACCCGCGCGTGGCTCCGCTCGTGGACCCGTCGCGTCGAAGCCGGCCGGTCGCACGGGGCCGGTCGGTCGCCGTCGAAACCCGGCCGTCACGAGTAACGGCCGCGGAACTGTAACCCGACCGGAACTGACTCGAGACGCCCTATTCTTTCGCTGCACCGCGTTCGCGTACCGATCGCGATCGAAGTGCTTGCTGCCGGATCTCGTTCGCAGACGCATGCCGGGCGAGGACCGTAACCGCGGTTCATACCGGATAAACGTTTAATATCCCGTGGCTGGATTCCCGACTATGGGACTGCTGCAATCCGCCTCGAGGCTCCTGTTCGGGATCGACGTCCTCTTCTTGCTCTTGCTCGGGTTCTCGTTCATCTACATCGAACCCGGCACGGGACCGTTCGTCGTGGCGACGCTGACGCTCGTTCCGATCGGTTTGACGCTCGTCGGTAGCCTAATCGTGCTGTACACCGGCTGGGAGCCGTTCGAATAACCGGTCGATGTCCCGGACCGAACGGTCACGTTTGTACTAGATTATCCGTTATAGATGGGATACATTAATTAGGGTAGTCACACAACCATGTGTGCAACGATACCATGCCAAACATAGGTTGGCGAATCCGTCGAATCGGACAATCAGTGTTCACGCTGTGGGCGGTGTTGACGCTGACGTTCGTTCTGGTTCGGCTGTTACCCGGGAATCCGATGGGCGCGATGATAGAGCAGTTGATCCAACAGGGCGTCAATCCGGCTCGCGCTCGCGAGCTCGTCTCGATGCGGTTGAGCGTCGATCCGAACAAGCCGATTCCGCTCGCGTACGCCGATTATATGGCCAACATGCTCCAGGGTAATCTGGGAATGTCGATGTACTACTCGGAGCCGGTCGTCGATATTATCGCGCGGGCGCTCCCCTGGACGCTGTTCGTGTTGAGCTGGTCGCTTTTCATCAGTTTCTTCCTCGGCGTCGTCGTCGGGGCGCTGATGGCCTACTGGGAGGGCGGCAAGCTCGACGTCGGACTCACGTCGTGGGCGATCATGATGGGGTCGATCCCCTACTACGTGCTCGCGCTCTTGCTGTTGATCTTCTGCGCCTACCGGTGGGGGATCTTCCCGACGAGCGGTCGCCAACCGACCGGCGTCCCGCCCGGGTTCAACTGGGCGTACATCTCCGGCATCGTCCACCACGCCGCGCTGCCGGTGATGTCGATGCTGGTCGCGTCGGGCGTCGCCTCGCTCGGCATGCGCGGGAACAGTATTCGCGTTCTCGGCGAGGATTACCTCCGCGTGGCGCGGCTGCGCGGGCTCTCCGATCTGACGATCTCGACGCAGTACGTCGCCCGCAACGCCGTGCTCCCGATGTACACGGCGTTCCTGATCAGCATCGGCGAGATGTTCGGCGGCTCCGTGGTCTTGGAGCAGGTGTTCTCCTACCGCGGCCTCGGCTGGTACATGCTGTCCGCCACCTACCAGCGCGACTATCCGCTGATGATGGGCATGTTCACCGTCATTACGATCGCGGTCGTCATCGCGCTGCTGATCGCCGACCTCACGTACTCGTTCGTGGATCCGCGAGCGGGAGGGCAGGAGAGTGAATCGTACTGAACCGCGGGCGGCCGGACTGCCGGCCCCCGTCCGACAGCCCTCGAGCGCGAGCGCGTTCGAGGGCCACTCGCAACGCCAGCACGAAACGCCACACATGACGCAGGTTACGACCCGAACCAAGCCGCGCGACTCGAGCGCGGCCGTGACGGAGGTGAACCGATGACGAACCGGAACGACGACTCGACGGCCACGAGCGACGGTGCGGACCCGTTCGCCGACTGGGAGGAACCGGACCGAGACCGGGACGCGGACGCGCGGACGGACGGCGGCAACGTGAGCTCCCCGTTCGAAGTCGTCTCGGAGTACGAGGAATCTCGCGGCGATCGGCTCCGAAAACTGTACGACACCTACGTCTATGCGCCGATCGCCATCATCTGGCGCGACTGGCGGGCGCGGATCGGCTTCACCATCATCATGTTTTACCTCCTGATGGGCATCGTCGGTCCGTACCTGATCGAACCGACCCAGGTGACGGAGGGGCCGGCGCTGGTCCAACCGTTCGAGAGCTGGGAGTACCCCCTCGGGACGGACAAGATGGGTCGGGACCTGCTGTCCCAGACGGTCCACTCGACCTCGACGATCCTCAAGATGATCGCGTCGGGCGCTCTGGTCACCGTCGCCGTCGGCACCCTCATCGGCGGCGTCGCGGGGTACAAGGGCGGCGCGACCGACACGGTCCTGAGTTCGATCACGGACGTCTTCATCAATCTTCCAGGGTTCCCGCTCGTGATGATTCTGGCCGCGCTGTTGCCCGTCGGCGACAACCCGTACATGGTCGGCGTGCTGCTGAGCGTCGGCGCGTGGGGCGGCCTCGCACGGGCGATCCGCTCGCAGGTGCTTACCATCCGCCACGAGTCGTACGTCGAGGCGGCCCGCGGAATGGGCATCCCCACCCACCGCATCGTATTCAAGGAGATCATCCCGCAGCTGATGCCGTACGTGGTGATCAACCTCACGAACGCCGCCCGGCGCGTCATCTTCGAGGCGGTCGCGCTGTACTACCTCGCCATCTTGCCGTTCTCCTCCTCGAGTGTGAACTGGGGCGTCATGCTCAACCAGGCGTACCAGGAGGGGGCCTACTACACGGCCGGCGCGCTCCACTGGTTTATCGTCCCGATGGTGACCATCATCGGCATCTCGATCGGCCTGATCCTGCTCGGCCAGTCGCTCGACCGCGTCTTCAACCCGCGCGTCCGTGCCCGTCACGAGAAGACGACTGGCGAGGGCGGCGAGCCGGACGCCGACGAACCGGAAGAACAGAACACGAACGTCGTCGGTGGAATCTAACTACCCGAACCAATGACCGTTTCACAAACCTCACAACCCGAACTCGACCGCAGTATCGAGACGACAGACCCGATTCTCGAAGTGCGAAACGCGTCCGTCACGTTCGATATGAACCGCGGCCAGTCGCGGGTCCTCGACGACGTCGATATCGACATCGAACGCAACGAGGTCTTAGGAATCGTCGGCGAGAGCGGCAGCGGCAAGTCGATGCTCGCGTCGGCGCTGCTCGACGCCGTCGTCGATCCGGGACTGCTCAGCGGCGAGATCACGTACCGTCCACCCGACGGCGACCCGATAGACGTCCTCGAGCTCGACAAAGACGAACTCAAGGAGTTCCGCTGGGAGGAGGTCTCGATGGTCTTCCAGGGGGCGATGAGTTCGTTCAATCCCGTTCGGAAGATCCGCACCCACTTCGTCGAGACGCTGAGCGCCCACGATTACAACGTCGAAGAGGGGATGCGACGCACCCGCGGCATCCTCGAGGACCTCTACCTCGATCCCGACCGAGTGCTCAGTTCGTACCCCCACGAACTCTCCGGCGGGATGAAACAGCGGGCGCTGATCGCGCTCTCGCTCGTCCTCGAGCCCGAAGTATTGGTGATGGACGAGCCGACCGCCGCGCTCGACCTGCTGATGCAGCGGTCGATCATCTCGCTGCTCGAGGAGATCAAGGAGCAGTACGACCTGACGATCGTGTTCATCACCCACGACCTGCCGCTGGTCGCGGATATCGCGGATCGGGTCGGGGTGCTGTACGCCTTCGAGTTCGTCGAACTCGGCCCGACCGACGAGATCCTCGAGGATCCTGCGCACCCGTACACGCGGCTCCTCCTCAAGTCGACGCCGAACCTCGCCGCACCGATCGAATCGATGCGTCCGGTCGAGGGGAGCGCACCGGACCCGGTGAGCGTTCCGTCCGGCTGTTCGTTCCACCCCCGGTGTCCGATCGGCGACTCGGCGTGCGAGGTCGACGCGCCCGGGCCGTACGACGTCAACGACGATCACCACGTCCACTGCCACTACTGGGAGGAGGCCACCGAACGGATCTCGATGGACACCGACGTCGAGTCGGCAGAAGACGACGACCTGATCGGCATGGACGACTCGAGCGTCACCGGGCGGACGCGGTCGCGCTCGTCGCGGACCGGCGAGCCGGTGGTGTCGCTCGACGACGTCGAGGTCCACTTCGAGACGGAAGGCGGCTTCCTCGACGTGTTCTCCGATTCCGACGTCGTCAAAGCCGTCGACGGCATTTCGTTCGACATCTACGAGAACGACGTGGTCGTTCTCGTCGGCGAATCCGGCTGCGGGAAGACGACGCTCGGCAAGACCGCCATCGGGCTGCAGGAGCCCACCGGCGGCAGCGTCCGCTACCGCGGCCACGACATCTGGGACGTGAAGGCGAACGGCAGCGAGGAGACGAGCTGGGCGGAGATCCGCCGGTCGCTGCAGATCGTCCACCAGGACCCCGGCAGCGCGCTGAATCCCAACCGCCGCGTTCGCCAGTCGCTCGAGGAGCCTCTCAGGCGCTGGAACAAGGAACTCGACGGCAACGACCGAAAGCAGCGGATCTTGAGCCTGCTCGAGCACGTCGGCATGACGCCGCCAGAAGATTACATCGAACGCTACCCGCACCAACTGTCGGGCGGCGAGCAGCAGCGCGTCGCCCTGATCCGCGCGATGTTGATGAATCCGGAGGTCATCCTCGCGGACGAGCCGGTCTCGGCGCTGGACGTCTCCCTGCGCGTCGAGATGATGGACCTGATGATCAAGCTGCAGGACACCTTCGACACGTCGTACCTGTTCGTCTCGCACGACCTCTCGAACGCCCGCTACATCACGGAGAAGACGGGCGGTCGGATCGGCGTCGTCTACCTGGGCGAACTCGTCGAGATCGGGCCGCCGGAACAGATCATCCACAACCCGCAGCATCCCTACACGAAGGCGCTGCGGTGGGCGACGCCGGAACTCGATCCCGAGGAGGAACGGGCCGAGGAAGCGCCGATCCGCGAGATCGACATCCCCGACCCGACGAATCCGCCGAGCGGCTGTCGCTACCACACCCGCTGTCCGGAGGCTCGAGAGGTCTGCCGGACCGAACGACCGGACGCGTACAGCGGGTCCGACGACGACCTCCACGAGGTGACGTGCTTCCGCGCGCTCGAGGACCACGAGTACTGGACCAGCGAGCCGATCACTGACGACGGCGGCGCGCCCGAGTAACGAGGCCGGCTCTCCTCAGTTGCCCGGCGCCCGTTCTCTGGGCCCGGACAGTAGCGCGGTCCGTGTGCCCCCTTGAGGACTTCTCGAGCACCGCGAAGCGGCGCGTCTCGCCGGTGAGGGGCAGCATCGTCTACCCTTCGATTCTCTCGCATTGTGACTGATGATTAATTATATATACCTCCATTATCAATTGGGTGGTATGCCAGATCCTACCAATAGGTACAGCAGCGCACGGAGTCGGCGAGACATCCTCAAGGCTGGTGCGGTCGGTGGCACTGCACTAATCGCGGGCTGTAGTGGCGGCGGCAACGGAAACACCACTGGAAACGGCGGTGGCGGTGGTGGTGGTGGCGGCGACGATTCGCGACTCACCTACTTCGATCCGGTCGGCGATCCGCCGGGCCAGCGTCACTTCAACCCGTGGAACCCCTCACAGACCGGCTGCTGGCATCCGGGCGCGAACGTCTTCGACCGGCTCGCGATCCACTCTCCGGCGACCAACGAGGCGTTCCCCATCATCGCCAACAGCTGGGAGATGACCGACGATACGACGCTCGAGACGGAACTGAGCGACGAGTGGACGTGGCACAACGGCGATCCGGTCGTCGCGCAGGACTGGGCGATGCAGTGGGAGATGGAGATCGCGATCTCGACGGCCGGCGACGGCGACAACCCGACGCCGATGGAGGAGATCGAGGTTGTCGACGATCACTTCCTGCGGATCAACCTGAACACGGAACTGTCGGAGATCTTCGCCGTTCAGAACACGATCGGCTGGTACCACGGCGACATCGGTCGCGGCATCTACACCAAACACGACGACGACCAGTGGAGCGAGTGGCACGACCAACTGTTGAACTCGGAGGGCGACGAACTGGACTCGGTCATCGAAGAAATTACGACCTCGAGCTATCCCAACGTCGAGGACGCGATCGGTCAGGGTCCGTTTCAGGTCTCGGAGGTCGGAGACGATGTCATCTTGATGGAGAAGTACGAGGATCACCCCCGCGCCGACGACATCAACTTCGACGAGTTCGAGCTCTGGGTGTCCGGCGACGTCGGCGAACGCGTGCAGCCGTACGCCAACGGGATCGTCGACGCCGTTCCGGGCGGGTATCCGGTCCCGGAGAGTCAACGGAACCAGCTTCCCGACACCCACTCGCTGTACCGGGAAGCGCGGACCGCAAACTCCCTGATTTGCTTCAATTGCGGGCACGAAGTAGAGGGGTACGACTCCGCGGTCTCGAACGAAAACGTTCGAAAGGCGATCGCCCACATTTACGACAAGCAACAGACCGAAGGCCTTCTGCAGGGCGTCAAGCAGCTGTTCGACGGCCCGCCGTGTCGAATTCCGGGGCCGACGATCGAAGAGGGGAGCCACCCCTCCACGGAGTGGATCCAGGACTTCCCCCGGTACGGCCAGAACGACACCGAGCGCGCGGCGGAACTGCTCCGTCAGGAAGGGTACGAGCAGGACAGCGGCGAGTGGCTGAATCCCGACGGCGAGCGCTTCGAGCTCAACATCCTGAACCCGGCAGAGCAGGAGCACCTGCAGGTGCTCATCCAGAACTTGGAGGACTTCGGGATCGCGGTCGAGGCCGAGAACGTCGACGACGCGACGATGAACGAGCGGCGACAGAACGGCGAGTACGACATCATCCCCGACGGCTCCTCGGCCAACGGCGTCTTCGCCATGTGGTCGCCCGGTCTCATCGTCGACTGGATCTCGCAGCTTACCAACTACGAACCCGAGGCCGAAATCCCGATGCCCGTCGGCGATCCGGAGGGTTCCAGCGGGACGAAGACGATCAACATCGCCGACCACGTCGAGCAGTGGATGGCAACCGACGACGAAGAGTACCACAAGGAGCTGACGTGGTGGTGGAACCAGACGCTGCCCGAGTACGAGGCGCTGTACGAACCCGACGCCGCCGCGCTCAACACGGCGCACTTCGAGTTCGACGGCGTGCCGGACACGATCGTCGACGGCGTCGACGACGCGCTGTACATCGCGCCCAAGCTCGAGGAGGGAACGCTGCGATACAAGGAGTAACTGCCGATCTGACGACCGCACGAACCACCCTGTCCGACTGGAGCCCGCCTGCTGCGAACGCCGATCGAACGTGATGGCACCGTCGAAGCGGGCAACTCGCGATTCAGCGAATCCGTCTTTTCGCGACCGCCAAAACGTTGCTCCAGCCGCCGGTGCATCTCTCAGTACGTTCCGGATGCAGCACACCCGGCGATATCACCTCACGTTCCGGTCAGACGGATCCGTCGTTCGATCGTGCTTCCTGCAGGTCGGTCCGATCAGGACGGCGAGTCCCACTCGAGGCCCTTGCCGACCGCCGCGAGCCCGCCGTCGACCTCGAGGTTCGTCCCGGTGATAAACGAGGCGTCGTCCGACGCCAGAAATCGGATCGCATCGGCGACTTCTCGCGGCGCTGCGGCGCGTTTCAGGATTCCGGGGCCGTCGGCGTGGGGCGCGGTCTTCTCGTCGAAGAACGCCGCCGCTTCGTCCTCGTCGTCCGGCAGGTGGTAGTCGGTGATGACCCAGCCGGGCGAGACGGCGTTGACGCGGATCCCGTCGGGAGCGTGGTCGCAGGCCATATCTTTCGTCATGGAGACGAGCGCGCCCTTGGTGGCGTCGTACTGGGACCAGTCGGGCCGCGCGACTTCGGCCCCGTTCGAGGCCACGTTGACGATCGCGCCGCCGTCCATGTGCGGAATCAGGTGTTTCGCACAGAAGGCCGCACCCTCGAGGTTCACGCCGAGGATCCGATCCCAGCTTTCCGTGTCGGCCTCGGTGACGGGCCCGGGATCGACGCGAACCCCGGCGTTGTTGACCAGTACGTCGACCCCGCCGAAGCGGTCGACGACGGTTTCTGCCATCTCCTCGACGGCCGCTTCGTCGGCGACGTCCGCTTCGATGGCGATCGCTTCCCGGCCGGTCTGCTCCGTTACGTCCGCGGCGGTCGCCTCGGCCGCATCGCCGTCCCAGTCGACGGCGACGACCGACGCGCCCGCCTCGGCGAGTCGGAGACAGGTTGCTTCGCCGATTCCCGCACCGCCGCCGGTAACGACGGCGACCGCATCTGCCAGCGTCTCTGACATACCGTCTCACACATCGGTGCGTCCAATAATAGCTTCGGCGCTCGCGTCGACTATGGGACGGTCGCGAGCACTGAACGGCAATCCACGGCACCCGGTCATCTATTGCGGGCGTCGCAGCAGCGCGCCGAAATCGCTCGAGTCGACGGCTGTCAGAATCGGTTGAGGTGCGTCACTGGTACGACCACCAGATGATCGCGTACGCCGTCGCACCGACGATCGTCAACGCCGTTCCCCAGACCGCGAGTATCGCCGCCCACACGCCGGTCTGGAGGACGAAGCCTGTCAGGAGTAACAGGACTCCCATCGCGAGGATGACCAGCGATACCGAGTTCTGAATGAGTCCGAGCCCCTGGCGGACCGGTTCTGGAACGGATGCCCGTTGGATCGTCGACATTGTATCCGTTACTACGTCATTCCGATATAAATTGATTGGGGAACGATACCTATTCTCGTGGTCGGTCTGTACCGACTCGGATTACCCGGCTTACTCCGGCGGCGCGTCCCACTCCTCGCCGTCGTCCTGCGGATCGTAGCCGATCCGGGCCCGAGCGTGCTCGAGGTCGAACCACCGTCGGCGGTTGTCGCTGACGCCGTGGAAGACGTCGAAGGCGACGTCGTCGTCCTGTAGACAGCAGTCGATCTGGTGGGCGAAGTCCCGACGGGACTGCCACATCGCCTTCATCCGCGCGACCCAGCGCTCGTACTCGTCGCTGCCGCGCTCCCAGTCGCCCTCGTCGACGCCCTGCTCGGCGTCCCCGTAGGGGTGGTCGTACTCGCTCGAGTTGACCGTACAGATCCGCAGCGCGTAGAACTGCTTCGGGTACTCGTAGTCCTCGACGTAGTACCGGCCGAGGTCCTCGCCGAAGCTCTTCGAGGCGCCGTAGTAGGAGTCCGGCCGCACCGGGTCGGTGTGGTCGAGCACGAGGTCGTGGTCGCGCCCGTAGATCTCGGGGGCGTTCTCGAGTTCGTACATGCCCATCACGTGGTTGGTCGACCCGAAGACGATCGACTCGACTTCCGCCTCGCGGGCGGCCTCGAGGACGTTGTACATGCCGATGATGTTGGGTTTGAAGACGTCGTGCCAGTCGCCCTCCGCGCTGGGGAACGCGGCGAGGTGGACGATCGCGTCCTGGCCCTCGCAGGCCTCGCGAAACGTCTCGTAGTCGCTGATATCGCCGACGACGGTGTCGTAGCCGCCGTAGGGATGATCGTCGGGGCGGTCCGAACGGTTGTAGTACGTGAAGTCGTACTCCTCGCGGTCGTGCAGGTGGTCGATGATCGCCGTACCGCAGCGACCGTAGGACCCGGTCACAAGGACGTCCATACCAGGTATCGATGCAGTATGCCTATTAAATTGGTGGGTTCGATGGACCGGCCCGCCGCTCTTGGGAGCCGGTTACTCGTCGGCGCGGTACCGCGCCAGCGCGGCCTCGTCGATCGAAACTCCCAGACCGGGCTCCTGGGGAACCTCGAGCACGCCGCCGGCGGGGTCGAACGGCTCCTCGAGCAGTTCGCTGCGCAGCGGGTTGGTGCTGCGGTCGAACTCCACGAGCATCGGCTCGGGCACGTTTCGGGTGTGGGGGTAGTCCGAGACGCTGGCGGCGAACTGGATCGCGGCGGCCATGCCGACGGCGCTGTTCCAGATGTGAGGCCTGACGGCGACGTTCTCCGTCGAGGCCATGTCGGCGATCAGCCGGGCCTCCGAGAGGCCGCCGCAGCGGCCGAGGTTCGGCTGGACGATGTCGACCTGCCGGTCGTCGATCAACTGCTTGAAATCGAACCGGCCGTAGTGGGCTTCTCCCGCTGCCAGCGGGACGTCGACCTTCGCTTTCACGTCCCGGTAGCCAGACGGGTTCTCCGGCGGCACCGGCTCCTCGATCCAGGCGACGTCGTACTCGGCGATCGCGTTCGCCGTCTTGATCGCCTGGTGCGGCCGATAGTTCCCGTTCATGTCGACCATGAGCGTCCCGTCGTCGCCGAGGACCTCGCGGGCGACGCGGACCCGTTCGACGTCGGTCTCGGGATCGGCGCCGATCTTGATCTTGGCGGCGGTGAACCCCTCCTCGACCGCCTCTTGAATCGGCTCCTCGAGCGGCCGGTCTTCGGCCGTGTAGTACATCGTCGAGGCGTAGGGGGTCAGCGTCTCGCGCTCGCGGCCGCCGAGCAGCCGGTGGATCGGCCGGCCCACCGACTTCCCGACGATGTCCCAGCAGGCGACGTCGATCGCGCTCAGCGCGCTCTGGACGAAGACGTCGCCGCCGAAGTGGTACGGATCGGTGTAGGAGCCGTCGGCCAGCGACTCGACGTCGAACGGGTCCATGCCGATCACGTCGTCCCGGAACAGTTCGTCGATCGTCGCCGCGGCGATCGATCCGGGTGCGAACGCCTCGCCCCAGCCGACGAGTCCGTCGTCGGTCTCGAGGCGGACGAGCGTAGTTGCACGGGTTCGACCGAATCCGCGGGCGTCGCCGAGGCCGCGCCCCTCGGGTAACTCGTGTTCGAGCGGAATCGTCTCGAGTGACGTGATTTCCATGTGCTACCGAGTGGCGCCCGCCCCGAAATAGCTTGCGCTGACGGCGCTTTCGTCGCCGAGACGGCCGGGACGGTCGCAGCCGAGACTCGAGCCTGCGGATCAGTGTCGATCCTCGCCGTTTCCGCGACGGTTCGCCTCGGAACGTACTCGACGTCCGCCGCGGATTCGTGGACGACCGGCACCGGTGCTTCTATGAGGCCGCCCGTTCTCGCTTCCGCTCGTACCGAAATGCCGTCAGCACCGATTACCGTCCACCTGATCGGAGATTCGACCGCGGCCGAGAAAGAACCAGACGCCCGACCCGAAACGGGGTGGGGAACGCCCTTTGCCGACCGGTTCGACGAGTCGGTGACCGTGGAAAACTACGCCCGAAACGGCCGTAGCACCCGCACCTTCTTGGAGGAAGGCCGCTGGGAGCCCGTTGTACGCGACCTCGCCGAGACCCACTACGTGTTCGTCCAGTTCGGGCACAACGACGAGGTCCCCTCCAAGGAACAGTACACTCCCCCGGACGCGTTCGTCGCCAACCTCGAGAAATTCGTCGACGAGACCCTCGACTGCGGGGCGAAACCGGTGTTGCTCACGCCTATCGCCCGTCGCCACTTCGACGAGGCCGGCGAGCTAGAGGACACGCATGCGGAGTATTCGGAACTGACGCGATCCGTCGCACGGGAGCGCGACGTGCCGCTCATCGATGCGGACGAACGGAGTCAATCGCTCCTGCGCGAACTGGGGCCCGAGGAGTCGAAATCGCTCTACCTTCACCTGTCGCCGGACGAGCACCCGAACTATCCCGACGGCGCAACCGACGATACGCACTTCAGCGAGCGCGGCGCTCGGCGGATGGCCGACCTCGTCCTCGAGGGGATCGACGACTTGGGGCTCGAGTTGGCCGCTCGAGTCGTCCGAGACGAGTAGCGGTAGACGAACGCAGTGTGGCCAGTCTGCTGTCCCCTCGTGTAGCGCCGTCGACCCGTCTTGGGGACTGGGCAACGATATCGGCAGTACGTTTAAGCGCGTGGTCGTCCGTAACACGGATGTGACATGCCAGCGACTAGCTTACACGATCAGTTTCGAGACGTCGCGTTTACGACAGCCGTCCCGTTCAGTCGGGACCGGACGGACGTACGGTACGACGCGCTCGCGGACAACGTCTCGCAGCTGTACGAGGCGGGCGCGCGGCTGTTCATTCCCTGCGGGAACACCGGCGAGTACTACGCCCTGACCGACGACGAGCGGATCGACGTCGTCGAGAGCCACGTCGAGGCGACCGGCGACGAGGCCACGATCGTCGGCGGGGCGGCGGGGAACGTCCCCGAAGTGACCGCCCTCGCGGAGGCTTACGAGGCGGTCGGAGCCGACGCGGTCATGGTGATGCACCCCGATCACACCTACGCGCACGAGTCGGGCCTCCTCGAGTACTACGACCGGATCTGCGACGCGACCGATCTCGGGGTCGTCGTCTACAAGCGCGGCCCCGAACTAACGCGGGACGTGCTCGCGGAACTGAGCGAGCGCGAGGCAGTCGTCGCGATCAAATTCGCCGACGACGACGTAAAGGAGTTCTCCCAGACGGTCGACGACGCCGACGGCGACGTGACCTGGCTCAACGGGATCGCCGAACGGTACGCCCTCTCCTTCGCGATCGAGGGCGCCGAGGGCTATACGACCGGCGTCGGTAACTTCGTTCCCGAAGTGACCCTCGAACTGTACGACGCGATCCGAGCCGAAGAGTGGGACCGCGCCCGCGACCTCCAGCAGCTGTTGCGCCCGCTCGAGGACATCCGCGAGGAATCCGGGACCGAAAACGACCTCGCGGCTGCGAACAACGTTCCCGTCGTCAAACACGGGATGGATCTGGCGGGGTACGAGGGCGGCCCGGTTCGTCGACCGCTCGTCGAGCTCCCCGACGACGACAAGGCCCGCGTCGAGGATCAGTACGCGACGATCGACGCGGCTGACCCGTACTGAGACGATTCAGCCGAACGCAACGCGTCTCGCGAGCGCGTCGTCGCCGCGCTGACTCCTGAGTTGGCGCTCACCCTGTGCGACTCGAGATATCCACAAATGTTCCCCTGTGGGGAACTCTCTGGTTGCGACAGCAGGGGTCGTGCATCGCTCTCGGATACTCAGCCGAACCGAACCGTTGTTTGCACGCTCGTTTACTGGACGTGATTGTTACTCCCTCACATTCTTCTGTTCCCGTCTGGCGAATTTTCCTCGTAGAGGCTGATAGAAGCCATTTTGCGGACCAAACTGGTGAAATAGCGTCCCAAATCAGTCGGTTCTATCGGCTTTCCCAGCAATTACTTACGTGCGTACATCTGTAACGTTCGCAAGTCGGGAACCGTCGGCGGTGCGCGGCCCGTCTCATCGGCGCGGTCGACCCGCACGGGGACGGGTGTGCCCTCGTTCAACCCCTCTCGTCAAACTCGGAGCCGAATCTTTTTCACGATTACCGCCGAGTTCACGTCGTATGACCCATCGAATCACGGTCTGGAACGAGAACGTCCACGAGCAGGAGAGCGAGGACGTCGCCGAACGGTATCCGAACGGTATCCACGGCGCCATCGCCGACGCCCTCGAGGCCGAGGGTAGAACCGTCCAAACGGCGACGCTGCAGGAACCGGAACACGGACTCACCGAGGACGTCCTCGCCGAAACCGACGTGCTGGTCTGGTGGTCCCACTGCGCGAACGACGAGGTGAGCGACGAGGTCACCGAGCGCGTCGTCGACCGCGTCCACGAGGGAATGGGGTTCGTTCCGGTCCACTCCGGGAAGAACTCGAAGCCGTTCAAGCGGCTGATGGGGACGACCTGTAACATCAAGTACCGCCACGGCGGCGAGACCGAGCGGATCTGGGTCGCCGATCCCGGACACCCGATCGCCGACGGTCTCCCCGAATCGTTCGAGGTGCCGTCGACGGAGATGTACGGCGAACCCTACGATATTCCGGAACCCGACCGCACCGTCTTCATCTCCTGGTTCGAGGGCGGCGAGGTGTTCCGTTCGGGCATCTGCTATCGGCGCGGCCGCGGGCGCATCTTCGCGTTCCGCCCCGGCCACGAGGAGTACCCGATCTTCTACCAGGACGAGATCCGGCGGGTGCTCGACAACGCCGTCGAGTGGGCGGCGCCGACCGAGGGGAGCGACGCGGTGTGGGGCGAAGCCGAACCGCTCGAGGAACTCGACAGCGGGTACTGACCCGCGTCGACCCGCTCGCTGAACGGCCCCGTTCGGGCCTGCGCGACTGGGTCGACCAGTGGGCCATCTCGGTCGAGGACCCGAACGCCAGTCCGCCCTGACCGACTGACGAGGCCCGACTGTCGATCCGCGGTCGCCGATGCATGCGAGCTGAACGGTTGGTCACGTCGCAGTCGACCACTGATCGACACCCGTCACGCGCCGTCTGAACGGGGTTCCGCGATCATCCCCCTCTCCCAGTCGGTCTCGGGCGGTCTCGTAGTTGGGACGGAGCCGATCGGGGTTTCCATTGAAGTCACAGTCACCTGTGACAACCACCAGAACAAAATTAATTTTGTATATATTTCTAGAATAAATTTATTAAAAGTGAAATTATACTGTCTAGTGGTGGTTCACAATGGCTAACCACGACAGACGTACGTTTATCCGGGCCCTCGGGCTCGGCGCGACAGGCGCAGTGGCATCGACCTACGCGACCGGCAGCGTTGCGGCAGCGACCACGATCACCATCGAGGGCGCCGGCTACGACATCTGGAACGCCAGAGACGAGTTCCACTATTACTACACGGAAGTCGACGGCGACTTCGACGTCACCGTCCGCATCGATAGCCTGGAAAACACCGACGACTGGGCGCGCGCGGGGCTGATGGTCCGCCAGACGCTGAACGACGACGCCGAACACGCGATGATCCGCAAGACGCCCGGCAACGAGACGTCCTTCCAGTGGCGGTCGGACGACGGCAACGACGCCGAAAGCACGACCTCGGGTGGAACCGGGGAGGCCGAGACGTCCGGCGGCACGATGCAGGCCACCTGGCAGCGCCTCGTCCGCAGCGGCGACACCATCGAGGCGTACGGCTCGACTGACGGGTCGAACTGGACGCTGATAGCGGACATCTCGCCCGGCGAGATCGACTTCGCCGGCAGCGCGTACGTGGGCCTCGCCGTCTGCAGCCACAACGAGGGGACGCTGACGACGGCGGAGTTCTCGAACCTCTCGGGGCTCTCACCGAGCGACAATCAGGACATCGGCACTGTCGAGGTCGGCGGGAGCGTCTCGACCGGCAGCGGCGACGGCGGTGGCGGCAGCGGCGACACGGACCCGGTGGTGTCGACGGGGTCGGCGTCGAGCGTCGATTCGTCGTCGGCGACGCTCTCGGGGGGCCTGGACGACCTCGGCGGGGCGTCGTCGGCCGACGTGGGCTTCGAGTATCGGGAGACCGGCGGGAACTGGAGTGCGACGGCGACGCAGTCGCGGTCGTCGACGGGAAGCTTCAGCGAGGACGTCTCCGGGCTCGCCAGCGGGACGGACTACGAGTTCCGGGCGACGGTCGCGGCGAGCGACGGCGACAGTGACACCGGGTCGACGAACTCGTTCACGACCTCGGACGACAGCGGCAACGGCGGCACGTCTGGGGATGGAGCGTACTTCGACTTGTCGGACGGGTTCGCGTCGCCCTCGTGGTTCGACGACAGCGTGTCCGTCCATCGCGTGCAGAACGCCACTCGGAGCGAACTGGCGAACGCGGTTCAGGGAAGCGGCCCGCGATTGGTCGTCTTCGAGACTTCGGGGACGATCGACCTCGACGGCGACGAACTGGAGGTCACCGCTGACCAGTGCTGGATCGCCGGGCAGACCGCCCCTTCGCCGGGTATCACGCTCACACAGGGCCTGTTCCAGGTCAACGCGGACGACGTCGTCGTCCAACACCTCCGCTCGCGGGTCGGGCCCGGTGACAGCGGCAACATTCAGGGCAACGACTCGTTCAACAGCGCCGACGGCACGCAAAACGTCATCTTCGACCACTGTACGGCCTCGTGGGGCGTCGACGAGTGCATGTCCGTCGGCTACGACTCGACCGACACGACGCTCTCGAACTGCCTCGTCTACGAGGGCCTGTACGATCCATACGGGAACGGCGAGGACCACAACTACGCGACGCTGATCGGCGACGGCGCCGACAACGTCGCGCTACTGGGCAACGTCTGGGCGAAGACACGCGGCCGCGTCCCCAGACTGAAGAGCGGCACGCGTAGCGTCGTCGCCAACAACGTGATGTACTTCTTCAACGAGGCGACGAACATGGACGGCGACACGGAGGCGTCCATCGTCGGCAACCTCTACATCCCCCAGGACCTCGAGGACACCGCTATCGAGGGCGGCAACGCCTACCTCGAGGACAACGTCACGGACCCGAGTTCGACGCCACTTACCGGTGGGACCTCGGAGCTGTCGAGTCGGCCCCTCTGGCCGAGCGGCCTGTCGGCGATGTCTTCGGGGGATGTCGAGAGCCACAACATGAACTACGCCGGCGCGCGACCGGCCGACCGAACGAGCAACGACTCGCGGATCGTCTCCGAGATTCAGGACCGCGCGGGCGACGCGTACACCGACTCGCCCTACGACTACTGGGTCGCCGACCACGAGGAGGTCGGCGGCTATCCGCAACTGCCGGAGAACACCCACTCGCTGAACGTCCCCAGTTCGGGCCTGCGCGACTGGATCGACCAGTGGGCCCTCGCGGTCGAGGACCCGAACGCCAGTCCGCCGTAGCGAATCGACGCGGAACGAACGACCGCGGCTGCGGCGTAGCGACTGCTGATTGGCCGCGGCGAGGGTGAGCGACCGCCGCTCACCGCTCGCCGACGCTGCCGTCCGCTCGGTGACCGGGCGAGCGATCGAAGCCGAGATCCGTCCCCGCCCGTTCCCGAACGCGGTCCTCGTCGATGTCGACGCCGAGTCCCGGTCCGTCGGGAAGCTCGAGAGAGCCGTCGGTCGGTTCGAAAATCTCGCCGTTGTCGACGTAGGCCAGCGCGTCGGCGTCGTCGACGATCACCTGCTCCTGGATCAACGCGTTCGGCGCGGCCGCGTCGACGTGCAGCGACGCCGCCAGCGCCAGGGGGCCGATCGGACAGTGCGGAGCGATCGAGACGTCGTACGTTTCGGCCGCGTCCGCGATCTTTTTCGTCTCGGTGATCCCGCCCGCGCTCGAGATGTCGGGCTGGACGATATCGACCGCGTCCGCCTCGAGGAGCGGGCGGAAGTCCCACCGCGTATAGAGCCGTTCGCCCGCCGCGATCGGCGCCGTCGTCGCCTCGGCGACCCGCGCGAATTCTCGATCCTGTTCGGGCGTCACCGGCTCCTCGATGAACATCGGCTCGAACTCCTCGAGCGCCGTCGCCAGCCGCCGGGCCATCGCCTTCGAGGCGCGGCCGTGGAAATCGAGCGCGACGTCGACGTCGGGGCCGACCGCCTCGCGAACCGCGCCGACGATCTCGCGCGCCCGCTCGACGGTCGCGGGGGTATCGACCGGCTCGAGGCCGCCCGTCGGCACGAGTTTGACGGCGTCGTATCCGGCTTCGACGTGTTCTCGGGCCTCCGTAGCCGCGGCGGCCGCCGGATCCGAGACGTCGTCGCCGTGAGCCCTGACGTGGTGATAGAGGCGGATCCGATCCCTGGCCGCGCCGCCGAGGAGGTCGTAGACCGGCATGTCGGCCTCTTTCCCCTTCAGGTCCCACAGCGCCTCGTCGATGCCGGCGATGGCGCTCATGTGGACCGGGCCGCCCCGGTAGAAGCTGCTCCGGTACATCGCCTGCCAGCAATACTCGATGCGGCTCGGGTCCTCGCCGAGGACGTACTGGTGCATCAGCTGGTCGACCGCGCTCCGCGTCGCCGGCTCGCTGTCGCCCGCGAAGTGCCACTTGGTGTAGACCTCGCCCCACCCGACCCGGCCGTCGCTCGTCTCGAGTTTGAGGAACTGCCACCGCGGCGGCACTGCGAAGAGCTCGTAATCAGTTACGCGCATCCGATCGGTGATGCGACCGGTCGGGCCTTGAACGTACCGCCGCGATCGTGACGGATATAAAATATAACCGAAAATGTAAGTACGTGCTGATCGCACTGTCGTATCGGAACACATGAGCATGAAGTTCGGAATTTTCCCCGTCGAAGGCGGACAGTCGTGGGACGGCGTCGTCGAGCACTGTCAGCTCGCCGAGGACGTCGGCTTCGAGTCTTGCTGGGTTAACGACCATCAAGCGACCGAGGGTGACAACTACTGGCCGTCGCCGCTGACGCGGCTGACCAGCATCGGCACCGGCACCGAGGAACTCGAGCTCGTCACGTCGGTATTGATCCTCCCGCTGTATCACCCGCTGCACGTGGCACAGCGAGCGGCGATGCTCGATAACATCTCGAACGGGCGGCTCACGCTGGGCGTCGGCCTCGGCTACGTCGAGGAGGAGTTCGACGCGTTCGACGTGCCGATGGACGAGCGCGCCGGGCGAATGATCGAAGGGCTGCGCTTCCTCGACGAGTTCCTCTCGTCGGACGAGCCTATCACCTTCGACTGCCCGTTCTTCTCGGTCGAAGACTGGCAGCCGTTGCCGCCGACGGTCCAGCAACCCCGTCCTGACCTGTGGGTCGGCGGCTGGGGCGACAAACAGATCGCGCGCTCGGTGAAGTTCAGCGACGCCTGGGTACCCGGCGTCGTCGCCGACCTCGGCATCGTCGAAGATCGCAAGGAACAGCAGCGCGAGCACATTGAAGACAGCGACCAGGATTGGAACGAGATCGAACATCCGTTGATGCGTGAGGCGGTCATCGCTGAAACCGAAGAGGAGGTCATGGAACGCAAGGAGTACGTCCATCGCACCTACATCGACGAGTACGGCGGCGAGTTCTCGCACCCGCTGATGACCGCCGATTCCGTCGAGGACTTCGAGGAACTGGCCGACGACCGATTCATCTACGGGACGCCCGAGCAGATCGTCGAGCAGATCGAGTCGATTGGAGAACGATTCCCGTTGGACCACCTTGCGCTTCGATTCCACCACTCCGGGATGCCCAAGGACCTCGTCGAGGACCAGATCCGGCTGTTCGGCGAGGAAGTCATCCCCGAGTTCGAGTAGCGACGGTACCGTCCCAATTTCTGCTGCTCACAGCGCGTCGCCGACGAACGGCCACACGGCGTCCGGATAGAACCGGTGGGCGCCCGAGGCGACGGTCAGGTTGCACGCCTTGGCCGCGTCGGCCGCCGCGTAGATTTCCGTCAGTTCGTCGAACGCGCGTCTCGTTCCTTCGACCGGAAAAATCGGATCCTCGTCGCCGGTGACGACCGCGAGCGGTCGCGGGGCGATCGCTCCCGCAATATCCCACATCTCGCCGACGCGGCGAATCCCGGGGACGTAGTTACACTCGCAGTGGTCGATGGCGACGATCGACTCGTCGAACGTACAGAAGTACGAGTTCACCGCGACCGGCGCCAACCGATCGTCGAGTGCCGCGGCGAACATGGCGGCTGCGGCGCCGCCCGAGTGACCGACGATGCCGATCCGCTCGGCGTCCAGCGCCGACTGGCGCTCGACGAACTCGAGCAACTGCAGGATGTCCCAGGCTCGTTCGCCGGCGAGCGTCCGCCCGAACAGTTGCGCGACCTTCTGCAATCGCGTACACGATCGGTAGCCGTCGGCGTCTGGCTCCGGCCCGGCGAGGTCGCCGAACGCGCGCATATCCGGTGCGAGAGCCGCGTACCCCCGTTTTACGGCTTGTCGGGCGAAGTCCCGCCGCTCCTCGACGATCTCGGGTCGATCGTCGGGGACCTCGCCGACGGCGAGCGCGCGGCCGTCCTCGCAGTGGCCGTGAATCGCGAGGACGACCGGGTACGGCGGCTCGCCCCCGTCGGGAAGTAGCAGGTCGAACGGCACGCGAAAGTCGGGTTCCGTCCGGACGTGCCAGGTCTGGCGCTCGTACCCGTCTTTCGTCTCGGTTGCGAGCCGTTCCGGATCGGGCTCGGACGATCCGGTCGCTCGAATCGCGGGAAAGCCGAGCACCGACGCCAGTTCTTCCCGGATGGCGTCCTGCCAGGCCGCAAACGCGGCACCCGTTTGGCCCTCGTAGCCGTACTCGTGTGTCGGCCCCCCGTCGAGTCGCTCGAGGTACTGCTGTATCTCGTGAGACGCTGTCATTCCGTGCCGCCACAACGATGCGGACTCACTTACCCGTTGTCCTGACGGCTGTCTCCGGCTGGTATCGAACCGAATCGATCGACTCAAGGACGGCCTAGACGATCCACGTAAGCGATGGGTTTTTACCAGTTGCGACATATTCACAGTCTATGCCGTTGTCAGCCGACCAGGTACGGGACCGACTCCGCGGTGTAGCCGTTGGCTTGCTCACACCGTTCGACGACGACCTCGAGATCGAACACGAGAAGCTGGCCGAGAACGCCCGGACACTCTACGACGAGGGCGTTCAAACCTTCCTCGCGACTGCGAACATCAGCGAGTATCACTCCCTCTCGACGAACGAACGCGTCGCCGTCGCGGAGACGAGCGTCGACGCGCTCCCCGACGACGCCTGCGTCCTCGCCGGCGTCGGCGGGAGCACGAGCCACGCGCAGGAACTGATTCGCGCCTACGACGACGTCGGCGTCGACGCGATGATGATCATGCCGCCGGATCACACGTACATCCACGAGCAGGGGCTGCTCGAGTACTACCGCGAACTCGACTCGGCGACGGACACGCCGCTGGTGCCGTACGTGCGCGGCTTCGATCCGTCCGTCGACTACCTCGCCGGACTGACGCGCGTAGACGGCGTCGTCGGGATCAAGTACGCGCTCGAGGATCCCGTCAAACTCGGCGCGGGCGTCAACGCCGGCGCGGACGACGTGGTCTGGGTCGACGGACTGGCGGAGCCGTTCGCCGTCTCGTTCTGGGCCGAAGGTGCCGAAGGCTTCTCCGCCGGCGTGAGCAACTTCCGGCCCGAAATCGGCCTCGAGTTGTACGAGGCGCTCTCGGACGGCGACTGGGAGCGCGCCCGAAAACTGCGAGATATCTGCCTTCCCTACCAGAACTTCCGCGGCGAAACGGGCCAGGACAACGAGATTCCGGGCGCAATCAGCGTCTCGGCGGTCAAGAAGGGCCTCGAACTCGCCGGGCTCAACGCCGGCGGCGGCGCCGTCCGCGAGCCGATCCGTCCGCTCTCGGCCGAGGAAGAGCGTCGCGCAGAGGACCTCTACCGACAACTCGAGGACGACGTCGAGTCGCTCATCGAGTGATCCTGTAGAAGCAGCGGGCCAGACGCCGTCGGGATGGCGTCGGCGCCGCTAATCGACTGACCGCGGTAGTCGATACCTGCTAGTGAACAGCTATTTAGCGATTCGTTGAAACCTGTCTCTATGGCCATCACGAAACACGACGGCATCCTGCTCGTGTACAACCTCGGCGTCACGATCACTACGGGCTACGTCGTCCAACAGTTGGACGTTACGTCCCGGGCCGAACTCGTACTCAGCGCCTTCGTCATCGCGCTCGTCTGGACGATCTACTTCAAGTTTGCCATGGTCGAACGGATCGCGGACCATCCCCGATTCGCGGGCGACGAGGACGACGCTGCGGCGGGATCGTCGGGCTGATCGCCCCCGCCGTACCCGGTGGTCAATTCTCGAGACGGATCGAGTAGACGGCCGACCAGCCATATTTAGTGGCTTCGCCGTTGTACTCGGACGTAATGACCGCACAGGACGATCCCTCGGGGCGGGCCCGACCCGGCAGCGAACAGCTGTACGACGCGCTGGTCGACGCCGGGATCGACCTCCTCGTGGGCCTACCCGGCACGCAGACGCTGCCGCTGGATCGGACCGTCGAACGCCGCGACGACATCCGGTACGTGATGGCCCGCCACGAGACCGCGATTCCCCACGTCGCCTGGGGGTACTACGAGGCCGGCGGCGGCGTGGCGGCGACGTTGACCGTGCCAGGCCCGGGCGACACGAACGCGATGCACGGCCTGAAAAACGCGCTCGAGGATCGCGTCCCGATAGTACACATCGCCGCGGACGCCGACCCCGCCGATCGCGGGAAGGGGCCGATCCACGAGATCGAACCCGACACGTTCGACAACGTCGTCAAGGAAAACGTCTCGGTCGAGCGCCCGCTCGAGTTCCACCGGGCCGTCCGCTCGGGGATCGAAACCGCGCTGACGCCGCCGCGGGGTCCGGTTCGGCTCGGCGTCCCGAAGTCGTTGCTCGAGGGGGAGTTTCGATCGCCACGAGTGACCGTCGACCCGCCCGCAAGCCAGTTCGAGGGCGATGCCGAGTATCGAACCGCAGCACGGTTGCTCGCCGAGGCGGATCGGCCGGTCGTCTATCTCGGCGTCGGCGCCCGCCGCACGTGCGACCCGGTCGCGGTCCGCGACCTCGTCGAGCGGCTGAACGCGCCCGTGGTCGCCTCCTACAAGGGCAAGGGCGTCTTTCCGGAAGACGACCCGCGCTGGCTCGGCGTCACCGGCAGTCACCTTCCGGCGGGTGCGAGACGGACGCTCGAGGCGGCGGACGTCGTCCTCGCGCTCGGCGCTCGCTTCGACGGCGTGACGACCGACGATTGGTCGATTCCGTTCGGCGAGACGCTCGTGCACGCCTCCGCCGACTCGGCGTGGATCGACAACACCTACGAGTCAGATGTCGCGATCGTCGACGATGCCGGTACCGCGGTCGAGTGGATTCGTGACGGGCTCGAGTCCGAATCCGCCGCTGCAAACGCGGGCAACGGCTGGGACGGCCGTGAAATCGGCGACCGAGTTCAGTCGGAGTACGAAGCACGGCTCCGCGACCGCGGGCTCCTCGCGGACGACGAGCCGATCGCGACGGCCGGCGTTCTCCGTACGCTACGGGAGGCACTTCCGCGAGAGTCCATCGTGACGACCGACATCGGCGGCTTCCGGCTGTGGGCCAAGCAGAACTTCGCGGCCTACGAGCCGGAGGGCTACATTTCCGCAGGCTCGTGGGCGGGAATGGGCGTCGGCGTGCCCGCGGCGATCGGCGCGGCGTTCGCCCAACCGGATCGGCCGGTCGTCGCGCTGACCGGCGACGGCGGCGCCATGATGTGTCTGCAGGAACTGCACACGGCGGCCGCCGACGACCTCGACGTGCTCGCGATCTGCTTCAACAACGCGGACTACGGCATCATCAGCAAATCGCCAGAGATCGATCGGTACACCGAAGGCCACCGGTTCGACTGGTCCTCGCCCGACTTCCCCGCCATCGCGGAAGGGTTCGGTTGCCGCGGCGAGACCGTCCGAACGCTCGAGGGCCTCGAGGAGGCGGTCGACGAGGCGTTGTCGCGGAACGGACCGGAACTGATCGATGTCCGCGTCGATCAGGACGAGCCGACGGCCGGGGCCGCCGCCGAATACGATTCCGAGCTGCCGATTCGGGACGGATAGACGCTCGATCGCCGCGTCGGCGACACAACGTTTATGTCCGTACTCCGGGATAATCGGACGATGACAGTGCCTGACACGGACCGGTTCGACATCCGCGAGTACGGCGCGATCAGCGACTCGGACGATCCCGCGACCGACGCGATCCAGACGGCGCTCGACGAGTGCGCCGAGACCGGCGGGACCGTGTACGTTCCGGCCGGCCGGTTCCGCACGGGCCCGCTTCGGATCGGCGATCGAACGACGCTCCATCTGGATCCCGGCGCGACGCTGACGTTCGTCGGCGACTACGACGCGTTCCCCACGGTAGAAAGCCGGTGGGAGGGCTGGAACCAGTACGGCTTTCACCCCTGTCTGTGGGTTACCGACGCCGAGAACGTCGAGATCAGCGGCCGCGGCACGATCGACGGCAACGGGCAGTACTGGTGGCAGTTCTACGGCGCCGACGACGACGAACTCCCCGAGGGCCTGCGCGAGCGCCTCGCGGAGTTCAACGGGAAAAACGACAAGGCGGACGACGTCAGCTCCTTCACGCTCCGCCCGCCGCTGTTCCAGATTTCCGAGTCCGAGAACGTCACCGTCTCGGGCGTCACCCTCCAGAACTCGCCGTTCTGGAACACGCACGTCGTCTACTCCGAGAACGTGACGATCTCCGACGTCAACGTCCTCAATCCCGCGGAGGGCGCGCCCAACGGCGACGGGATCGACATCGACTCCTCGCGGTACGTCCGGATCAGCGACGCGTACATCAACGCCGGCGACGACGCGATCTGCATCAAGTCCGGGAAGAACGCTGAGGGCCGCGAGGTCGGTGAACCCGCCTCGCAGATCACCGTCACGAACTGCACCGTCGAGGCCGGCCACGGCGGCGTCGTCATCGGCAGCGAGATGTCCGGCGACGTCCGCGACGTCGCGGTCACCAACTGCACCTTCACCGACACCGACCGCGGCGTCCGAATCAAGACCCAGCGCGACCGCGGCGGCGTCGTTGAGGACCTCCGGTTCGACAACATCGTCATGCGGCGAATCGCCTCCCCGTTCACCATCAACGGCTACTACTTCACCCCGCTGGACAGCGAGCCCGAACCGGTCGACGAGGGGACGCCGATGGTCCGCAACGTCACATTCAGCAATATCACCGCCCGCAACGTCGAGACGGCCGGCTTCTTCGCCGGGCTCCCCGAGCAGTACTTCGAGGGCATCGAGTTCGACAACGTCCGGATCGACGCAACGCGGCCGCTCGACGCGACTGACCTCGACCCCGCAATGGCTTCGGGCTACGAGCAGACCCACGGGCTGTTCTGCAAGTCGATTGCCGACATCTCCTTCAACGACGTCCGTATCCGGACGGCCGACGGCCCGGCGATGCGGTTCGTCGACACCGAGTCGGTCACCGTCGACGGCCTGCAGGTTCCGGACGATCAGGACGCGCCGATCGTCTCCCTCGAGAACGTCGATCGAACGCGAATCCGCGGCTGTGCGCCCGACGGCGAGTCGCCGTTCGTGCGGGCGACCGGCGAGACCGGAAGGATCGAACTCGCGGGTAACTACGGCGACCTAGCCGAGGACGTCGAGATCGACGAAGAAAGCGACGCGACGCTCGAGTCGTTCTGATCACGACCCGCACTCGAAGGTGTCGCGCGTTAGGTGTGGTCCTGCAGCTCCCGCACTTCGTCCACGTCGACCGGTCGACCCAGCTCCGCCGACGCGTACGACGCGAGAACGACTTCCACGGCTTTACGGGCGTCCCGACTGTTGACGATCGGCTCCCTGTCCTCTCTGATCGCCTCGATGAAGTCTCGAACCTGTCCCTCGAGCCCCGTTCCCGTCGGCGGCTCGATCAGGTCCGGCTCGACTTCCTCGTCCTCGAGGACGAACGTTCCGGAGTTGTACGATCCCTTCGTCCCGTTTAGTTCGACGCGGTCCTCGCCGCCGCGGACGGCGGTCGTCGCCTCGATGACGCCGCGCGCGCCGTTTTTGCACTCGAGGGAGACGACCGCGAGGTCCTCGCACTCCATCTCGTGGGCGACCGTTTCAGTTTCGGCAGAGACGCGCTCGATGCCGCCGGTCAGCCAGTCGAGCAGATCGACGAAGTGGATCGCCTGCTGGATGAGGGCGCCGCCGTCGAGGTCCCGCTGCCCGTGCCAGTGGTCGTCGTAGTAGCTCTGGGGGCGGTACCACTTCACGGTCGTATCGGCGAGGATCAGGTCGCCGAATCGACCTTCTTCGACCCACCGGCGAGCGGTCCACCGCTCCGGCGTGAACCGCCGCTGGAAGATCCCGCCGAGTCGAACGCCGTTGCGATCGGCCGCCTCGATCATCTCGTCGACGCGGTCGATGTACACGTCCAGCGGCTTCTCGCAGAGGACGTGGAGTCCGGCCTCGGCGGCGTCGACCGCGATCTCGGCGTGGGTTCCCGACGGCGTACAGATGCTGACGGCGTCCAACTCTTCGGCCTCGAACATCTCTCGATGGTCGGTGTAGCCGGTCGCGTCGTACTCGTCCGCGAACGGTGCGATCGATTCTTCGCTGCGCGCCGTGCCGGCGACGACTTCTGCGCCGTCGATCGATTCGACGGCTGCCGCATGGTTACTCCCGAATCCCGACGCACCGACGATTCCGTACTCGAGCATACGATAGGCAACAGTTCGCTCGTACTTTAATTTTCGTCGGCACGCTGGGATTACGGTTCGTGTCTCAAGTGATGGTGTCTCGAGCGACAGCGGCTCACGGGCACACGATGTCAAGTTTTATTCCGGCGGCCGTGCCACTACTCCCCATGGAGTCGTTCGAAGCCGACGACGGACACGTCATCGTCCGTCTCGACCGCGGCGATCTCGCACTGGAATCGATCGAAACCGCCTGCGACGAGCACGACGTCGACACCGGCGCCGTCGTCACCGGCATCGGCACCTTCAGCAACCTGAACATCCACTACGTCGACCGCACCGATCTGCCCGACGACCAGGCGGACCGGAACGTCGACCTGCAACTCGAGGGCGCCTGGGAGGTGACCGACATCAACGGCGTGATCGCCGACGGCGAACCGCACCTCCACGTGACGGCGTTCGACGGCGAGCGCACGGTCGGCGGCCATCTCGAGGACGGCTGCGAGATCAACGTCCTCGGCGAAGTGACGATCCGAAAGATCGACGGGCTCGAATTAGAACGTCGACCTGGCGAGCGGAACGTCTCACAGCTCCGGCAGCGGTAGGTCTGACACACGACACCTAGTGGAACGTCACGCAGACGTTCTCCATGTCGTCGTTGTACCGCGCGAGGTTAATCAATAGCGGCGTCAACGCCTCGACCTCGGTCGCGTTGGTGAGTGGACCGACGTCGAGCGGGCGGAGGCCGCGGATCGAGTCCGCGATCGTCGCGACCGTCTCCTTGGCGTCCTCGTCGTCGCCGAGCAGCAGCGTGTCCGTCTCGATCTCTACGTCCAGATCGGCGAGTCGTTCGCCCGAGAGATTCGTGAACGCGCCGACGACGGGGACGTCGTCCGGCGCGACGTCGGCGATCATCTCGATAACGCTGCCCGCCGACGGCGGGTGGTAGTGGAGGCCGTCCTCGTCGCGCTGCATGCCGACCGCGGGACTAACGAGGATCGTTTCGTCGTCGAGTCCCGGTGCGATGGTTTCGACGGTCTCGTCGGCGTAGTACGGCGGAATCGAGAGCACGACGACGTCCGCATCGGCCGCGGCGTCGACGTTTTCGGCCGCCCCGAGGTGCGGTTCGACGCCGCGGTCGCGCAGTCGGGATCGGTAGTCCTCGGCCGCCTCGCTGGCCTTTCGCTCGTCGCGCGAACCGATCGTCAGCGCGTAGTCCGAATCGCGTCCCAACCGAAGCGCGAGCGCTCGGCCGATCTCTCCGGTACCGCCCAGGAGTGCGATCTCCGTCTCGGTAGTCGTAGCGTTGGTCGTCATCGGTGGATTGTCAGGCGTCGTCGTAGTGGAATTCGGTCCAGGGGCCGTCCCTGAACGGGTACTGTTCGATCACGTCCTCGTTTAGCTCGACGCCGAGGCCGGGCTCGTCGGACACCGACAGCACGCCGCCGGTGATGTCGGGCTGTCCCTCGATCAGATCGAACGCGAGATCGAACGGGTACATCCCGGGATCCACCTCGGTGTCGAACAGCGGATCGTCCTCGAAGACGGGGTACTCCACGAGCGTCGCCTCCGGGGCCGCCGCGACGAGGTGCGCGTTCGCGGCGAGGCCGATCCACGTCCCGAAGTTGTGCGGGACGAACTCGAGGTCGTCCCGGCCCGCGCAGAGTTCTACCGCCTCCCGGCAGCCGGTAAAGCCCTCGTGGTGGCGGACGTCGCCCTGCAGGAAGTCCACGGCGCCGGTTTCGCCGAGCGCGACCAATCCTGCGGCCGACTCCTCGCTTTCGCCGCCCGCGAGCGGCGCACCGGTCGCGGCGAGGTCGACGTACCCCTCGTGGTCGTCGGGCTCGACCGGTTCCTCGATCCAGTAGGCGTCGTGCTCGTCGGCGTGGACGACCAGATCGCGGACCGTCTCGCGGTCGTAGCCCTCGCGGAGTTTCCACCAGGTGTGGACGTCGAGCATGATCTCGATGTCGTCGACGCCCTCGGCGAGCCGTTCGACGGTTTCGCGGTCGCCCTCGGGACCGATTCCGGGGCGGTACTTGTAGCCGAAAAAGCCCAGTTCCTCGAGCACCTGCGCCTGCTCGACGTAGCCGTCGGGCTCCATGTACATCCCCGCGCTGGCGTAGAGGTCGAGTTCGGTCGTCGGCGTCGAGTCGTATTCGTCCGCGAGCAGCTCGTACACCGGCGCGCCGCGGCGCTTCCCCGCAATATCGTACAGCGCGACGTCGATCGCCGAGATCGCCTCGATCAGATCGCCGTCGGGAACGTCGCTCCCGCGGAGCAGGTCGTGGGCCGCTGCGATTTCGTCTATCGTTTCGCCCTCGAGCGCGTCGGCGACGGGTCCCTCAACGACGTCGGCAAACGTTCCCTGCGAGTCGCCCTCGAAGTACTCGGTCATGGCGGAACTGCTCGCGCCGGCCGTTGCGATTCCCCGCAGGCCGTCCCTGGTTTCGACGACGACCAGCACGACGTCTCGTTTCCGAAGCCGTCGCACGCCGCCGTGGAACGGCCGCTCCTGTACCGGGTCGATCGGCGACGAGAGGGCGTAGCCTCTCACTGCTGCGATCTCCATACCGAAGCCATCCGCATCTATCAGTATAAATCATGCGAGCAGCGTCAAGAATCGTCCGGATCTACGAGGCGACGAGAGACTACCTCTACGAGAACTTCGTGTTGAGTTCGATCACGTTCGCGGCGCGCTGGACGTAGTCCGAGAGTTCGCCGTGGAGGCGCTCGTCGGTAAACCGGCTCGAGGGGCCGGAGACGCTGATCGCACCCAGCACCTTCTCCCCCTTCCGAACGGGTGCGGCGACGCAGCGCAGGCCGTTGATGTTCTCCTCGTCGTCGATTCCGTAGCCGCGGTCGCGGATCGCCTCGAGGTCCTCGTAGAACTCCTCCGGGGTCGTGATCGTGTTGCGCGTCTGTGCGACGAACTCGGTCTCCGCGACGATCTCCTCGACGCGTTCGCGGGGGAGGTACGCGCAGATGGTCTTGCCGAGCGAGGTCGAGTAGATCGGCTGCTGCGTGCCGACGCTCGAGGCGGTTTCGACCGCGCCGTCCCCGGCCGCCTTGCAGAGGTACGACACCCGGTTGTGTTCCTCGATGCCGAACTGTGCGATCTCGCCGGTCTCTTCCGCAAGCGTCTCGACTTCGCTCCGAATGACGTCGTAGTTCCCGACCTGCTCGCGAACGTGCTGGGCCATCCCGAGGATCTGGAGACTGAGGCGATACTGGCCGTCTTCTCGGACGACGATTTCGAGTTCCTCGAGCGTCCCCAGATGACTGTGGATCGTACTCTTGGAGTGACCGAGCTCGTTCGCGATCTCCGTGACGCCGGCGCCGTTCTTCCGTTGCAGCGCATCGATTATGTTGAACGCGATCTGCACCGACCGGATCGTCCGGCCCGTTTCACGTTGTGGTACCATATCTCAATGATTAATCGGACTCCTAATAAGTTTGTTCCCGTTACGGGAACTCGAACCGCGAGCAAACGGACCGTAGCGCTGCGCAACTCGAGGTAACCATCGGCGGCCGACACTCGTAATCGATGCCGGTCGGTTTCGCGCATGCCGTCGAAAACTCGAAGCTTTCAATTACGTTCTCGATAGGGGAACGAACCCCAACCGAGTCGAACGGAACCGGGTTCGCTCGGCCGCGTTCGAACTACCCGGTTAACGACCACCCCACCCGTTCTGTCACATTCTCCCGTTTATCGTTCGCCCTTCCCGAACGCCGAGTCACACACCGTCACGCCGGCGTTTGGAGTAACACGGATGCCACCGATACACCCATATTTACAACTGTACGTTAGTAAATACAAGGCGCCGTGCGTACTCGATGAGTGACCGATCGAACGACTGTGTTCGCCATGACCGGACGGCTCGTGGAGTCGACGGGATGACTATTCGAATCCTGTGGGGAACGCTCCCGTTTTCGAATCTGTGTCTCGGATCGACAACCGAACGAACGCGCTCGTGCTCGACCGCCGTTTTCCCTGGCCGTCGGAACTGTTGAGTGAGGTCGCCTTTCGACGCATGCAGTATTCCACACAACAGAAGATGTAAATAGGTGCTGATCGCACTGTCCCATCGTACGTATGAAATTCGGGATCTTCCCCGTCGAAGGCGGACAGTCGTGGGACGGCGTCGTCGAGCACTGTCAGCTCGCCGAGGACGTCGGCTTCGAATCCTGCTGGGTCAACGATCACCAGGCCACTGAAGGCGAGAACTACTGGCCGTCGCCGCTGACGCGGCTGACTAGCATCGGCACCGGCACCGAGGAGCTCGAGCTCGTCACGTCGGTGCTCATTCTGCCGCTCTACCACCCGCTGCACGTGGCACAGCGCGCGGCGATGCTCGACAACATCTCGAACGGGCGACTCACGCTCGGCGTGGGACTCGGCTACGTCGAGGAGGAGTTCGACGCGTTCGACGTGCCGATGGACGAGCGCGCCGGGCGAATGATCGAAGGGCTTCGCTTCCTCGACGAGTTCCTCTCGTCGGACGAGCCTATCACTTTCGACTGCCCGTTCTTCTCGGTCGAAGACTGGCAGCCGCTGCCGCCGACGGTCCAGCAGCCCCGTCCTGACCTGTGGGTCGGCGGCTGGGGCGACAAACAGATCGCGCGCTCGGTGAAGTTCAGCGACGCCTGGGTGCCCGGCGTCGTCGCCGACCTCGGAATCGTCGAAGATCGAAAGGAACAGCAGCGCGAACACATCGAGGACAGCGACCAGAGTTGGGAGGAAATCGAGCACCCGCTGATGCGTGAAGCGGTCATCGCCGAAACTGAGGAAGAAGTGATGGAACGCAAGGAGTACGTCCACCGCACGTACATCGACGAGTACGGCGGCGAGTTCTCGCACCCGCTGATGACCGCCGACTCGGTCGAGGACTTCGAAGAACTGGCCGACGACCGGTTCATCTACGGGACGCCCGAGCAGATCGTCGAGCAGATCGAGTCGATGCAGGAGCGGTTCCCGCTGGACCACCTCGCGCTCCGATTCCACCACTCCGGGATGCCCAAGGACCTCGTCGAGGATCAGATCCGGCTGTTCGGCGAGGAAGTCATCCCCGAGTTCGAGTAGCGCCGCACTCGCGGCCTCGGCACGATTTCGGGTATTCGTCGCCTGTCCGTTACGCGTCGTCCGAACGGCACGATCGATTCTCGCAGCTGCGCACCGCGTCCTGTTGGACGGCTGGGTTCGTCGGTGCCAGTCGCTGACGCTCTTTCGACCGTCCCGTACCGCTGTGCCGACCGATCCCCGACGACGAACCCGACCGTCCGTCACGAGTGCGAGTACTCGTCATCCTCTCGGCGCCTCGCGCCACCTTGCGTCGACTCTCAACTGTTCATCCCACTCTCGAGAACGCACCACGACGAGAACTCCGTTCGTCTCCGTGTCCGGCGAGAGCGGACTTTCCGGTTTCAGATGTAGACAAACGCAAATTTCTACGCCGTATCGCTGGTGCGAACGCGTACTTATAGAACAGATTTAGCTGTTCGTTATTTTGAGACGGCCGATGCTGTCGTGCACGAATACGACTATCGTCCATTCGGTAACGCCGGATACGTAGAATATACTGAGTAATAAATGGTTGATGATCGATAGTGTAAATCGAAAGACAGCGTCGCATCTATAATGAACAAAAGGCAATATTTATATAATGGTCTACTCATTTACCGCTCATGGATGAGAGAGCCAATCATGGGTCTTCGAAAAAACCACGGAACAAGCGCCAGATCTCTCGTCGACGAGTCCTTTCGGCGACCGGAGCAGCCGGTGTCGCAGGATTCGCCGGCTGTATCAACAGCGGCGGTGGCGGCGGAAACGGCGATTCCGGCGGACTGGACATCGGCGAGTACGACGGCGAGGAAGTAACCCTCGAGTACGCGACGGCTCCCCTGTTCGGCGACATCCAGGACGAACTGGTTGAGTCGATGCATAATGCCGGCCTGCCGGAGAACATTTCGGTCGAGTTCTCGACGGGCGTCTGGGGCGCGGACGATCAGCAGGACCGGTACACGCAGATTCTGCAGGCCGGACAGTCCACGCCCGACATCATGCTGACGAACTTCTCGTACACGTCGGCGTTCGCGCCGCGGGGCTGGCTGGTCGACCTGAACGAAGCGCTGCCGCAGGAGAAACTCGACGAGCTCGAGAGCGACTACCACCAGACGATGGTCGACTCGATGCGGTGGGAGGGCGGCCTCTACGGGATTCCGCAGTTCGTCGACATTCCGGCGATCCTCTACCGCAAGGACTACGTCGAAAACGCGGGCTACGACCCCGAGGGTGAAAACTGGGCGACGGAACCGATGACGTGGAGCGAGTTCTCCGAAATCGTCAGCGACACGGTCGAGGAAAACGACCTCGATCACGGATACACGCTGACGCTCAACCAGCGAACGATCGCCCACCAGACCGGCTACGAGAAGCTCGTCACGATGGGCGGGAACTACTTCGGCGACATGGAGAACCAGCACGGCCCCATCGGCGACCGGCCGATCACGGTCGACGACGAGCCGGTCGTCGAAACGCTTCGCCTGCTCCGGACGTTCATGCACGGCTCCGACGACGAGTACGCGCTCGAGGACATTTCCGGCGGCATTCTGCCGTCCGAGGCGCTCGGCTGGGACACCCAGCCCTCCCAGGAGTCGTTCCAGGCCGGCCAGGCGGCCTTCCACCGGAACTGGTCGTACGCCATCGCCCAGTTTGCGGGCGAGGACGCCTTCGGCGAAGACCTCGGCGTCATGCCGTTCCCCTACGGCGTTTCCAAGGAGGAAGCGAAGTACGAGGGGACCGGCGGGACGAACGCGACGCTCGGCGGCTGGCACCTGTCGCTGAACCCGAACTCCGAAAATCTGGCCGCAGCCGTCGAACTGATACAGGCGATGACGTCCGACCAGTTCTACCTCGACATCTTCGAACTCACGGGATCCACGCCCCCGAAGCCGGAACTGTACGAGTCGGACCAGGCCGAGGAGGTTCCCATCATGAACCGGTACCTCGACACGCTTCGCCTCCAGTCGGAGAATCAGTGGGTCCACCCGATCAACGCGATCTGGGACTCCCAGTCGGAGGCGATCGCCGACGAGTTCACCGCCTGTCTCGAGCAGGAGCAGTCCCCCGAAGAGGCCGCCGCAGCGGCCCAGGAAGCCGTCGAAGAAATCGAACAGACGGAAGCGTAACCGTGTCCCGATACGATCCGATCCCGTCCGTCCCCGCCGAATCGAGGACCGGTCGACGGGCACCGTCGCTCGAGCATCGAACGTAAACGCACACTCGAACCCACACACATCCAATGAAAAAGAAGGTACTCAACGCACTCTCGCCGATCCTCTACCGGATCGAACGGTTAGACGAGGATAAGTACGGCTACCTCCTCATCGGGCCGATGCTGTTCGTCCTCTCGGCCCTCGCGTTCTATCCGTTGCTCCGGACGTTCTGGGTCTCGCTGCACAGCGACGACCTCCGGGGAACGTATCCGGTCGGCGAGTTCAGCGGCTTCGACACGTACTCCGCCATACTGAGCGGAGAGATGGACATTATCCTCAGCGACCCGTTCTTCAGCCTGAGCAACCCCCTCTCGAGCGCGCTCGGCGTGACGCTTTTCATCACAGCCGTGAGCGTCACGATCGGGACCCTGCTCGGACTGGGGATGGCGCTGATCCTCAACAAGGAGTTCCGCGGCCGCGCGGTCGCTCGGATGATCGTCCTCCTGCCGTGGTCGATCCCGATCGTCATCCAGGGGATGATCTTCTACCTCCTGTTCCAGCCGTCGATCAGCTTCCTCGTCGATCCGCTCCACAGCCTCGGGCTGTTCTCGTCGAACCCGCTCGTGAGCACGCGCGATTCGATTGTGATCGTGACGCTGATCGACATCTGGCGGAAGGTCCCGTTCATCGCATTGATCATCCTCGCCGGACTCGCGAGCGTCGATCAGAGTCTCTACAACGTCGCCAGAGTCGCCGGCGCCTCGAAGTGGCAGCAGTTCCGGCTAATCACGCTGCCGCTGATCAAGCCCGTCGTCCTGATCGGGATGATCTTCTACACGATCAGCTCGATGAAGGTCTATGGCGTCGTCGAGGCGTCGACCGGGTGTAGCACCGTTCCGACGTTGTCTTGTCTTGTCGTCGATACGTTCCGCATGCAGCGGTGGGCGACGGCCTCCGCGATCGCGTTCCTGACGGCGCTGCTCATCGCGGGGATCATCATGTTCTACCTCATCAACTTCCGCAGCGAGGTGGGAACCAATGAGTAACGCCGGACAGGCGGACTCCCGAAGCACCGTCGGTCGCATCGTCGACCTGCTCATCCGCAACCCGTACGACAGCTACAGGCTCCTGTTCTACGTCGGGCTGACGTCGTTCATCATCGTGACGCTGTTCCCGTTCTACTGGTTGCTGGTCCTCGCGATCACGCCGCAGGATCGCCTGTACGGCATGGGCGTTCTCCCCGAAGGGACGAACGTCGGGGTGTTCCTCGAGGTCTTCCAACGCGTGCCGCTGCACCACTACATCTTCAACAGCCTCGTCATCGCGACGCTGACCGTCATCGTCTGCCTCGTGCTCGGCAGCCTGGCCGGCTACGCGTTCGGCCGCGTCGACTTCCGCGGGAAAGCGCCGCTAATGTTGCTGCTGCTGGTCGTCTCGTACTTCCCGGGGATCGCGTTTCTCATCCCGCTGTACGAGATGCTGACGGGGTCGCTTACCATCGGCATCTTCCAGACGCCCGACCTCTACAACACGCCGTGGTCGATGGCGTTCCCGTTCACGATGCTGACCCTGCCGATCACTATCTTCATCCTGACGACCTTCTTCAGTCAGATTCCGGACGGGCTCGAGGACGCGGCCCGCGTCGAGGGGACGACCCGACTCGGCGCGCTGTTCCGCGTTATCCTGCCGCTGTCGGCGCCCGGCGTCACGACCGCCGCGATCATCGTGTTCATCAGCGTGTATCGAGAGTTCTTCTTCTCGTTCCTGATGACCGACGGCTCGGCGGATAACTGGGCCGTGCTCGTCTACGGCATCCTCGAGTTCGAACAGCAGAGCGGCCAGCTGTACCACCTGATGGCGGCTGCGAGCATCATCGGGATCCTCCCGATCGCGCTCCTGGTCGTCGTCGCACAGAAACACATCGTCAGAGGCTTAACGCAGGGCGGACTAAAGGAGTGACAAGATACCATGGGACAAGTCAATCTTACTGATACGACGAAGCGCTACGAGGACGTCGTCGCCGTCGACGGCATGAACCTCGAGATCGAGGACGGCGAGTTCCTCTGTCTCGTGGGCCCGTCGGGCTGTGGCAAATCGACGACCCTCGAGATGATTTCGGGGCTGACGCTCCCCTCGGAGGGGACCGTCGAGATCGCAGGCAAGGACGTCACGAACGACCCGCCGAAGGACCGCGACATCGCGATGGTCTTCCAGAACATCGCGCTGTTCCCCCACATGAACGTCTACGACAACATCTCCTTCGGTCTCCGGCTGCGAGATTTCGACGACGACGAGATCGAACGCCGCGTCAAGCAGGCGGCGAAGATCGTCCAACTCGAGGGGATGCTCGATCGCAGCCCCGACGAACTCTCGGGCGGCCAGCAACAGCGGGTCGGCATCGCCCGCGCGATCGTCCGTGAGCCGGAAGTGTTCCTCATGGACGAGCCGCTGGCGAACCTGGACGCCAAACTGCGAGTCCACATGCGGACCGAGATCCAGCGCCTCCAGAAGGAACTGGGCATCACGACGGTCTACGTCACTCACGACCAGGAGGAGGCGATGACGATGTCCGACCGCATCGCCATCATCAACCAGGGGAAGCTACAGCAGTGTGCGCCGCCGCTGACCTGCTACAACGAGCCGGCCAACCGGTTCGTCGCGAGCTTCATCGGCAGTCCGTCGATGAACATGTTCGACGGCACCGTCGGGACCGACGCGATCGAAATCGACCACGTCCGACTCCAACACGGCTTCGGCGCCGAGTACGACGGCACCGACGTTACCGTCGGCGTCCGTCCGGAGGACGCCTACCTCGTTTCGAGCGAGGACGCCCCCGCGAACCCGAGCGCATCGTTCGAGGCCGTCGTCGACGTCCTCGAGCCGGTCGGCGACCAGACGTACGCGTACTTGATTCCGGAGTCCGCACGCTCGGAGACCGACAGCGAGACGCTCATGGGCGACGAGGGTGCCCAGTTGCTCGTCAGTATCGACCCCGACAATTCGATCAGCGAAGACGAGTCGGTCGAGGTCGTCTTCGACCGCGAGAAGATCCACGTCTTCGACGGCGCGACGGGTGACTCCATCGCGCACAGCCTCGTCGCCGAGGCCGAGGCCGCCGCTACGTCCGCCGAAGAAGAAATCGAGGGGTGACCGAACCATGGTGACCACGACCGGCGTCCTGTTCATCGTCGCCGCAGTCGTGCTGTTTTTCTTCTGGATCTACGGGATCGTCTCGTTTTACTTCGATCTCCGGTACCGGTTCCTCCCGGCCGTCCGGGAGCACCTGCGGGACGACGAGCAGCAAGCCCGTCCCGATCCGGAGGAGTACCTCTAACCGCAGTCGACGGCTCACTCGCTGCTTCAATCCTCCCGTCGAATCCGTTTTGACCGAACTACTCTTTTGCCGAGCGACGAGCGGCTGTACAAACGGGGGCTGCGTTCGACTCGAGTCGGCTGCCAACTATTCGACCGCCAGCCCATCCGAGTCGAACCGGTCGAGAGCCACAGTTGGTAGTCGGACTTGCGCGCGTCGGCGCAGACCAGTATCTTGTCGACGCCGAGTCTGTGAAAAGCAGCGCCGCGGTCCCTTACTCGCTTTCTCACCCGCTTACGCTCTCACTCGTTCACTCGAGATCAACTGCGACCCGCTCTCCAGTTCGGGCCGCCTCGTACGCCGCATCGAGCAGCGCCGTCACGCGGATCACGTCCTCGAGCGTCGCCGGCGGTTCGGCGTCCGTCGTGATCGCCTCGACGAACGCCTCGATCTTCCCGCGGCCGCTACTGTGATCGACGTCCGGGACGGTGTCGTCGCCCGCGTCGTCGATCGCCGTCAGCGTCGGCTCGCCCCAGTCGCGGCGGGTGAACTCGAGCGCGCCGTCGTCGTCCCAGATCTGAATCCGTTCGCGGTCGGTCGTCGCGACGGCCGAGTCGGCCATCGTCGCGACGGCGCCGTTCTCGAACCGGATCGACAGCGTCGCGCGCTGGTCGATCCGCTCCGCGTCGTCGTAGAACGCCATGTCGGCGGCGACCGATTCGGGCTCGAGGCCGGTCATCCAGAGCAGCGACTCGAGGACGTGCGTCCCGACGCTGAAGAGGTGGCCGCGACAGCCGACGTCGGGATCGAGCCGCCAGTTCGTTCCCTTCTCGAAGTGGTCCGTCCAGTCCTGCAGGAGTTCGCCGGTCATGAACGTCGGCTCCGCGTCGCCCTCGGCCCAGCGTTCGCGGCCGCGGATGAACGCCGGCTCGAGGTGGCGCTGGTAGCCCGCCATCAGCACTTGTGAGCTGTCGGCGAACATGGCTTCGACGTCTCGAGCCTCCTCGAGGTCGCCGACGATAGGTTTCTCACAGAGTACGTGGAGGTCGTGATCGACGGCCGTGCGGATCTGGTCGCGGTGAAACGCCGGCGGCGTCGCGATGACGGCGGCGTCGAACTCCCGTTCGTTGTACATCGCCGCCTCGTCGGTGTAACACGCGTCGGCATCGACGCCGAACTCGTCGACCGCGATCTCGAGGTTGTCCGGATTGACGTCTACGACTGCTTCGAGGGTCGTCTCGGGATTGTCGTTCAATCCGCGTGCGAGGAGCTGCCCGTAGCCTCCCAAGCCCAGTAACGCGGTACGAATCATGCTATGGTAGCGCCAACCCCCGATCGATAGTTATGTTTTACTGTTCCTGCTGTTCGCCGGTCGCGACATGGCCAAATATCTAACCGGGCGCTCGCGTCTCCCGTCACTCAACTCTCGGTGATCAGTTCTTCACTTCTGTGTGTCTCCGTCAATTGTGACTTCCGCGGAAACGGTATCTTGTTCTACAGCATTACCGATCTTTTCAGCGACGAGGACACCCACTTGGTCGTGCACGCGCTCGGCTGTCGTGATAACGAATCCGGCATCAGTGAGTACGTCCACGAGCATCCCAACGGTAGCCGCATCAACCCCGTGGTCGAATAGCGGTTCTTCGGGGTTGGATGATCCGAAGAACATCGCGTCACCGAGGACGAGCCGACGCGGACCGAGATCGGCGATGACTTCGATCGCCTCGCGCTTTTCCTCGTCGGGAAGATGGTGCAGGGCGAAATTCGAAACGATAATATCCACGTTGCCGTCGTAACGTGGATCGCGGAACTCTCCGTAGCCAAACTCCACATTTTCGATACCGCTGTCGGCGGCCTTCGATCGCGCCTGCTCGATCATCCCATCACTGATGTCTCGACCGACGACGTAATCGGCATCTCCGGCCAGCGCGAGCGCAATTACGCCCGTCCCCGTCCCGAGGTCGAGCACGACGTCGTCGGGGTGAGGGGCAGCGTGTTCGATAACGAGTGAGGCGCACGCGTTGTAAACCGGCTTCTCTTCGCTGCCGTGTTTCTCGTCGTACCGATCGGCGATCTGCGAGAAGCGATCGGCGAGCTCCTCGAGGGACTCGTCCATTATTGCCACCCTCGTTCGAAGTCTTCCTTGGACAGTTCCATATTTACGGTCGTGCCGACTGCGTATCCGTCGGCCACTGCTGACGGTATCGACGGAGGACCCCCGCTCGAGGCGTCGCCAGCGATGAACAGCCCTTCGACTGATGTGAACCCCATTCCACGCTGAGACCGCGTTGCATCGACGAGTCCAGCCTGATTCACTTCGAGACCGAGCTGTTCCGGGAGCTCGCTACGTTGCTCCATCGGTGGCGGGTAGAATACTGCGCGGCGAGCTACGTTGCGACCATCCGCGAGAGAGACGCTCTCGAGATCACCATTGGAACCGTTAAGTGCGGTAATCGGTTCATCTTCGATTTCGATCCCTCGCTCGACGAACATCGACCGCGATTCTTCGTCGAAGATGTCCCGTCCATCAGTGAACACGACGAGGTCATCACTCAGATTGTAGATGAGCTTCGCGTAGTCGACCATATGTTGGTTCGTGACCATCACGCCGAGAGATTCCCCGCGAACTTCGTAGCCGTGGCAGTACGGACAGTGATACACGCCAGTCCCCCAGAACTCCTGGAAGCCGTCAGTATCCGGAAGGTCGTCTCTGACACCTGTCGCCAGTACGACTTTCCGACTCGTGACGGTCTCGCCGGAATCCAAAGAGGTAGTGAATCCGTTGTTGTCTCTACTGACATCCGTTACTTTCGTGTCTCGGAACTCGCCTCCGTATTTTATCACCTCCTCACGACCAAGACGGCGAAGTTCCTCCGGCGGAATACCGTCTCTAGTCAGGTATCCGTGGGCTTCGGCTGCCGGACCGTTACGGGGTTCGCCGTTATCGCAGACCAAGACGCTGCGGAGCGACCGTCCTAATTGGAGGGCTGCACTCAATCCCGCGGGCCCGCCTCCGATAATGAGAACGTCGTATTCCAAATCGCCGTCGCCAGTTGTTTGCATACATAGTGCAATGAGGATAGTGGGGATAAGTATATCGCTCCCGGAAACGAGAGTCGAAATTGGATGCCATCGTAGTATTACGGCCCATAGCAAATTTTCTCTCTGTAATTGGATTCGACCAGGTCTCCTCAAATTCTCAGACGGGGTCTACTTCTCGAGCTAATTGCACCCATAGTGCAAACCTTATGTAGAGGCAGTACCAATTCTCGATAACAATGCCGGACCCCATCCAAACGCAACTTCAGAACGAGCGGCAGTGGGAAGACCTTCTTGACAGTATGCTCGGGCTGAATAAGCTCGACAGAGGTGTCTTTAGACTATTAGCGGAATCTTCTGAGCCGCTTACCGTAGATCACATTGCGAAGATCATCGATAAAGAGCGAACAACCGCGTATCGGTCGGTTAAACGACTCGAAGAAGTTGGAGTCGCGGTACAAGAACAGGAAAGCTGTCCCAAGGGAGGCTATCACCACGTATATCGCGTCTCCGATCCAGACGAGATAGCGGACGAACTCCAACGAATGCTCAACCGATGGTACGCTGAAACCGGCCAACTCATTCAGGAGTTTCGGGATATACACGGTGGAGACCAGCAATCTGAACTAGATCACTAACCGCTCGCTCTGGGTATTTTATCGCCGGAACTGGTCGCCGATTAACCGACGCAGTCATCATTGGCGTTGAACTCTGTGAATATCTGCGTGAAGGGCAGACTTCGCTCCGAAACTAGGGTAGCCAATCGAGGGAGATTTGATATAGCGATATGTGGTTTACCAATACGGCCTATATCCTTATTCGTCGGTTTCAGCGCTCGAGAGGTGCGATATTAGGGGGAGACTGATTAGCAAAGACCACTTTGCATTAGTCCAGTAATCACAAGTAGCTTTACTACCCCCGACGCCGTACGGTCGTCGCAGTTGATGGAATCCGCAGATTCCGGGGGCTCATCCCAGGGAAAACCCCTCGAGGACGCCCTCGAAGAGTGTCTCGAGAGCAAAGCGAGTTCGTCGCCGAACTACCGGCAGAACCTCGAGCGAGTCGTCGCCGACTGGATCGGCTTCTGTCGCGATCGCGGCGTCGAAACGCTCGA
Organism: Halopiger xanaduensis SH-6; assembly: GCF_000217715.1. GTDB lineage: Archaea > Halobacteriota > Halobacteria > Halobacteriales > Natrialbaceae > Halopiger > Halopiger xanaduensis. Next base: position 131,937 of record NC_015658.1, read on the forward strand.
GGATGTGTCCCAACGGCTCATGGGGAACTACGCCGGCCACCTCGCGCGCCGCGTCGAGGCCGGCGAGTCCGACGCGGTCGACGGCGGGATCGCCGCCTCGACCGCCTGGACCTACTACGATTACGTCTCGGCGTTTCTCACGTGGGCGGTCACGTGGGACTACCTCGCGGAAAACCCCGCCGAGAAGGGACCGGCTCGAGAGAGCATGCCCGATCGCCCCTCGAGCGGCGAGTACGAGCGCCAGTACTGGCAGCCGGCACAGCGCCAGGCCGTCCTCGAGTTCGTCCGCAGGCGCGTCGACAGCGCGTATCGGGAACCGGTCGCCCCGACGCCGATCCTCCACAAGCGGCTTCGCGACCGGGCGTTCGTCGCGACCATCGCCTACTCCGGGGTCCGCGGCGGCGAGATCGTCAAGGATCCCAACGACCCGCGCCGAACCGGAATTCGGTGGACCGATGTGGATCTCGAGGCGGGGACGATGTGGATTCTGGGCAAAAATCAGGAGCGAGAGCCTGCACAATTGCCGGACCAAGCGTCGATGCCGCTTCAACGGTGGTACGAAGCGTACGATCCACCGAGCGACGACTGGCCGGTCTTCCCGTCGCTACACGTCCCGACGCTGTCTCGGAAACTCGGGTCCGAGCTCGGCGGCGAGGAACGCGACCGGCGAACTGAGCGGCGCGACTACTGGACGGTCGCGCTCGAGGCCGGCGTCGAACCCTCGTCGATTACGACCGAGGGTGCGCGGTCGGTTATGCGACGGCTCTCTGCAGCGGCGGAGGTACCGGATCTCGAGGACGGCGAGTATCTGAAACCACACGGTGCACGTCGTGGCGTCGGCGAGTTGCTCTACAAGGAGAAGGGCCACCAGCGCGCCCAGCGGACGCTTCGACACGCCGATCCGAAAACGACGAGCCAGATGTACTCGCACATCGAGGCGAGCGAACTCGCCGAAGACAATACGGAGGTATTCGACAGCGAGTGACCTCTAGACCGCGTTCCTCAGTTTATCAGATTGACTGGCGGAAGGAGACTCTAATAAATCTCATATCGCTATACAGAATATATAGGTATATCGATCCCCGAGTTCCCGGGGTAGAGACCTAAATAGAGCGAATTTGGGCGATTAGTTCGATATTCTGTAGCCTTCGATTCCTGATAGTGAGCGTGAGATAGTCGACTTTGGGACGTTCAAGCGAGCGAGACCTGGTAACTCTTGATGAATCTGTTCGGTGAGTGGCCGACGTACGAGGGTGGTCCATATCCGGAGATTCCGGAGGGAGAACAGCTGTTCGACCGCCAGCGGGTTGCAGACATCATCAACGGCGACATCTGGGAGCAAGGTCGAATAGTAAAGTAACGACGCGGCACTACGTTTGATTCCGATTGTGGCGCGGTTGTGCCCTTCGAAGCCGTGGCCACGAAAGAATCAGTGACACAACGGACGTCGCGATGAATGCGGCTCCGAGCATCCAACCCGATAGTCCGAGAAGTGACAGCGCGACAGTCACGCCGATTGGCAGCGTAATTGCGGCTATCAGAATCCACTGAACGGTAGCGGTAGCACCGGTCGGATCTGTATCACCGTACACATTGTGATAAAAATTACACTTATCTAAGTATCTTCTGAAGCTTCTATCACCTTTTTCGACAGGATACCTGAGGTTGTTTCCGAAAACTGGCAACGGAGCTCCCGTCCAATTAGCCAGAGAGTATCATCTGTTCGAGCCGTTCAACGGTCAGTGATTCAGCAAGCGCGTGGGGTTGGCCAACTGCTATTAGGAAACCGATACAACGAGCAAGCGAGTACTATGGACGTCTTACTGCTCGGTGCGAGCGGCCGAATCGGGACTCGAGTCGCAACCGAACTGCTCGAGCGAGGGCACGCCGTTACCGGCGTCTCTCGAAGCGGCACCGTCGAGGATATCGATGATCCAGATTTCGTCGCCGTCTCGGGCGACGCAACTGAGGTCGACGATATCGCGAAACTCGCGACCGGACACGACGCGGTCGCGTCCGCGCTCGGGCCGTCCGACGACGAATCCCCCGAGATTCTTACGGCAATGATGGAAGCGACGATCGAGGGACTCCGTCGGGCGTCGGTCGATCGACTCGTCTGGACGGGCGGCGCAGGCGGGCTCGAAGTCGCCCCTGACACGCGACTCATCGAGACCGAAGACTTCCCCGAGGAGTGGAAACCGGTCGCCAGCGCGGCGATCGACGCGTACGAAATTCTCAGCGAGGCCGACGACCTCGAGTGGACGTACGTTGCGCCCGCGGCGCTGATCGAGCCCGGCGACCGAACCGGTGAGTACCGCACCGCCGAGGGCGAACTCGTCGCCGACGACGAGGGAGACAGCTACATCACGATGGAGGACTTCGCGATCGCCTTCGTCGACGAACTCGAGGAGGCGAACGCGGTGCACACGTACCTCGGTACCGGGTACTAACGACCGCCGTCAGGACGGAAGCCACGATTTACTGCCGATTTCCCGGGCGAGACGACGCGGCTCGAGTCGTTCACCGTTGCCCGACCGCCGTTCGGGTCGCTTCTCGACGGACCCTACGGCGGCGTTCCGCGGTAGCGGACGGTAATCGTCTGCGGGTCGGTTTCGATCGTTTCCGACGAGGAGCCGACTGCTTTCGAGGTTCGAATGGTTGATCCGCCCGTACTGTCGATCGTCGCATCTCGAGGCGGCTATATCGACGACGCGATCATCGAGGACGGGGACTACCGGATGACGATCCACCTCGCGCCGAGCGTCGACGTGCGGCAGATCACCGACGCCGTTGAAGCGGCGTATCCCCAGGCCGAACTGCTCCGTCGTCGGCAAATCGACCAGCCTACCGATCGATCGCGGCAGATCCAGCGCCGCCTCGCAGTGGACCTCACGGATCGCCAGCGCTCGGCACTGGAAGCCGCCTACTACGCAGGCTACTTCGGCTGGTCCCGCGAAACGACCGGCGAGCAGATCGCCGACTCGTTAGGGATCGCTCCGCCGACGTTCCATAACCACCTTCGGAAGGCCCAACAGAAGGCGTTCGACGCGTTGTTATCGGGTCCGGTACCCAATACGACGACCTGACCGTCGATCTCTCAGCTACTCGATGCGTATTGAAACGCGGGGTACTTCATCGGACCATCGGTCGTTGCCGACTGACGATTACCTGCCGAAGCGGCGGTCCGTATCTGTGCCGAGCAAGTTATTTGATCGGTACATCCCACGTGACGGAGTAGGATCGGCCGGTTCCCCGGGACGACGACTCGAGGCGGCGCGTTGGACGGCCGACCAGTACCGGTTTCGAATGCCGGCCGTCCGACAGTCTCATCGTTGCGAATCGTCCCGACTGTCGCTTCGCGGGGGTCGATCGAGATGAGCCCGACGCAGGTCGGTGGTAGTTCTGATCTCCGTCACCGCGCTCTGGACAGAACCGAGCCAATCTAAGCGGATACGCATTCCGTCTAAAGCGACTGTACCGGGCCGGTTTCGACCATTCCCAGAATGTAGGAGCGTGTTTTCCACTTTATTATCTACCCCCGCCAAATGACGGGTGCGGTCAGGAACAGTGACCGCACTCTCAGCCGATTCACGCACCACCCCACCTTCCCACCCACACCAGCCCACTTGCCCGTGGTCTGTCCCACGCGATTGCGCAGCGCCATCGCAACTCGCGTTCCGCTTTCGTTTTTGACTCGAGCGGTCGTCTCCGACGACGAAGCCGCGCTGACGACGGCGAGACGGACTGCCGTAGAGTACGTGCCGAACGCGTTGGTGGCCGGCGGCCAGTAAGGACGGGTAGAGCGACGCTACGACTCTTGCATCTCGTCCGACCGTTCGCGCTCGTGGTCCTCGAGCGGCGTCGTACACCAGTGACAGAAGTCGAGTTCGGGATCAAGGTCCTTTCCGCAGTGCGGACAGGAGATCGCTTCTTCGGTATCGGCGGTGCCCTCAACGGGTGACTGCGATCGAACGACGTGGGCGCGAGCGAGGAGGTAGGCGTCGATAACGCTGAGTCCGGTGACGAACAACGACGGTGCGACTGCGAGCAACACGTCGCGGTTCGCGGTTCCGGCCAGAATTTCGTCGATCGCTGCCGGATCGACAAAGAGCGCGGTCACGGCGACCGAAAGGACGAGCCATCCGGCCGCACGTCGCAATCGTCGAAGGTACAAATGCCCGAATCCGGTGACGAGTGCGGCGAGCAGCGCTGCAAGCCACGGTCGCTTCTGTGATACCGAGCGAGGCATATGCTGACTAACTGTTCAGTGTGAATAAATCTTCTTCTCGGATTACTGGTTGGTGTTTCTCCGACAGGTGACAGCCAGTTACGGATTCGGTCGCTACACGTCGTCTCGAACGGATGATCTGCAACCACTGTCTCTCCAGCTAGTTCGAATGTAGACCGAACATTCAATCAGCTTTTATAGCCGGCGTTCGTATCCGGTAGCCGTTATGACGGGTTGCAGGGTATCACAGCGGGATCGGCATCGACATCGGCGAATCAGCAAACCCAAAACGCCGGACCGACACGAGCGCCCAGCACCATGACGCAGCTGCCGCCGTTCCTCGAGGAGCCGGACGACACGCAGCAAGCGATCATGAAGGCGACCTACGTCGCGCTCTGCGAACACGGGTACAGCGATCTGACGATCCAGCGGATCGGAGACGAGTTCTCGAAGAGCAAATCGCTGCTGTACCACCACTACGACAGCAAGGACGATCTCCTGCTTGACTTTCTCGAGTTTATGCTGGCGGAGTTCGAAGCCGAGATTCCGGCGGACGGCGAGGAGCGCTACGACGAACACGTCGAGGAGATCGCTAACGGTTCGATCGAGTTCGGCGGACCCGAGGAGAACCTCGACTTCGCGAAGGCGCTCGTCGAACTCCGCGCGCAGGCGGCCCACGACGACGCGTTCCGGGAATACTTCGAGCGGACCGACCGTTCTATCAGAGCGTATCTCGAGGAGACGATCCGAACCGGTATCGAACAGGGCGTTTTCCAGAAGGTCGACCCGGAGGAAACGGCAGCGCTGCTGACGATCGTAACGACCGGATCGATGTTTCAGCGGGCAACCGGTTCCGGTGCGGTAGTCGAGGATGCAGGCGCTGCGTTCGAGCAGTGCGTCCGGACGCACCTCCTGAACGCTGATTCCACGACGAGCGACTGATCCCGCCGGCTCGGGCGTCCGGCACGCACTTCAGTGTCGGCAAATTAATGTAATACAAAAATCGTAACTATGGTAGCGATACAGGTCGACGACCTCACCAAGACGTTCGGCGAGACGGTCGCCGTCGACGAGCTTTCGTTCCGCGTCGAAGACGGGGAACTGTTCGGACTGCTCGGGCCCAACGGCGCGGGGAAGTCGACGCTCATCAACATGCTCGTCACGTTACTCCGGCCGACTGCTGGAACCGCGACGGTCAACGAGCACGATATCATCGAGGAGACCGCCGCCGTCCGCAACAGTCTCGGCATCGTCTTCCAGGAACCCGCCCTCGACGAGGAGTTGACCGGCGAGGAGAATCTGGCCTTTCACGCGCGGCTGTACGGCATGGACCGCGACACCCGCCGCCGGCGCATCGACGAGATATTCGACCTCGTCGGGCTCGAGGACGAACGCGACCGGCCCGTCGGCTCGTACTCCGGCGGGATGAAGCGCCGCCTCGAGATCGGACGCGGACTGCTCCACGAACCGTCGGTGCTCTTCCTCGACGAGCCGACCGTCGGTCTCGACGCGCGGACGCGGCGCGACACCTGGGAGTACATCCAGCGAATGAACGATGAGGCCGGCGTCTCGATCGTCCTGACGACCCACTACATCGAGGAGGCCGAACAGCTCTGCGACCGCGTCGCCGTCGTTGACGACGGGGATATCGCAGCTATCGATACGCCGGACGCGCTCAAGGAGTCGCTCGGCGGCGACGTCGTCTCGCTGACTGTCGACGGCCCCACCACGGAATTCACTCGTCAACTCGAGGACCGTCCGTGGGTCGCGGAGTACGCGACCGACGACGATACCGTTCGCGTCACCGTCGACCGCGGCGCCGAGCGCATCGCCGATCTCGTGCGGCTGGCGGACGAGGCCGGCGCGTCGATCGCGTCGATCGACATTCACCGGCCGAACCTCGAGACCGTGTTCCTCTCGTTGACGGGGTCGACGATCGGCGAGCGGTCGTCAGCGTCGGGCGCAGCGGCTGAACCGGCGCTCGGCCGTACTGACGGCGGCCAGCAGGACAGGACGACCGATCGTCAATCGCAACCGGCGCCGACGGAGGACGACCGATGAAACTCGTCGATACGCGCAGCATCTACGCGCTCTGGTTGCGGGACGTCAAGCGGTTCCTTCGGACGCCCTCCCGGATCGTCGGCTCGATCGCGATGCCGCTGTTGTTTCTGGTCTTCCTCGGGTTCGGGTTCAGCGGCGCCGCCATCCCGGGGCTGCCAGAGGGCGTCGACTACCTCGAGTTCCTCGTCCCCGGCATGGTCGGATTCACGATGCTGTTCGGTGCGTCGTTCGCGGGTCTGTCGATCCTCTCGGATCAGGACGTCGGCTTCCTGAAGGAGATTCTGGTCGCCCCCGTCAGCCGCACGTCGATCGTCCTCGGGCGGATCGCCGGCGGGTCGACGACGGCACTGGTGCAGGCGACGCTGATACTCCTGCTGTCGATTCCGCTCGGGTTCCCCGTCAGCAGTCTGCTGTCGATCCCGCTCGCCGCGGTGTTTATGGTCCTGATCGCGGTCACGTTCGTCGGGTTCGGCGTGGCGCTGGCCTCGCAGTTCAACGACAGCGAGGGGTTCGGACTGGTCGTCCAGTTCATCATCTTCCCGCTGTTTTTCCTCTCGGGCGCGCTCTTTCCGCTCGAGAGTCTCCCGGGACCGGTGCAGTTGCTCGCGCTTGCGAACCCGCTGACCTACGGCGTCGACGGATTGCGCGCGGTACTGGTCGGTACCTCGTCGTACCCCGTCGTCGTCGACTTCGGCGCGCTCGTTATCTCGTCAACGATCACGGTCGCCGTCGGAACGTACCTCTTCGAGCGCGTCGAGGCGGTCTGAGCCCGCTCTCGAGTCGCTCGAGATTTCGATCACCGGGCTTGTTGAACGCCTCATTCGGTGATCGGTCTCGGCGGCCTTGCCGAATACAGAGCGCGAATTCAGCGCGAGAGGTCGCTATTCCAAGACGCGTTCGGAGCGGACAGTAGAGAAGACGTTACCGAAGCCATGATCCCATCTCCAATCCTCTGCGACTCCCCGCTGGCGCCCACGTTCGGAGTAGGATTATAGACGCGCGATGTCTTTCTTGAACTATGAACCCGATATTCTTCGAATCTCGCAACGAGTTCCGCACCTGGCTGGAAGAGAACCACGACACGGCCGAGGAGCTGTGGGTCGGCTACTACAAGGCCGACGCCGAGCGATCCGGTATCGGCTACGGCGAGTCGGTCGAGGAAGCGCTCTGTTTCGGGTGGATCGACGGCCTGATCAAGGGCATCGACGACGAGACGTACACCCGTCGGTTCACGCCCAGGAGCCCCGACAGCAAGTGGTCGAAGGCGAACAAGGAGCGGGTCGAAGCGATGATCGAGGCGGGGAAGATGACCCCGGCCGGAATGGAACTCGTCGAAGCGGCGAAGGAGTCGGGCGAGTGGGCGGACGCCTATCGGCTCGCCGACGACCACGAAACCCCGGCCGAACTCGAGGCGGCGCTGCGTGAGAACGAGACCGCTTGGGAGAACTTCCAGAACTTCTCGAACACTGACCAGCACGCTTTCATCGCGGCCGTCGAGGAGGCTAAGACGGACGAGACCAAGCAAAAACGCATCGAACGAACGGTCGAACTCGCGGCGCAGAACCTCCGAGCATACGACGAGAACAACAAGCGGCGGCTGTGACACGCTATTCTTATCACTTGTCGAGGATTTCAACAGAGTTCGATCACCGAAATTTGGACAGACAAGACAGACCGTTTAACAGCCACGACTCCTTACCGAACGCCATGGCAAGTTTCCGAATCGGTCGGATCTTCGGGATTCCGATCGAACTCGACCTGACGTTCCTGCTCGTTTTGCCGCTGTTCGCCTGGGTTATCGGCTCGCAAGTGGAGTTCTGGATCGACATCCTCGGGATCCTTCCGGAGGCGACCCCCTCGAGCGGCGCGCTCACGGAGGGGTCGACGCCGTGGCTGCTCGGGCTCGCGTCGGCCGTCGGCCTGTTCGTCGGCGTCCTGTTGCACGAACTCGGCCACTCGGTCGTGGCGTTACACTACGGCTTGACGATCGAGTCGATCAAGCTGTGGCTGCTCGGCGGCGTCGCGCAGTTTACCGAGATGCCCGAAGACTGGCGCCAGGAGTTCGCCGTCGCCGTCGCCGGTCCGATCGTCAGCGTCGCCGTCGGCGTGGTTTCGTACGTCGCCTTCGTCGCGCTTCCGGTCGATCTGCCGGCGGCCCGTTTCGTCCTCGGCTATCTCGCCCTCATGAACGTCGCGCTCGCCGGCTTCAACATGCTTCCTGGATTCCCGATGGACGGCGGCCGGGTTCTGCGCGCGTTGCTCGCCCGGAACCGGACCCACGTCCGCGCGACGGAAATCGCCGCGGCCGTCGGGAAGGCCTTCGCCGTGCTGCTCGGACTCCTCGGTCTGGTGGCCTTCGATCTCATCATGATCGCGCTCGCCTTCTTCATCTACATGGGCGCCTCCGGCGAGGCTCAGCAGACGGCGATGAAGGCCGCCTTCGAGGGCGTCACCGTGCGCGACATCATGACCCCTGTCGCCGATCTCGAGACCGTCACCGAGGAGACGACGGTCGCCGACCTCCTGGACCGGATGCTCCGGGAGCGCCACGTCGGCTACCCGGTGTTGCGAAACGGCCGGTTCGCCGGCATGGTGACCCTCGAGGACACCCAGTCCGTTCGCGAGGTCGAACGGGACGCCTACCGCGTCGGGGACGTGATGACCGAGGCCGGCGACGTGCCGACGATCCGTCCCGACCAACCGGTCATGGACGCGCTCGAGACGATGCAGGGAGAGGGCGTCGGTCGCATGCCTGTGATGAACGCCGACGGCGAACTCGCCGGCCTCATCTCCCGAACTGACCTTATGATGGCGTTCAACATCGCCCAATCCGGCGGCTCGCTCGGTCCGATTCAAACGCAGGAACGGCTGCTCGAGCGCCCGTAAAATCAGCGCCGGGACGCCATCGGACGGCTCCTATTTCTACGACGCTGTCAGGTACCCTCGAGCGCGTCGGAAAGATCGTCGCCGACGGCTGCGATCGCCTCGCGAGCCCGGTCGACGTCGCGAAGCGTCATGAAGCCGTGGATCATGTCTTCGTAGTTCTCGTAGCGCGTCGGGACGCCGTCCCGAACGAGCTGTTCGGCGTAGGCTTTGCCGCCGTCCCGTAGCGGATCGAAGCCGGCCGTGACGATCGTCGCGGGCGCGACGCCGGAGACGTCGTCGGCGTTCGCCGGATCCGCGTAGGGGTTGCGCCGGTGGATCTCGTTCTGATAGTAGCACTCGTTGAACCACTCCATGTCCGCTTCGTCGAGCACGAGTCCGGCGTGCTCCTGCACGGACGCTTGGTCCCGGTCGACGCCGACTGCCGGATAGAGCAGCGCCTGATAGTCGATCTCGGGACCGTCGCGTTCGGCGGCCATGAGCGCGCAAACGGCGGCGAGCGTTCCGCCGGCGGAGTCGCCCGCGACCGCAATCCGTCCGTTCCCGCCGACGGCATCGGGATTCGCAGCCGTCCACTCGAGGGCGCCGTAGGCGTCTTCGACTGCTGCCGGGAAGGGATGCTCGGGTGCGAGCCGGTAGTCGACCGAGAGGACGGCACAGCCGCTCTCTCGAGTGAGGTGTCGGCAGAGCCAGTCGTGCGTGTCGATGCTCCCCAGGACGAAGCCGCCGCCGTGGAAGAAGACGATCGTCGGGTACGGCCCGCTCGCAGCTGGGAGATAGAGCCGAGTATCGAGTTCGCCGTCGGGACCCGGAATCGGTCGGTCGAGCGTCCGTCCGACGCTCGGTCCGTTTCGGTTCCGAAGTCGCGAGGTTGCACGACTGAGGAATCGGAGGAGCTTCAACCCGTAGCGGTTGTGCGGCATCGGGATCCGTTCTTGGCGCTCGAGCGCGGCCTTCGCCTGCGGATCGATCCGTTCTGCCTGCATACGTGGCAGTTTGACGAACCGAACTAAGCCGTTCCGATCCCGGAAACGCACGCCCACTGCTACCTCGAGAGTGCTGCAGCTTCGCCGTCCGCCGGCGGACCTGGACGCTCGCTCGAGTCACTACGCGGAAGACGAACCGAGTGCTGTGAGTATCACACTGTGACAGCAGTTGGCGCCACTTTCACTACCGATTCTGAACACTAGACGACTATGGGAACCGAGACGGCCGATGATACTGACGACGTTCGCGTGTGGCTCGTCGAGCGGACTTACTCCGACGACGAGCAGAACATGATCATCCTCACCTACGCCACGCCCGACGGGGAGCGGTACTTCCGCAAGGAACGGGCGCTAACCTCGTTTACCGACGTCCGCGACACGACCGCCGCCGTCGACGTTCCGCCGACCAATCTCGGCACCGTCGACGATTCCGACCAGCGAGAGCAGTACGCCGCTGAAGCCCAGCGCATGGCCGAAATCCACGATCCCGACGACGTGATCTGAGCGGTATCGGCCACGGCTCGCGTGTCCGACCGCGAGGGCAACTACCGGGGTTGCTCCCTACCGTTTTACGTCGTCGGCGCCTACCTCGAGTATGCGCGAACTCGTCTTCGCCCTCGAGTACGAACCCGGCTGCAACAGGGTGGCGGATACGCTCGCCGACCACCCCGAGGCGCGGATCCGGTCGCTCTCCCTGCACGCGACCCCGGAGAGGCTCTGGCGCGTCGACCACGCGACCGGCGACCCGGACGCGCTCGCGGCCATCGAGGATGCATTCATTACCGCCGACTACTACGCCGACTGTCTCGCGACCGGCGACTGCGGCGCCGTCCAGACGACGCAGGTCTTAGAGCACGCCGCCGACACGCTCGTGCTCTACTCCTACTGGGAACGCACGCTCGACTGCGCGTCCGTCCCCCACATCGCGCTCGAGCACCTCGGCACCGGCGTCCTGTTCGAGACGCGCCACGAGGGACGCCACTACACGTGGCGGCTCATCCACTCCGGCGAGGGCGACGTTGGGGCCTTCTTCGACGAGCTCGAGGCGGCCGTCGGCGACTGCGCGCAAATGGAGATGCTTCGGACCGCCGAGGCGAAACCGACTGGGAGCGAACCGGCCGACGGCGCCGGCGGACTGCCGCCCGAACAGGACGCCGCACTCCGGGCGGCCGTCGAGCACGGCTACTACGAGTCGCCGCGGGCGGTCGACGTCGGCGACCTCGCCGAGCATCTCGAGGTGCCCCGGTCGACGCTCACCTACCGGCTGCGACGCGCCGAAGAGCAACTGGCGAAGCGATACGTCGCGGACGGACCGGGTGCGAGCGATCCGTCGCAGTTGCTCTGAGGTGTCCGGAATATCCTATTGTGTCCCATGTCTAACAGCTTCCTATGATGGCCCGGTAACGGGTGATAACACCGATGTTAGTAGCCGACACCGGTGTCCGCGAGCACTTATGGGCCGTCTGTGACTATCAGTTCTTGTCGACACAACCGCCATCGAATATGTCACAACAGAAATCTGACTACGCGGACGAGGCTACCATCGACGAATCGCTAGACGAACTGCCGACCGACGACGACCTCGAGAAGACCGTCGAGAACCTCGAAGCCAACGGGTTCGACGTCATCGTCGTCGACTCGGCCGACGAGGCGCTCGCAGAGATCCAGTCGCTCGTTCCCGCCGGGGCGTCCGTGATGAACGGCCACTCGACGACCCTCGAGGAGATCGGCTTCGTCGAGTACCTCGGCGAGGGCGACCACGAGTGGGAGAGCCTCCCCGACGAAATCTGGAGCATCGACGACGACGCGGAGCGACAGGCCGCTCGTCGCGACTCGCAGACGGCCGACTACTTCCTCGGCGGGATCAACGCGATCGCTCAGACGGGCGAACTCGTTGCCGCCGACCGCTCGGGCAGCCGCATCGGTGCGTATCCCTTCGCCGCCAGCAACGTCGTCATCGTCAGCGGCGTAAACAAGATCGTCCCGACGCTCGACGACGCGCTCGACCGACTCGAGTCGGTCGCCTACCCGCTCGAAAACGAGCGCGCCAAGGAAGCCTACGGCGTCGAGTCCGCGATCGCAAAGCAACTCATCTTCCGACAGGAACTCGAGGAGGGACGCACGACGGTCGTCCTCGTCCGCGACCGTTTCGGCTACTAGCGATCGAGACTGTACTGGGAACCCGGTACTGCTGGATCCGCCGTTTTTGATCGGGACGAGTATCGTCTGTCGCTGTAGCAGGATTTCACCGCAATCAACGCCTAACTACGCCGTGAACTGATCGTCGGTCGACTATCTCTCAACCGCAATAAGAGAGCTTTAACTCAGATCATCACACACATCCGGTTGAATGGGCAACGAGGACGAGAAACGGCGGGCAGCAGCAGTGTGTGAGAGTTGTGGGACTGCTCACGCAGTTCGTCTTGGTTCCGACGGAGAAATACAACCAATCGGCAGCGAACTAGCTAATAGCTGCACGTGCGGAAACGGCGATCTTCGTATTCTCAGCGCCGATAAAACTGTTCTTGACGACGTCGATACGTGAAATCTCCTCGATCGTGTGCAATGACTATTTGAATTGCTCGCATCTTCCCTATCTCCCTATTTTCCATTGCTGATGCCAGCTTCCTCGAGTTGGAACATTCCAACGAAGGCTTATCGAGATGACGCCCCTAGCTCGACGTAATGACAGACGGAACCGCAGCGCGGCAGACGAGTGGGGGTGGGCAGCAGACGTTGACCGCCCGGCTCGCGGTCCCCGAGATGGACTGTCCCTCCTGCGCGGGGAAGGTGGACAAGAGCCTGCAACGCGTCGAGGGCGTTGTCGACGCCGATCTCAATCCGACGACCGGGACGGCAACCGTCACGTACGATCCCGAGCAAACTGCCGAGAGCGATGTAGTGGCAGCGATCGAAGGAGCGGGATACGAGGTGACTGGCGGAACCGGCGGTGACGCCGACACCGAGACCGGCCAGTCGTCCGACGGCGTCGACGTCGCACCGCCTACGGAAGTCTGGACGACTCCGCGAGCGAAGAAGACGTGGCTCGGCGCGGCGTTCGTCGTCTTCGGGCTACTCTTCGAGTTCGTCCTCGAGGCGCAGAACGTCGCCGTCGCGAGCGTCCTCGGGACGCCGCTTTCGATCGCCGATGTCCTGTTTCTCGGAGCCGTCGCAGCCAGCGGCGTGCCGGTCGTCCGGAGCGGCTACTACTCGGCGCGCAACCGCAGCCTCGACATCGACCTCCTGATGGGGACGGCGATCGTCGCCGCCACCGGGATCGGCTACTTCGTCGAGGCGGCGACGCTGGCCGTCCTGTTCAGCATCGCCGAACTGCTCGAGGACTACGCGATGGACAGGGCCCGCGACTCCCTGCGCGAGCTGATGGAGCTCTCGCCCGACGAGGCGACGGTCTACCGCGACGGCGAGGAAGTGACCGTCCCCGCGGAGGACGTCAGCGTCGGCGAAACCGTCATCGTCCGCCCGGGTGAGAAGATACCGCTCGACGGGACCGTCCAGGACGGCGAGAGCGCGGTCGACGAGTCGCCGATCACCGGCGAGAGCGTCCCCGTCGACAAGACGCCCGGCGACGAAGTGTACGCCGGCGCGATCAACGAGGAGGGGTACCTCGAGGTCGAGGTGACCTCGACGGCGGGCGACTCGACGCTCTCGCGGATCATCGAGTTGGTGCAGGGCGCACAGGCCAAGCAGACGGACACCGAGCAGTTCGTCGACCGGTTCGCGGGCTACTACACGCCGCTGGTAGTGGCGCTGGCGATCCTGACCGCGGCCGTCCCGCCGCTTCTCATCGGTGATTCCGTCGCGACGAGCGTCCTCGGCTACGAGTTCGTCTTCGCCGCCGACTGGGGAACGTGGTTCGTGCGCGGGCTCACGCTGCTGGTGATCGCCTGTCCTTGCGCGTTCGTCATCTCGACGCCGGTCTCGGTGGTCTCGGGGATTACGAGCGCCGCGAAGAACGGCGTCCTTATCAAGGGCGGCAACTACCTCGAGGCGATGGGCGAGGTCGACGCCGTGGCCCTCGACAAGACGGGCACGCTCACGAAGGGCGAGCTCGCGGTTACCGACGTCGTCCCGCTCGACGAAACGAGCGAGACCGATCTCCTCCGGTACGGTGCCGGCTTGGAGCGACGCAGCGAACACCCGATCGCCGACGCAGTGCTGACCCGCGCCGACGAGGCGGGGCTGGACGACTTGCCCGAGCCGTCGTCGTTCGAGAGCCTCACCGGCAAGGGAATTCGCGGCGAGATCGACGGCGAAACCTACTACGCCGGCAAGCCGGCACTCTTCGAAGACCTCGGCTTCGATCTCTCTCGAGCGCGTCGTCCGACAGAGACCGACGGCGGCGTCGCTGCGGGCTCGACTACGGTGGCGGATGACTCCGCCTTCAGCGAAGAGACGCTCGCCGAACTCGAGCGGGAGGGAAAGACGGTCGTCCTCGTCGGCACGGCGTCGAGGCTGCTCGGTGCGATTGCGATCGCCGACGAGGTTCGGCCCGCTTCGAAGCGAGCCGTCGAACGCCTCCACGAGTTGGGCGTCGACCGCGTCGTGATGCTCACCGGCGACAACGAGGGGACCGCCCGCGCGATCGCCGACGAGGTCGGCGTCGACGAGTACCGCGCCGAACTCCTGCCCGACGAGAAAGTCGACGCGATCGAGGCCTTGCAGCGCGAGTATGGAACCGTGGCGATGGTCGGCGACGGCATCAACGACGCGCCGGCGCTTGCGACCGCTGAGGTCGGGATCGCGATGGGCGCTGCAGGGACGGACGCAGCTCTCGAGACAGCCGACATCGCGCTGATGGGCGACGATATCGGCAAGCTTCCGTACCTGTACGCGCTCTCGAACACGGCAAACGGCGTCATCCGCCAGAACATCTGGGCGAGTCTCGGCGTGAAACTCCTGCTCGCGATCGGCGTGCCGTTGGGACTCGTCAGCGTCGCGATGGCCGTCGTCGTCGGCGACATGGGGATGAGCCTCGGCGTGACCGGGAACGCGATGCGACTCTCCCGGCTACAGCCCGACCGGTTCTTCGACTGAGGGGCAGCGGTTTCCGAAGGCGAAGCTGTCCCCTTATTTGGCCGGTAATTATACCTGGATCGTGTTTGCAATTATGAGTGAATGAACGCAGGGGACGAACGGATAACGCCGGCCGTTAGACGGGACGTCGACGGGGCGCAGCTGGCCGGCGAGATCGGTATCGACGGACGGGAGATCGAGTGGCGCAAGGAATTTACCGGCTTCGACGATGCCGACCGGCGGCGGCTGCAGGCCCTGGACGATGTCGCCGGTCCGATCGTTGACGAGACGGTCGACGACTTTTACGACAATCTCCAGTCGTACGAGGAGACGCTCGAGATCTTCGATCGCTCCACGAAGACGGTCGAGCAACTCAAACAGACGCAGCGACAGTATCTCACGCAGCTCTTTGCCGGACAGTACGACGAGTCGTACTTCCGGCGTCGTGCGCGGATCGGGAAGATACACGATCTGCTGGACCTGGGACCGAAGATCTACCTCGGGGCCTACTCCGTCTTCTACGAGCACCTCCTCGAGGCGATCGTCGAGGATCTGAAAGCCGACCTGCCCGAGACCGTCGACGAGACGGCGGCGACTGACGGCGACGGCGAGACGCGGTCGCCGGCCCAAGCGCTGGACGAACTGGCGGCGCGAACGCTGTCGCTGCTGAAGGTGACCAACCTCGACCAGCAGGTGGCGATGGACACCTACATCCACTCGTACAGCCAGCGGCTCGACGATATCATCGACGAACAGGAGGCGCTGATGGAGCAGGTCAGTCGGGAGGTCCAGCGGCCGCTCGCCGATCTGGAGGCCTCGGCCACCGACGTCGCAGCGAGTTCCGAACGGATCAGCGAGAAAGCGCGCGATCAAGCCGACTCGATGGAGACCGTAACCAGCGAAGTCGCGGACATGTCGGCGACGGTCGAGGAGATCGCCTCGACGGCCGAGGAGGTCGCCGCGACCAGCGCCGAGGCCGAAAGCCAGGCCCAGGAGGGGCGGGAGGCGGCGACGGAAGCGATCGAGTTGATGCAGTCGATCGATACGTCGACCGCCGAGGTCGCCGCCGACGTCTCGCAACTCGAGGAGCGCATCGACGAGATCGACGAGATCGTCGACGTCATCAACGATATCGCCGACCAGACGAACCTGCTGGCACTGAACGCCTCGATCGAAGCGGCACACGCCGGCGAGGACGGCGACGGGTTCGCCGTCGTCGCCAACGAGGTCAAATCGCTGGCCGAGGAGTCCCAAGAACACGCCCGCGAGATCGAGGGGCTGGTCGACGAGATCAAAACTGACACCGCCGAGACGGTCGCGAGCCTCGAGGAGACGACTCGGGAGATCGATCGCGGAATCACGCAGGTCAACGACGCGATGGAAACCCTGCAGGACATCGCCCGCGCCGTCGAGGAGGCGTCGGAGGGCGTTCGGCAGGTGTCCGACGCGACCGACGATCAGGCCGCCAGCACCGAGGAGGTCGCGTCGCTGGTCGACGAACTCCTCGAGCAAGCCGATCAGGTTGCCGACGAGATCGAAGACGTCGCCAGCGCCAACGAGGAGCAAGCCGAGAAAGTCGAACGGATCAGTTCGACCGTTTCTCGCCTCTCGGACAGCGAGTAGTCGCGGCAAATAGGGTATCTAGGGCTCCGGAATCGCGATCGACTCGTTGCAGGCCGTGGGATTTTCCGCCGCTCGACGCTATCACTGTTCATGGCTGGATTAATCCGGCGAACGGCACGGGCGATCGACGAGATGTGGCGATCGATATGGCACGAGTCGAGCCGCGCCGAGAAAGTCGTGATCGCCGTTCTGCTTCTGGTGACCGGGTTGGCAATTCCGGTGCTCCCGATCGTCTGGATCGCCCGAATCGTTGCCAATTGAGTACTGAATCGGTGAGCGAGATACGGGCGTCGTTTTCGAACCGTCCGATTTCGTTTTCGTTTCGATCGAACGTTCGACGACGACCTCGCGCGATCGACCACCCGAGCGAAACGACGCGGTCGCCGATTCCGGAACGCGGTCGTGAACGGAACGGCGACGGTCGCGTGCAGCGGCGCCCGTCATCCTACTCGATCACGCGTCTTCGACCGGCGTCTTCACGATCGTGACCGGTCGATCGGCCATGCGAGCGACGCGCTCGGCGACGCTGCCGAGCAGCCGACGGTACTCGCCGGGCCGATTCTTGGAGCCGACGACGACGAGTCCGATATCCGTCTCGTCGCTGTACTCGAGAATGTCCTCGTGGGGTACGCCGTGGCGAATCTCGGCGACCGTCTCGAGTCCGGCCTCGGCCGCGCGGTCGGTGATCTCCGCGACCGCGTCGCGGCCCGCCTGCTCGAGGGCGTGCTCGAGGCCTTCGAATTCGTGGACGTACTCGTCGCCGGGGTAGGAACTGTACGCGTCGGCGTCGACGACGTACAGCACGTGCAACTCGGCGTCGTACCGCTGGGCGGCATCGACCGCGTGCTCGATCGCGCGATCGACTCCGGGGCTCATATCGGTCGGAAGCAGTATTTTATCGTACATTACGTATTACGTCTCCGCGTTGACTGATAAATCGCGGGCGCTGTTCTATCGGTTTTAGATCGGACGGTTGTATTCAAGTATCTGCGGCAGCGGTTAGGCAGAAGTAGAGTCGGTAGGGCGACCGCGTCGTGGTCGGGTCGTAGGGACCTCGACCGTACCGACGGTGACTGGCTATTGTCGTCGATCGCTCACGCCGACGCGTCGTAGCCGGCGTCCTCGACGGCGCCGACCAGCGCATCCGGATCGGCGGTACCCTCGACCGTCGCGGTCTCGGCGTCGCGATCGGCCGTCGCCTCCGAGACGCCCTCGACGTCCTCGAGGGCCTCCTCGACGGTCTGTTCGCAGTGTTCACAGGACATCCCTTCGACGGTGATCGTCTGACTCATGGTCGGGTGAAGCTAACGGGGCCTGATCTTTGTGGGTTTCCCCTTCGATTCGAACGTTCCGCGCCGACCGAACCCGAACGATCCAAAGTGGAATGCGGGAAACAGTATAGTATCCGGAGCGAGTACCAGTCCTATGCGCGAGCTGGACGAAACGGATATGGAGATTCTGTCGCTGTTGGCCGAGAACGCCCGCCGACCGTTCAGCGAGATCGGCGAGCAGGTCGGATTGTCGGGGCCGGCGGTCTCGGACCGCGTCGAACGGCTCCAAGAGGCCGGTATCATCAACAACTTCACGATCGACGTCAACCGGTCGCAGCTCCGTGCCGGCGTTCCCGTCCTGATCCAGGTGGAACTACCGGTCGACTCGCTCGAGCCGGCCCGGGAACGCGTCGGTGACGCCGACGGCGTCGAACACGTGTTCGTGACGGCGGAGGGCGACCTCTGGTTCTACGCGCGTATCGAGGCGCAGAACGTCCGGACGTGGCTCGAGACGCTGCTGGACGACGTGACGGTGTCCGACTACGCGGTGACGCTGGTCGACCGCGTCGAGTGGACCCCGTCGATCGACGGCGTCGAGTTCGCGCTCTCCTGTGCGGAGTGCGGGAACACGGTCGACAGCGAGGGGGAGACGTCGCGGATCGACGGCGAGGTGTACCACTTCTGCTGCCCGTCCTGTCTCTCTCGCTTCGAGGATCGGTACCAGCGATTAGAAGAAGGCGCGTAACTTTGACTTTGGGTTCGAAAGTTGACCGGCTTCCGTAGCCGGCATATCGAAGGAGAAAACCGCCTAAAGCTGGGGTCCGTACTACGATATAAGATACAGTATGGCCACCCGAACTACCCACCTCGATATCACGGGCATGTCCTGCGCCAACTGCTCGGCGACGATTCAGGACACCCTCGAGTCCCTCGACGGCGTTTCGGAGGCGAACGCCAACTACGCCACCGACGAGGGCTCGGTTACGTACGACCCTGACGAGGTATCGCTCGTGGCGCTCTACGACGCGATCGACGACGCCGGCTACGGCGCCGTCTCCGAGACGGCGACGATCGCCATCGCCGACATGTCGTGTGCGAACTGCGCGGAGACCAACGAGGCCGCCCTCGAGAGCACGCCCGGCGTCGTCGACGCGGAGGTCAACTACGCGACCGACGAGGCGCAGGTCACCTACAATCCCGCCGATGCCTCGCTCGCCGACCTCTACGACGCCATCGAGGACGCCGGCTACTCGCCGGTCCGCGAGGACGACAGCGACGAGGAGTCAGGACGGGACGCGCGCGACGCGGCCCGGCAGGACGAAATTCGGAAACAACTCCGGTTGACGCTGTTCGGGGCAGTGCTGTCGGCCCCGTTCCTGTTCTTCCTGGCCGATCGGTTCCTGTTGGCGGGGAGCTACGTCCCCGGACAGGTCTTCGGCCTCGAGTTCGGCTGGCTCGAATTCGCACTCGCGGCGCCCGTCCAGGCCGTACTGGGCTGGCAGTTCTACAGGAACTCCTACAAGGCGCTCGTGAAGAACAAGCGGGCCAACATGGATGTGCTCATCGCGCTGGGCTCGTCCACGGCGTTCGTCTACAGCGTCGCCGTTCTGCTCGACCTCATCGCCGGCGACGTGTACTTCGACACGGCCGCGTTCATCCTCGTGTTCATCACGCTGGGGAACTACCTCGAGGCCCGCTCGAAAGGCCGGGCCGGCGAGGCCCTCCGGAAGCTCCTCGAGATGGAAGCCGAGACGGCGACGATCGTCCGCGAGGACGGGTCCGAGGAGGAGGTTCCGCTCGAGGACGTCGAGGTCGGCGACCGGATGAAGGTCCGGCCGGGCGAGAAGATTCCCACCGACGGCGTCGTGGTCGACGGCCAGTCGGCGGTCGACGAGTCGATGGTCACCGGGGAGTCCGTCCCCGTCGAAAAGGAGGAAGGCGACGAAGTAGTCGGCTCGACCATCAACGAGAACGGCGTGCTCGTCGTGGAGGCGACGAAAGTCGGTTCGGACACGGCGCTCCAGCAGATCGTCCAGACGGTCAAGGACGCCCAGTCGCGCCAGCCGGAGATCCAGAACCTCGCGGATCGCATCTCGGCGTACTTCGTGCCGGCGGTCATCGCGAACGCCCTGTTCTGGGGGACCGTCTGGTTCCTGTTCCCCGAGGCGCTGGCCGGATTCGTCGACTGGCTCCCGGTGTGGGGCCAGGTCGCCGGCGGCCCCGCGCCGGCCGGCGGTGGCGTGTCGGTCTTCGAGTTCGCGGTCGTCGTCTTCGCGTCGGCCGTGCTGATCGCCTGTCCCTGCGCGCTCGGGCTCGCGACGCCCGCCGCGACGATGGTCGGGACGACCCTCGGCGCGCAGAACGGCGTGCTGTTCAAGGGCGGCGACGTCCTCGAGCGCGCGAAGGACGTCGACACCGTCGTCTTCGACAAGACGGGGACGCTCACCGAGGGCGAGATGGAACTCACCGACGTGGTCGTCATCGGCGAGGACGGGACTCCGCTGTCGGACGGCGGCGAAGCGGCGCCGGACGGCGGCCAACTCGCCGCGCAGCCCCAGCGCTCGGAGGACGACGTTCTCCGACTCGCCGCGTCGGCCGAGAGCGGGAGCGAACACCCGCTCGCCCGGGCGATCGTCGAGGGGGCCGAGGAACGCGGCCTCGACGTTAGCGATCCCGACGCCTTCGAGAACGTCCCCGGCCACGGCGTCCGGGCGACGGTCGACGGCGGCGAGGTGCTGGTCGGGAACCGGAAACTCCTGCGGGACGAGGGGATCGATCCCGAACCGGCCGCCGAAACGATGGAGCGCCTCGAGAAGGAGGGCAAGACGGCGATGCTCGTCGCCTACGAAGGCGAACTCGTCGGCGTCGTCGCCGACGCTGACACGGTGAAGGAAACGGCGGACGACGCCGTCGCGGCCCTCCGCGAGCGCGGCGTCGACGTAATGATGATCACGGGCGACAACGAGCGGACCGCCCGCGCGGTCGCCGAACGCGTCGGTATCGACCCCGAGAACGTGCGCGCCGAGGTCCTGCCCGAGGACAAGTCCGACGCGGTCGACCGCATCCAGGACGAGGGCCGACAGGCGATGATGGTCGGGGACGGCGTCAACGACGCCCCCGCGCTGGCCGTCGCCCACGTCGGAACGGCGATCGGATCCGGGACGGACGTCGCCATCGAAGCGGCCGACGTGACGCTGATGCGCGACGATCCGCTGGACGTGGTGAAAGCGATCCGCATCTCGGACGCCACGCTGCAGAAGATCAAGCAGAACCTCGTGTGGGCGCTGGGCTACAACACGGCGATGATCCCGCTCGCGTCGCTCGGCCTCCTGCAGCCGGTACTCGCCGCGGCCGCGATGGCGTTCTCGAGCGTCTCGGTGCTGACCAACAGCATGCTGTTCCGCCGGTACGATCCGGACCGGGACTACGAACTGCTCGGCCGGTTCCGCTGATCGGAACCGCCGGCACGAGTCCGATACTCTCATTTCTGTCTATTCTGTATAAGTGATATATGGGTGTTGAATCTCCGTAGGCGCGGCTCGACTTTGCAAGCAGTCCCCTCACGACGACTGGCCCCGAAGCATTCGACTAAATGGATTATCTATTCGGCGGCCAGAAGCGACAGAACGAGCTCGCTGACGACGAAAAACGCATTTCTACAGTAGTCGATTCACAATGGTAGATTCAAATACAACAAACCGAGATCGGTCTCGTTACCAGCGGGGTGAGGACCGTGGCCAATCAGTATCATCAATAGTCGTAGCTGTTTCTGAAATGGATAGCGACCAAATTGATAACGTGAGTGATGTAGTTGCGGAGGTCGCCGGTCCTGCTCACGCAACTGTCCATCTCGTCTGTCCCTTTTCGGCCGACGAGTTCGAGACGACGATTACTCGACTCGAGTACGACGCCGAATCGCCGCCGGAGCCGGACGAACTCGCAAAGCGGTCGCAGTCGGTTCGGGACGTGGCGACCGAATTACGCGATCCGGCTCGAAACTACGGGATGCCGATTACCGTTCACGGTCGGATCTCCGATGATATCGGCGAAGCGATCGTCGATATCGCGACCGAGGTTACCGCCGATCGCGTC
The DNA here is from genome assembly GCF_000217715.1 of Halopiger xanaduensis SH-6. Lineage (GTDB taxonomy): Archaea > Halobacteriota > Halobacteria > Halobacteriales > Natrialbaceae > Halopiger > Halopiger xanaduensis. The sequence goes on from NC_015658.1 coordinate 154,115, forward strand.
GTTATCTGCGGCGGGAACCGGTCGCCGACGAGGAAGGCCATATTCGGGAGTACGTCGCAGTATGCGCTCCTCAATTCGCCGTGTCCGGTTACGTTCGTCCGCGACGACTGAAGAATTCGCCGCCGCCATCTTGATTCGGCGCACTTCCCGGACCGACGGCCATCCGGGTACTCGTGCAACAAATCGTGAAAATTATCTTTCTCGCGGTAGCGACCACGGGTATGGACGTCTACGGTATCATCGGCAATCCCGTCGAGCACTCACTGTCGCCGCCAATGCACGAAGCCGCCTTCCGCGAGCGCGGCATCGACGCCAAGTACGTCACCTTCGAGGCCGATCCCGATCGGATCGAGGAGGCGTTTCGCGGCGCCGAGGCGCTCGGAATCGACGGCCTGACCGTCACGCTGCCGTTCAAACACGACGCATTCGAGTTCGCCGACCCGGACGTGCAAATCGAGCGGGTCGGTGCGGTCAACACGATCGACTTCACCGAGTCCGGGCCCGTGGGGTTCAACACCGACATGACCGGGACGCTTCGCGCCTTCGAGCACCACGACGTCGACCTCGAGGGGGCTCGAGCGGTCGTCGTCGGCGCCGGCGGGGCCGCCCGGGCGCTCGCCTTCGGCTTCGAGGAAGCGGGCGCGGACGTCCAGATTGCTAACCGCACGGAGTCCAAGGCACACGACCTCGCCGACGAGGTTCCGGACGCGACCGGTCACGGACTCGACGAACTCCCCGGCCTGATGGCCGACGCCGACGTCGTCGCCAACGCGACCAGCGTCGGGCTGGAGTCGGACGAGTCGGTCGCCCCGGCCGACGCCTGGCATGGGGACCTCGTGGCCTTCGATGCAGTGTACAAGCCGCTCGAGACGCGGTTCCTGCAGGACGCGGCGGCCGCCGGTGCGCAGACGATCGACGGCGCCTGGATGCTGCTGTTCCAGGGCGTCGACGCCTTCGAGATCTGGACCGGCGAGGACGCGCCGCTCGAGGCGATGAACGAGGCGCTCCGAGATCGGTTGGACGACGACTCTCAGCAGTAGTGAGGCGGAACCTGGCTCGGGATTGCTACGTCGGTGCACATCACAGCTACGGACGAGCGTGCCGAGAAGTTCACCGATACGCTCGAGTGATCCCCCAGAACAGTGCCGCTGCGACGCAGACGAACGAGGCGACGGTGGCGAAGAAGAGCAGTCTCGGGACGATCGGCCACACCAAGATCGCGATGACGACCAGCAGAAGGACGATAATGAGATTGAGTCGGTGAACGATCGCATCTTCTGCTGTTGTCTTCATATCTCCAATTTCACCTTCTCAATAATGTATCTTTAACAACAGTGGGGATCACCCATTTCCTGCCGGCGATTTCGTAACTGCTCGATTCGGCGAACCTATCGAGCAGCTACGGAGAAGGTGTTTTCGTCCGCGCCTCAGACGTCGAGGTCCGCCTCGAGAACCCGCTTACCGGCGATCAGGAACCAGCCCTGGCCGTAGAGGTTGATCGCCTGCGGGGCCTCCGGACCGCCGGGCATCGCCGCGTTGCGCTGGACCGCGCCGTCCGGAGTCACGACCGTCTTGGCCGCGCCGATCGCGTCCTCGGCGACCTCGCGGTACTCCTCGTCGAGGAGGCCGCGGTCGACGGCCTCGGTGAAGGCGTAGGCGTACTGGAGGGTCCCCGAGGTCTCTAAGTACATCGTGTCGTCGTCGATGAGGTGGTGCCAGAAGCCGCTCGCGTCCTGGTACTCGGCCATGCTCAGGAGGTGGTCGGTGACGAGCTCCTCGAGGCGGTCGCGCTCGGGGTGGTCCTCGGGCACGTAGTCCAGCGTGTCGAGGACGCCCGTCGCAAGCCAGCCGTTGCCGCGCAGCCAGAGCGAGCCGTCGGGGTAGCTGTTGGGCTGTTCGCGCCAGATGTGTCGGTAGAGGTCGGTGTGCGGGTCGCGGAGGTGTTTATCGTGGACCAGAATCTGGTCGACGGCTTCGTCGATTGCTTCGGGCCTGTCCGCGATCTGGCCGTAGCGAGCCATGAACGGACACATCATGTATATGGCGTCGATCCACAGCTCGATATCGTCCATGTGGTGGGTGATCCCGCCGTCTTCGCTGCGGGGGGCGTCCTCGTGGAGGTACTCGAACTGTCGTCGGCACGCCTCGAGGTAGGACTCGGGCCCGCCGTTCTCGTAGGCCTCCAGCGCGAGCACGGCGACCGCGCCGGCGTCCGGGATCGGTCGGAAGATGCGGTGCTCGTCCCACTCCGGGACGACGTCGATCGAGCCGTAGGCCATCAGGCCGTCGCTCGACTGCGAGCGGACGGCCCAGTCGATGTACCGCTCGGCGATTTCGGTGTGTTCGTCGTCGTCCGTCGCCAGCAGACCCCGAAGTACCATCGGCCGCTCGCCCTGGATGAAATCCTCGAAATCGAGGTCGATCGTGTACTCGGCGACGGTCGGGAGCAGTTCCTCTAGCGGACGTTCTCTAGCCATACGAAGTCATGTGACGGATTATCACTTAAGGTTATAGATGTCGTTTGCATCGCCGTCCGTCGTCTCGTCCACCGGAGTCTTCCCGCGGCGACAGTCGAAGACGTATCGAGACCGGCGGGTGTAATCAGTCCTTGAACGGCAGGCGATGACGCGAACGGTCCGACGACGCTCGCGACAGGTGCTCCGTCGCTGCGGATGCGATCCGCGTCACCATCGCTCGGTAGCGAGGCTAACAACGGCACCGATCGAACGACGAGCCGGCACCCCGGAAGCAACTATCGACGTACCGCGAGCCTACGCCGAGTAACCGACGTTTTCCATCGGTCCGATTACGACGGGATTACTACCGAACGGTCGACGCACCGATCGGCCGTTCGGGTATCGGGAACACCGCAAGAACGAAGGCGACCGGCCTCGAGTCGGTGATACGTCTTTCCACATGGCACCTGATACGACGATCCGCGTCGGCGTCCGCACGCGATCCCTCGCAGAACCGCGACTCCAGTACGTTCGCCAACTCGGCGCGACGGATATCTTCGTCGACCACGCGGACGTCGACGAGGAACCCGACGAGTTCAACGACCGCGATGCAGGGGCGACGCTCGCGGTCGGGCGCGACGCGATCCCTTCCGTCGCGGACCTCGAGGCGGCGAAAGACCGCGTCGAGGCCGCCGGGTTGACCTTGATCGGCATTCAGTCGCTGCCGTACTCGCTGTACGGCGATATCATGTTCGACCGGGAGGGGAAGGAAGACGCCCTCGAGCAGATCACCACGCTCGTTCGAAACCTCGGGGAGGCCGACATCCCCATCCTCGGCTATCAGTGGAACCCGCGGGGCGTGGTGCCGATGCGAACCGGGACGGCCGAACTCCGCGGCGGTGCACGGGGAACCGCGTTCGATTACGACGAAATCGACGATCCCGACGCGCTCGCGCCCGGCCTCGACCGCGAGTACACGGAAGCCGAGTTCTGGGACAACTACGAGGCCTTTCTCGAGACCGTGTTGCCGGTCGCCGAGGAGGCCGGCGTCGAGATGGCGCTACACCCCGTCGATCCGCCGGTCATCGAATCCATGTGCGGCATTCCGCGGCTCTGCCGCAGCGTCGAGAACTTCGAGAAGGCGATGGACCTCGTTCCGAGCGATAACCACAGCCTCAAACTCTGCCTAGGCTGTTTCTCGCAGATGGGCGAGGACGTCACCGACGTGCTCCGGACGTTCGGCGAGCGCGACCAGATCGGCTTCATCCACTTCCGCGATGTCGTCGGAGCCGTTCCCGAATTCCACGAGACGTTCGTCGACGAGGGGAACTTCGACACGACCGACGTCGTCGAGACGCTGGACGAAATCGGCTACGACGGCGTCGTGATTCCGGATCACGTCCCGGCGATGACCGACGACACCGACTGGAGACACCGCGCTCGCGGCTACACCGTCGGTTATCTGCGCGGCGTCATCGATACCGTTCAGTGACCGCCGAGAGCGACATCGCGCGAACCGCTTCGGCCCGTTCTACCTGTAATTGGCCCACGATACACGGCCGTTTCTCGGTCCGTTTCGTCCACCGTCGGTCGTTCCGGAATCGGGAACAGACTGCCCCGATCACACCACCGCCCCGGGGAGGCCCCGTTGCCGAGAAATCGACGACCCGAGACGACTCGAGCCGTCTGTATGAACGAGTCGGACGATACTATCGAGACCGAAGGGGCACGCTCGAGGGCGATGACGCAGCCGTCCATCGACGGTCTCCGGTTGCACCACCAATTCAGCCGAACGAGAATATCCGTTCCGATCGGACCGACGCTGTCGTCGAACGGCGGATTTCGACTGTACTGTTCGTTGCATCGGATACGGTGAGAGCGGATTCGTGGATCCACGTTGAACGGACGTGCCGGGCGTTACTGACTGTCTCTCGGGATGCTCTCGATATTTCGTCCGGTATGGTCGGACAATCTGGAAACGGCCGCTATTTGGGCGAACGGCCAGTTATGTGGCCTCTCTCGATAATGGATGTACGATCATTATGGTTCGTTTACAGCTGTACCTACGTAAATACTAATCGCAGAATAGCCACTATCGGTGGTCCGGTCACGCCGGACGGTATCAGATAGAACTACGATCCGTCTCGGCACTGGGAGACCGATTCAACCGGACGGTTCGTCGCCGGGCCGACCGCCGAACCCACCCGAACCTACAAATAAACAAGCCGCAATGAATGGCGCAGATGACGAGAACGGACGACCACGAGATTGCCGTCCTCGAGACTGACGGCACTGGAGTCGGTGAGACACGTGCGGGGACAGCTCCTGTCGTTCCGCTAGTCGGTGGTTCGACGGCACAGATTCGGTACGTGGCCGACGCGCCGGTCGTCGAAATCGCTGTCGACGATCTGCAGGCTGACATCGACCGCGTTACCGGCCAGTTGCCGACCTGCGATTCCGGTCTCGACGATATCAGCGGACGAGCGATCGTCGTCGGGACCTACGGCGTCGACGACGCGTTCGACCGAACGGTCGACCAACTCGCGACCGACGACGAGTGCGACCACGGACTCGAGGCCCGCGAGAGTTACTTCCTCTGGGCGGGTTCAGGCGACGATGCGCCGTTCGGCGCGGACGACGCGCTGGTGATCGCGGGGAGCGATCCCCGCGGGACCGCCTACGGCGTCTACGAATTCGCCCGCCGGCTCGGCGTCTCGCCGTGGTACTGGTGGGCGGACGTCCCGACGCCCGAGCGCGACGCCGTCCGCGTTACGGCGGGCCTCGAGCGGGACGGACCGCCGTCGGTTCGGTACCGCGGGCTGTTCATCAACGACGAGGATTTCGGCTTTCGCGAGTGGGCCCAGCGGACGCACGACCCGCCGACGCCGGACGGAATCGGGCCGAAGACGTACGAGCGGGTGTTCGAACTCCTCCTCCGGCTCAAGGGGAATACGATCTGGCCGGCGATGCACGAGGGGACGCGAGCGTTCTACCGATATGAGGGCAATCGCGAGGCCGCCGAACGGTACAGCATCGTCGTCGGCACTTCCCACTGCGAGCCGATGCACCGAAACAATGTCGACGAGTGGGACGCGTCGACGGACGGCGAGTGGAACTACGAGACCAACGCCGAGCGGATCCGCGAGTACTGGGACGACCGCGTCGCCGAGGTCGCGGGCCACGAGAACGTGTTTACCGTCGGGATGCGCGGCATCCACGACTCCGGCATGCCCGGCGGCGACACCCGCGACGAGCGCGTCGCCCTCCTTCAGCGAGTGCTCGACGATCAGCGCGACATCCTCGAGGAACACCACGACGCGCCGGCCGAGTCCGTCCCGCAGATATTCTGCCCGTACAAGGAGGTCCTCGACCTCTACCGAAACGGCCTCGAGGTGCCCGACGACGTTTGTATCGTCTGGCCCGACGATAACTTCGGCTACCTCCGGCGCTTGCCGACCGACGAGGAACGATCGCGATCCGGCGGTCACGGCGTCTACTATCACCTTTCGTACTGGGGACGGCCGCACGACCACCAGTGGCTCTGTTCGGTTCCGCCGGCGCTGATCCGCGAGGAACTCCAGCGGGCGTACCGCCGCGACGTCGATCGGCTCTGGATCGCGAACGTCGGGGACATCAAGCCCGCGGAGACGGAGACGGAGTACTTCTTCGAGTTAGCCTGGGACGTCGAGGGCGTCGCGGCGCGATCGACGACCGACTGGCTTACCGAATGGGCCGCCCGAAAGTTCGGCCCGTCCCGCGCAGCCGACATCGCCGACGTGCTCGCGGAGTACTATCGGCTCGCGCTCGCTCGCAAACCGGAACACGTCGGCTGGAACTCGGTGTACCCCGACACCGAGAAGAACGAACCGACGTTCAGCGCGATCGACCACGGCGACGAGGCGCGGCGACGGCTCGAGGCGTACGAACGGATCGACGAGACGGCCGCGGCGATCCGCGAGGACCTCCCTGCGGAATCGCGGACGGCGTTTTTCCACCTCGTCGAGTACCCGATCCGCTGTGCGCGGGCGATGAACGAGCGCGCGCTCGAGGCGATGCGGAGTCGCCTCTACGCGGGACAGGGGCGCACGGGTGCGGAGACGTACGCGGACCGATCGCGGGCAGCCTTCGAGCGGATCGAGGCGGCGACGGAACGGTACAACGCCTCGTCGGACGGGAAGTGGCGCGGGATGATGTCCGCGAGTCCGCGGGATCTGCCGGTGTTCGATCCGCCCGCGACCGGGCACGTGACTGACGATCAGGGGCCGACGCTGGACGTCACCGTCGAGGGATCGGCGGGCGTCGCCGGTACCGGACTGCGGGATCGCCGGTTGCCGACGTTCGTGCAGGGCGTCGATCGACCCCGGTTCGTCGACTGCTACAACCGCGGCACGGGCACGATCGAGTGGTCGGCGACGGTCGACGACGAGTGGATCGATCTCGAGCGAACGGCTGGAATGTTCGACGAGGACGACCGGCTGTGGGTCACCGTCGATTGGGACGCCGCGCCCGATTCGGCGACGACCGGGCGGTTCCGGATCGAGGGTGCCGGACGGGAACTCGAGGTCGCGGTACCGATCCGACCGCGGGAGCAGCCGTCGCGATCGGCGGCGGCTGCTGACGGGAGCGAGTCGGGGTCGGCCGACGAACGGGCGCCGATCTTCGTTGAATCGAACGGTCGCGTCGCTATCGAGGCCGACCACCCGACGGCCGTCGAACAGGGAGACACACGCTGGGAACCGGTCGAGGGGCTCAGTCGAACGACCGGGACCGCGATGGTCAGTCGCCCGGTCGACGGTCCGCACATTGACGCCGATGCGGTCCACAGCCGGGCGGCTCGCCTCGAGTACGACTTCGTCGCCGACGCCGGCGACGTCCGCGTCGAGGTCCAGTTGCTACCCACCCACGGGCCGACTGACGGAACCCCCCACCGGTACGCGATCGGGATTGACGACGCCGAGCCGACGGTCGTCGATTTCGACGCCAACGGCGGCGAACACGATCCGCAGTGGCAGCGGAACGTGCTCCGCTCGAGCGTCCACTCGACGACCGACCACGAGCTCGATCGGGCCGGGCGCCACACGCTGTCGCTGTACGCGACGGATCCGGCCGTCGTCGTCGACCGGGTGCTCGTCATCACCGATGGCGAGGCTCGGCGATCGTATCTCGGGCCGCTCGAGACGCGCGATCGACGACTGGACTGAGGGCGGTCGCACCGCCGGTGATCGAGCTAGAACTGATCGAAGACGTCGATTTGAAAGTACGTCAGGATCGCGACGAGCGCCAACATGAACAGACAGAGCGCCGCAGTCATCGTCGCTGCGACGTACGAGCCGGTACCGGGTTCGAGATACGGGTACGAAAAGCCCAGCAGAATCAAGAAGAGGACGTTGATTCCGAACACGAACTTGAGTACCGGTCGAGTGCGGTCCATCGATCGACTACTGGGGGGCCATCGGACCATAAATTTTCCGCAGCGAGCCTCGTGACGAGCGCTGCACTCGATAACTGTCGTCTACGTGGCCAATTGATCAGAAAGATATATATGGTTCTATCATGAATACCTGTCCGATGCCAACGAATAGCAATGATCAGAGGAGCGTAATTACTCGTCGGAACGCGCTGAAGAGTGGTGTTGCAGGTGGGATTGCGGCACTCGCTGGATGTTCGGGCGGCAACGGTAGCGGAAACCAGAGCGCTGATGTCGGCGGTGAACCGGTCGACGAACGCGTCGACAAACGGTTCACCAAGGCTCTCCACCGCGGCACCTACGACATGGACAACGCGTCGTGGAACCCCTTCGATCCGGCAAATTCGATGAACAACTTCGACCCGCCGGGACTGATATTCGATCCGTTGATCATTTACCACGAGAGCCACGACGAACTCCAGGGTGTGATCGCGAACAACTGGGAAGAAGAGGACGGATCCGTCCTCGTCGAACTCAGCGACGAGTGGACGTGGCACAACGGCGATCCGGTGACTGCTCACGACCTGACGACCAGACGCGACATCGAGTTTGCGATTTCCGATATCACGTCTCCGGATTCGGACGCGAACACGTACATTCAAGACTACGAGGCCGTCGACGATTACGCCATCCGATACCACCTACACGACGACTTCACCATGAAGTCCGTCCTCGCTAACGCTCTTCCGGCTATGGTCAGCGTCAAAGAGGACACGGGGAATCCCTCCTTCGGGGAGTGGCGCGACGACCTCGTTGACGTCGATCCGGAGAGCGACGAGGCGTCACAGATCGTTTCGGACTTCCAGGAGTGGACGCCGGAACTCGACGAGGTTGTCGGGAACGGGCCGTTCCAGATCAAGGACGTCACCGACTCCGTCTTCGTCGGGGAGATCTACGAGGACCATCCCAACGCGGAGAACATCTACTTTACCGAGTACGCAATCGAACATCACGAAGATCAGGTGCTCGCGTTCATGGAAGAGTCGGTCGACGCGATCGCGCTGAACCTGCCCGATTCGCCCGACGTCATGGACCGGCTACCGCCCCACCACGAGATCAATCGGGACTACGATCACGCCTGGTCGGTCCTGTTCAACTTCGGGAATTACGACTTCCCCAACTCGCCGACCGAGAATCCGAGCAACCAGCCGATTACCTCCGACAGGCGGGTTCGACACGCGATTGCGTACGCGCTCGATAAAGAGAAACTCTGGGCATCGGTCCCCCAGGTGTACGACCTCTACGAGTTGCCGTCGACGTTCCTCAATCAGACTGCGGTCGACGAAGGAATCGTCGACGTTGAGGGGTACGACGACTACGCATTGGATCGAGATCAGGCCGCGTCACTGATGGAAGACGCGGGCTACCAGCGCGACGGCGGCCAGTGGTACGACGAAAACGGCGACGAGGCCCAACTCGTGCTGTACGCCCAGTCGTCCACCAGCGTGCAGGTCGACGCACTCGACGCGGTCCAAAGTCAGATGGAAGAGTTCGGGTTCAGCGTGAGCCTCGAAGCGGTCGACGAGGCGACCTACGGCGAAGCGCGACTCAACGGTGACCACGATATCATCTTCGACAACCACCCGGTGTTCTCCATCCGCGGGCTCACGTGGGTCGACTTCGTCTGGTCGTGGTTCAGTCAGCTGAACCACGCCGATTACGAAAACACGAACTGGGAGATTCCTGCCGAGGTCGGGAATCCCGACGCCAGCGACACCATGGAGATCAACGTCATGGACCAGATCGAGCAACTGCACCTCACCGGTGACAACCAGTACGTCCAGAATCTGACCTGGTGGTACAATCAGGTGCTGCCGATGTACAACTGCGTTATCGCCGGCGACTACGGGGCGATCAACGCCAAGGACTGGCACGTCGACGCGTCCGAGGCGCTGCTCGACAACCGTACCGCCGAGTTCTACCTGACGAAAGTTCCGGACGCCGAACTGATTCCGTACGAGGAGTAATTCTCCCGGCATTCACCATCTGGGCATCCAATACGAAAATTAATTACACAGAATTACGACGTTATCATACAATGGACTGGAAAATACGGCGATTCGGCCAGGCCCTGTTCACCGTCTGGGCAGTGGTTTCACTGACGTTCTTCATCACGCGGATGATGCCCGGTAATCCGGTGGACGCACTCGTCGCGCAAATCGGCCCGCAACTGGAAAATCCACAAGAGGCCTACGAACTCGCAGAGACCTACATGAACATCAACCCCCAGGACCCGCTTCACATCGCCTACATGGACTACATGGGCTCGATGCTCCAGGGTGATCTGGGACACTCGATGAGTCAGAACGCGTCGGTCAACGCCCTCATGGCCGAAGCGATCCCCTGGACGCTGTTCGTCATGAGCTGGGCGATCGCCATCAGTTTCGTCGTCGGTATCTCTCTCGGAGCGATCATGGCGTACTGGGAGGGGAGCACGTTCGACACCGTGCTTACCGGCTACGCGACGACCATCACGTCGATCCCCTTCTACGTGCTCGCGCTGTTGCTGCTGATCGTCTTCGCCTACCAACTCGGCTGGTTCCCGACGGGAGGACGCCAGCCGTCGGGTGTCGAAGCCGGATTCAACCTGCCGTTCATGCTGGGAATCATCCACCACGCGGCGCTACCCGTCATCTCGATGCTGGTCGGATCGGGTGCGGCCTCGCTGACGATGCGTGGAAACAGCGTTCGTATCCTCGGCGAGGACTACCTGCGCGTTGCCCGCCTTCGAGGGCTGGCAGACCGGACGATCGCCGTCCGGTACGTCGCCCGAAACGCCATCTTGCCGATGTACACTGGACTGATGATCGCCATCGGGACGATGTTCGGCGGCGCCGTCGTCCTCGAGGAGATTTACACGTACAGAGGCATGGGGTACTACATGATTCAGGCGGTCCGAATGCGCGACTACCCGCTGATGATGGGCGCGTTCACCGTCATTACGGTCGCGGTCGTCATCGCGCTGTTGATCGCCGACCTGACCTACGGAAAGATCGATCCGCGTGCAGGAGGTGGGAACCGTGAAGCGTTCTGAGGATCCGTCTTCCGAGACGACGGAACCGCAAGCGGGTACGTCGATCGACGAGTTCGTCCCCGCTCAGTCCGACGACGCGACTGACGGCGACACCGCTGACGGATCCGCGACGGCGGTACGAAGCGACGGCGGAACGGTCGGCTCGGACTCGCCGTTCGAGACCACCGCGTCCGTCGCAGAGACGCGCAGCGACCGGATCGACCGATTCCTCGAGGAGTACATCCGAACGCCGTGGTCGATTCTGCGCACCGACTGGCGGGCGCTCGCCGCCTTCGCGATCCTCGGCACCTACATCCTTATCGCGACCGTCGGGGTCTACCTGGTCGAACCGACCGAGCCGGCCCACGGGCCGCAGTTGCTGGCCCCGTTCCAGAACTGGGAGTTCCCGCTCGGGACCACCTCGTCGGGCAAGGACGTGCTCTCCCTGGCGGTCCATTCGACGCCGTCGATCCTGATCATGATGGCGTCGGGTGCCGTGTTCACCGTCGTCATCGGCTCCCTCTTCGGTATCGTCGCCGGCTACAAGGGAGGGATAGTCGACACCGTCCTCAGTACGATCACGGACGTATTCATCAATATTCCCGGACTGCCACTCGTCATCGTCCTGGCCACGCTGTTAGAAGAGTGGATCAACAATCCCGTGACGCTCGGTGTACTGCTAGCCGTCGCGGCGTGGGCGGGGCTGGCACGTGCGATTCGATCCCAGGTATTGACGATTCGCAGCGAGTCGTTCATCGAGGCGGCGCGAGCGATGGACCTGCCGATGCGGTGGATCCTCCTGCGAGAGATCGTTCCGCACCTGATGCCGTACATCGTAGTGAACATGATGAACGCGGCCCGTCGGGTCATCTTCGCGGCGGTTGCGCTGTACTTCCTCGGCGTGCTGCCGTTCTCCGACGCCAACTGGGGCGTCATGCTGAACAATGCGTACAACAGTGGGGCGCTCTACCGTCTCAGTGCCGTCCACTGGCTGCTCGTCCCGATGATCGCCATCACGGGCATCGCGATCGGGCTCATCCTGCTCGCGCAGTCGCTGGACCAGGTGTTCAACCCCCGGATCAGGGCGCGTCATCAGGACCTGGGCGACGACGACCAGCTGGAACCGGACTCGGAAACCGACACCAAGGACATGATGAACGTATGATTTCGGCTACGACGAACGCGACTTCGATGCGACCGACTCGACCGATTCGACCACCGTACGCGCACGCCGACGCCGATCAACGCGGCGACCGACGAACCGCGCTGGAGGTGTCGCGATGACGGTCTCGCAGTCGGCAGCGGAAGTCGACCGACCGAACGGGGACGTCATCATGAAACTCCGCGATACCTCCGTCGCGTTCGGCATGAACCGCGGACAGTCTCGCGTCCTCAATGACGTCGATTTCGACGTCCAGCGCGACGAAATCGTCGGCGTCATCGGCGAATCCGGCTCCGGAAAATCGATGTTCGCCTCGGCGATGCTCGACGCCGTGCCCGAACCGGGCGTCACGACCGGCAACGTGACCTACTACCCCGACGACGGCGAGCCGGTTTCCGTCACCGACCTCTCGAAGGAGGAGCTCCGGCAGTTCCGCTGGGAGGAGGTCTCGATGGTCTTCCAGGGCGCGATGAGTTCCTTTAACCCGGTCCTGAAGATACGCACTCACTTCGTCGAGACGCTCACCGCCCACGACTACAACGTTGAGCGGGGTCTCGAGCGCGCGAAGGACCTCCTCGAGGACCTCTATCTCGAACCGGAGCGCATGCTCGAGTCCTACCCGCACGAACTCTCCGGCGGGATGAAACAGCGCGTACTGATCGCGCTGAGTCTGGTCCTGGATCCGGAGATGCTCGTGATGGACGAGCCGACCGCTGCGCTCGACCTGCTGATGCAGCGGTCGATCATCTCGCTGCTCGAGGAGATCAAGGAGAAACACGACCTCACGATCGTGTTCATCACGCACGACCTGCCGCTGGTCGCCGACCTCGCGGATCGACTCGCGGTGCTGTACGCGTTCGAGTTCGCGGAGATCGGTCCGGCCGAAGAGATCCTCGCGGATCCAGCCCACCCCTACACGCGGGCGTTACTGAACGCGACGCCGAACCTCTCGGCGCCGCTCGAGGAGATGCGGCCGATCGAGGGCGAGAGCCCGGATCCGGTCAACATCCCGGAGGGCTGTTCCTACCACCCGCGGTGTCCGCTCGCGGACGCCGAATGTCGGGCCCACGACCCCGACGCGTACGACGCCGGCGAGGATCACGACGTCTACTGTCACCACTGGGAGGACTCGATCGAAAACATCGATAAAGCGTTCGCCAAGTCCGACTCGAGCGACCTGGTCAGGCGGACGGCCGCCGATCGGACGGCAGCCGAAGAGCCGGTCGTGTCGTTGAACGACGTCGAGGTAGAGTTCGGCTCCGAGAACGACGGGTTGCTCGACTTCGGCGACTCGGACGTGGTTACGGCCGTCGACGGCGTCTCGCTCGATATCTACGAGAACGACGTGGTCGTCCTCGTCGGCGAATCGGGCTGTGGCAAGACCACGCTCGGAAAGACCGCCGTCGGACTGCAGCAGCCGACCGATGGAACGATCGAGTACAAGGGACAGGACATCTGGGAAGGCAGCGGCAACAGTAGCACCCTTGCCGACAAAGAGATTCGACGGGCGCTTCAGATCGTCCACCAGGACCCCGGCAGTTCGCTCAACTCCCACCACCGCGTGCGGACGATCCTCGAGACGCCACTCAAGCGGTGGCACTCGGATCTCGACGGAAACGACCGCCGAGAGCGGATCCTGGGGATGCTCGAGTACGTCGGGATCAGTCCGCCGGAGGACTACATCGATCGGTACCCACACCAGCTCTCCGGTGGCGAGAAACAGCGGGTCGCGCTCATCCGCGCGATGCTGATCAATCCGGATCTCATCCTCGCCGACGAAGCAGTGTCGGCGCTCGACGTCTCGTTGCGGGTCAGCATGATGGATCTGATGATCGAACTGCAGGACATGTTCGATACGTCGTTCCTGGCGATTTCCCACGACCTCTCGAACGCTCGCTACTTCGCCGAGAAGACCGGCGGCCGGATCGGCGTCATGTACCTCGGCGAACTCGTCGAGATCGGCTCGCCCGAACAGATCATTCACAACCCGCAGCACCCCTACACGCAGGCGCTACGGTGGGCGACGCCGGAACTCGATCGCGCCGGCGCCGAGGACACCGACGAGAACCCGATGCGAACGATCGACGTCCCCGACCAGACGAACATGCCCTCGGGCTGTCGCTACCACACGCGCTGTCCGAAGGCGCGAGAGGTCTGTCGGACGGAGAAACCGGAGCTGATCGATTGTACCGACGAGGACGGCGTCCAACACACCGCCTGCTTCCGCGCGCTCGAGAACCACGAGTACTGGAACAGCGAGCCGATCGCGGAGGAGCCACCGGCCGCGGAAGGGACGGGCGACGCCGACTGAGCGACGTCGACGGGTTTTCGGCTTCTATTTGTTTCGGATGAACCCGGTGAAAAGCGACGGCGAGTAACAGTGGCGGCGATAATCGAATTCTCCAGTCAGAATCAGCCGCGAGTCCCGCGCTGTGAGACCGTCACCGCAACGTGGATCGCCACGCCGACGAGAACGAGCGCAATGCCCCAGATGCCCAATATTGCGGCCCAGATGCCGGTGTTGACGATAAATGCGATGACGGTAACGATCAGTCCAACAGCGGCAGTCTGTAGCGCGTATGAATTTTGGAGTGGACCGAGGATCGACGTCTCGGTTGATCCGGTCCGGTCGAGACGACTCGCTTGCGCGTCGTCGCTAGTATCGGCGGCCATATACCCATGTTATCGTGAACCGTGTTATCTGTTTCGGAGCGGCGAGTCGCGATCGCCCGTCTCGACGGGTCGCGTCTACACGGACTCGAGGCCGCGACGCGATTCCGGACTCGCGGGTTCGGACTGTGGTTCCGTCTGGAGTCGCAGAGCGGGAAGTCTATAGTAGCGAAATCGCCGCTGTGACGGCCGTTGAACAAATCGAGACTAGTATCGGTTTTGTCGTAATCGACGCTAATATTACTCTACCTACACAATTTTTATATAACATAACGTGGTCGGAGAAAGTGCGGTGTGAGAGACGATGACGGATTCGAACACAAGCGGTACGAACAGCCGACGGTATCGACGCGAGATTCTGAGCGGGATGGCGGCCGGCTCGGCGGCGTTTGCTACCGGTATGGCGGCAGCGTCTCCGGGACGAAGCGATCGGGGTAACGGCCGCGGAAACGGCGAGCGAAAGCACGGATCGAAACGGCAGGTGGAGTCCCTCGATCGCGGCCTCGTGGCCGTTCCGGCAGACGACGGGGTACTCGTCCGCTGGCGACTCCTCGGAACCGAACCCCGCGATCTGGGATTCCACGTGTATCGCGACGGCGAGCGGCTGAACAACAAACCGATCACCGAGAGTACGAACTACTTCGATCCGGATGGAACGACGGACTCGACGTACGCGGTTCGAGCGGTCGGAAACGGTCGAGCCAGCGGCAGGAAGGACGGCGACCGTAAACCCGGGATGTCGGAATCCGTCGAAGTTTGGGACAACCAGTACAAGGAGATCCCGCTGAACAAGCCCGATCCCGTCGAGGGCGAGGACGGCGAGACGGTCACGTACCACGCCAACGACGCGAGCGTCGCCGACCTCACGGGCGACGGCACGCTCGACATCGTCCAGAAGTGGACGCCGTCGAACGCCAAGGACAACGCCCACGAGGGCCACACGAGCGACGTCCTGCTCGACGGCTACACCCTCGAGGGCGAGCACCTCTGGCGGATCAACCTCGGGCAGAACATCCGCGCGGGCGCCCACTACACGCCCTTCGTCGTCTACGACTTCGACGGCGACGGGAAGGCCGAACTCGCCGTCAGGACGTCCGACGGTGCGACGGACGCGACCGGCGAAGTGATCGGCGATCCGGACGCCGACTACGCGAACGACGTGGGACGCATCCTCGAAGGGCCGGAGTACCTCACGGTCTTCGACGGCGAAACGGGCGAAGCGCTCGCGACGGCAGACTTCGAACCAGCGCGCGGCGACATCTGCGAGTGGGGCGACTGCTACGGCAACCGCGCCGATCGGTTCCTCGCCGGCGTCGGGTACTTCGACGGCGAGCGCCCGAGCATCCTCATGACCCGGGGCTACTACGAGAAGTCGATGCTGGCCGCGTGGGACTTCCGCGACGGCGACCTCGAGATCCGCTGGATCTTCGACAGCGACGACGGCAACGAGGAGTACGAGGCCCAGGGCAACCACCAGCTCGCCACCGCCGACGTCGACGGCGACGGTAAGGACGAGGTCGTCTACGGCGCGTGCGTCATCGACCACGACGGCACCGGGCTCTACTCGACGGGTTGGAACCACGGCGACGCCCTTCACGTGGGCGACTTCGATCCGAGTCGGGACGGGCTCGAGGTCTTCCAGCCCCACGAGTGGGGACCGTACGGCGCGACGTTCCGCGACGCCGAAACGGGCGAGCTACTGTGGGGCGTCGAAGGCGAGGGCGACATCGGCCGAGGGATGATCGCGGACATCGATCCGAACTACGACGGAGCCGAGGCGTGGGCGGGGATCCCCCTGTCCGACGACGATATCGGCCTGTGGTCCGCTCAGGGCGAGCGGATCAGCGAGGATGCCGTCGACTCGATGAACTTCGGTATCTGGTGGACCGGCGACCTGCACCGCGAACTGCTTGACCACGACTTCCTCGGCTACGACGAGGGAGGGTACGGCCACGGCTGGATCAAGAAGTGGAACCCCGAAACCGAGGAACTGGACCTCCTGCGGTCCTTCGACGGCACGCGGTCGAACAACGGCTCGAAGGGGACGCCGTGTCTCTCGGGCGACATCCTCGGCGACTGGCGCGAGGAAGTGATCTGGCGGACCGAAGACAGCGAGGCGCTGCGGCTGTACGCCACGCCTCACGAGACCGACCACCGACTGCACACGCTGTTGCACGACACGCAGTATCGGACTGCGCTCGCGTGGCAAAACGTCGGCTACAACCAGCCGCCGTGGCCGAGCTTCTTCCTCGGGAACGGAATGGACGAGCCGCCGAAACCTAACGTCGAACCCGTCTCCGCCGACGAGTAACCCGGTCACTCACCACTACGAACCTCACTGGATGGACGCCGAGCGGCGACGGATAACGGCCGGCACGCGCTGCGTCACTCGAGACGCCCACGGGTGACCGGCGGTTCGATGCCCGGTTCCATTCTTACAGATTTACTGACGAAATATCATATATCGGCAGAAGGATTCGGAATACCGGTAGTCTTATTCGACACTGTCCGGAAGGTCCGGTCGCAAATGGTACGTAGCGAATCGCTTACACGGCGACAGGTAGCGTCACTGCTCGTCACGGGTTCGGTCGGTGCCATCGCGGGTTGTGCTAGTACCGGTGACGATGACGGTGCCGACGCCGAGACGAGTAACGATACCGACGGATCCAACGATAGCGATCCAAATCTGCGCGAAGCGGAGACCGACCTCACCATTCGTATCGAAGACGAAAACGGCGACCCGGTCTCGAGCGAGAACGCGACCGTCGAGATAGTCGATCACGCGACGGATATCGAGTACACTATCGAGCAAGAGATCGAAGACGGCGTTGCGGAACCGCAATTCATCGAAGCGACGACGTACACAGTTACGATCGTCAGCGAGGAATACGAGGACGCGGAGCAAGAGATCAGCCTCGAAGCCGGCGACGAGGAAGAACTCTCGTTCGAACTCGAGGCCGCGTCGTAACGAGTTTGCACGTCGTCCGCGGAACACCGTTCGACGGCGCTGTAGCCCGACCTACGCCGCCAGCGTCGCGTTGAGGAAAATCATCGCCGGCACGCACCTAGGACGTGATACCGAGACCGACTGGGTCGACAAACGTATCGAGTGGCTACCGTCTCAGTTCTCGAGGACGGTCGCACCCTCGAGATCGTAGTCCTCGAAATACTCGCGCTCGATATCGATCAGTTCGGCGAACAGTTCTCGAGCCTCCTCGCGGGGAATCGTCACGAGCGGCTCGTTGAGGAACGCCTCGAACGCGAGATCGAGATCGCCGGTGAAGCCCGCTTCGACGAGCGTCTCCTGGTTGTGGATCGTCGTCGTGACCATGTTGCGGACTTCTCGAGGAAGCGTACCGGCGGTGATCGGCTTGACGCCGGCGCCGGTGATGAGGACGTTCGTCTCGACGACTGCACCGTCGGGGAGGTCCGGCGTCTGGCCGACGTTGGGGTAGTTGACGTTGGTCTTCAGGGGCTCGAGACCCAGTAGCGCACGGATGATATCGACGGCTTCCTCGCCGGAGGAGGTGAAGTCAAACTCCTCAGGATGGGCCATGTACTTGTCCATCTTCGCCGGTCCGTCGCTGTCGCTGACGCGGGCGGAACTGGGCGTCAGGCGGATCCCCCAGCGCTGGATCTCAGCGGGTTCGTCGATCGAGAGATACCACGGGACGAACTCCACGAGGTGGCGGTCGCCGGCGGCGCCCAGAAGGCCGAACTTGTCGTAGAGGTCGAACGCGACCTCGTGGTGGTTGATCCAGTAATCCTCGCCCTCGAGATCGCCGGGCTCGAAACTCGGGAGCGGCTTGCGCTCCTCGAGTTCCGCGTCGAGGTACTGGAAGACGTCGTGATCACGCCAGTAGGCCTCATCAATCCACGTGAAGTGGTTGATGCCTTTGACGTTAACGTCGATCTCGCTGCCGGCGACATTCTCGGCGTCGTCGACGTACTTCTCGGCGATCTCGGCGAGCAGCTGCTGGATGTGGAAGACCTCGTGACAGAGTCCGATGGCGTTGATGTCGGGGTACTCTTCGTAGAGCGCTCGGGTGCAGACGGTCATCGGGTTCGTGTAGTTGAACACCCAGGCGTCGGGGCACTGTTCGCGGACCGTCGCCGCGATCTCGCGGTACTGCGGGATCGACCGCAGCGCGCGGACCGCGCCGCCCGGGCCGCAGGTGTCGGCGACCGTCTGGTAGATGCCGTACTCCTGGGGGACGTCGATGTCGTGGACGAACGTCTCCTCGGGCGGATCTTGGGTCGAACAGATGACGAAATCGGCGTCCTCGAGCGCCGCCGCGAGGGTTTCGGCGGCCTCGAACGTCCAGTCGCTGACGGCCTCCTCGCGGCTTCCGAGCGCGTTCCCGAGTTCGGCGTTGCGCTGGGCGGCCTCGTAATCGACGTCGTAGAGCCTGACCTGCCCTGAGACGTCCTGACACTGAAGAATGTCGTTGATAAACGTGTGGGCCCAGCCCTGACTCCCGCCGCCGACGTAGCCGATCGTGACGTCCGTTCGCGCGGTCGACGCAGTCGTCGCTGTACTGCCGAGGTGGTGCATGGTACCGTGACTGACGCTGACGTACAAAAACGTTGGCGTTCAGGTTGGTCCGCCCGTCGATCGTAGGTGACGGATGACGGACGATCGGTGATAGCCGCTACCCGCCGTCGCAGGCCGCTACCGCCACTCGAGGACGGTCTCGACCGCGTCGTCGGCGTCGCCGGTGGGCGAGAACTCGCAGCCGACGTAGCCGTCGTAGCCGGCGTCGTCGATCGCCTCGATAATGTTCTCGTAGTCGAGTTCCCCGGTACCGGGTTCGTGCCGACCGGGCACGTCCGCGATGTGGACGTGCCCGATCCGGTCGACGTTGTCGGTGATCGTCTGGATGACGTTCCCCTCGGTGACCTGCTGGTGGTAGACGTCGTACAGCAGCTGTACGTTCGGGGAGCCGACGTCGTCGACGATGTCGAACCCCTCGGCCGACGTCTCGAGGAAGTACCCCGGGTGATCGACGGCGGTGTTCAGCGGCTCGAGGACGAGCGTCACGCCCGCGTCTTCGGCGTCGGACGCGACGCGGGAGAGCACGTCCACGATGTTCTCGCGCTGGGTTTCGCGGTCGAGTCCGTCCTGATCCTGTCCGGTCGTGACGATCAGCGTCGGGACGTCGTACTCGGCGGCCGTCGCGATCGACTCCCGAATCGTTTCGACGGCGTCGTCGGCCGCGTCGGGATCGGTGAGCGTCCCGCCGGCAACGAAACCGGCGATCGGGATATCGTCCGTCTCGGCGGTCTCGCCGATCGCCTCGAGGTCCTTCTCTCGCCAGCCCCAGAACTCGACGGCGTCGGCGCCGGCCTCGGCGGCCCGCGAGATGCGATCGACGAACGGCTCGTCGTCGTAGACCATCTCGACGCAGATCGAGATCCGTGCCATCTATTCCGCCTCCGCTTCGTCCATCGGCTCGGGATTCAGTTCGCCCGACTCGACCATCGCATCGAGCGGGTTGTCGTCGATCTCGAGGGGGAGATCGACCCGGCCGCGCTTGCGGGCGGACTCCCAGGCGCCGAAGATCAGTTCGGTCGCGTTCAGGGCGTTCTCCGCGCTGAGTTCCGGCTCCTCGTCCTCCTCGAGACAGCGGACGTTTTCGGCGATAGCGCGGTCGATGAACTCCCAGCTGTGGAGGCCGTCCTCGGTCTCGACGGCTTCCCACTCGTCGTCGCCGGCGCGACGGATGCGCAACACGGGGAGGTCCTCGTCATCTCCCTCCGGCCCGACTTCGATCGTCCCCTCGGTACCGATCAGCCGGTTGTGGCACCGGACGGCACCCGTCGGACCGCCCTCGTCGGCGCTGTCGCTCGTTCCGAGGCCGTGGACGCCGTTTTCGTACTCCCACATGACGAGGGCCTGGTTCTCGTTGTGCGAGCCGAAGAGGACGTTCTCCTCGCGGTAGTCGATCTGGCCCATCACCCAGTCGGCGGGTACCTCGTCGTTGAAGTAGTTACAGAGGTCGAACGAGTGACTCCCGTAGTCGAAGATGCCGACCGGCGCCGAGAACTCGACGCGCTCTAACTCGCCGATCTCGCCGTCGTCGAGGAGTCGTTTTGCGGTCCGGACGGCGTCGCTGAACCGGCGCTGGTGATTGAACGTCATCTGGACGTCGTGACGGGCGGCTTCCTGGGCCATCATGCGCGCGCCGCCGTAGGTCTGGGCCATCGGTTTCTCGCAGTGGACCGCGTCGACGCCCGCTCGGCAGCAGTCGATCGCGATCGACGCGTGGATCACCGGCGGAACGCACAGCGAAACGATGTCGGGGTCGACCGTCTCGAGCATCACTTCGTAGTCCTCGAAGACGTTCTCGTCGTCGATCCCGTATTCGGCCGCGAACGCCGCGGCGTTTTCGGGGACGATATCGGCGCAGGCGACGAGCTCGCACCGATCGTGTTTCTCGTATCCCTCCGCGTGGTGATACGCCATGGCGTACCCGTCGCGTCCGGGGTCGTCCGGTTCCGTCCCAGTTCCGATCACTGCTACCTGATAGGACATACCATACCGTTTCAGGTCAAACAGTATAATTGTTCATCCTAGTAACCGGGTGCCGCTCGCTGCAGTGACTTGCCGGTGATCCGCCGGCGGAGGCGCCGACCGAGAGAAAGATTCAAGCGTCAGGCTGGAAAGTTCGAGACGATGCAATTCGTTCGATTCGCGACCGACGGTAGCGTCCGTTGGGGCGTAACGGTCGACGACCAGACGTACGATCTGACCCGGTTCGGCGAGCCGTCCCTCGAGGAACTCGCGTCGCCGGGATACCGACGCCGAATCCGTCGCGCCGTCGAGACGGGAGAACTTCCCGAAATCGACGACCCCGAGGACCGGCTCGCGCCGGTGCCGTCGTCGGCGGTCGACCAGATTATCTGCGTCGGTCTGAACTACCACGACCACGCCGAGGAGCAGGACGAGGAGATTCCCAAGAAACCCATGCTGTTCGCGAAGTCGCCGTCGACGGTCACCGACCCCGGTGCGCCGATCGTCCACCCCGACGACGTCGAGCAGGTCGACTACGAAGTCGAACTGGGAATCGTCATCGGCCGCACCGCCTGCGAGGTCTCGGCCGAGGAGGCCGAGGAATACATCGCGGGCTACACCGTCATCGACGACGTCAGCGCGCGCGACGCCCAGTTCGAGGACGGCCAGTTCTTCCGCGGGAAGAGCTACGACACGTTCGCGCCGATGGGGCCCGCCCTGACGAGCCCCGACGCCGTCGACCCCAACGATCTCGAGGTCGAACTGCGCCTCAACGGCGAGGTCAAGCAGGAGTCGACGACCGCGGAGTTCATCTTCGACGTCGGCGAGGTCGTCGAGTACATCAGCAACTTCACGACGCTGCAGCCGGGGACGGTCATCTCGACCGGCACGCCCGGCGGCGTCGGTATCTTCCGCGATCCGCCGGAACTCCTCTCGCCGGGCGACACCGTCGAAGCCGAAATCGAGGGCATCGGCACGCTCGAGAATCCGGTCGTCGGCACGGAAGAGTAGCGCGGTACCGATTCGGCGAACGGGTAGCGGTTAGATCCCCGCCAGATCCGTGAACGACCGCTCGGTGAGCCACTCTCGATCTTTCTGCGAGAGGAACTCGACGTGCTCGAGCCACTGCAGACTCTCCTCGTAACCGGCCTCGTCGCTGACGTTCGGGAAGTCCGAGCCCCAGACGACCCGTTCGCGGCCGAACGTCTCGAGGAGCCAGCGGACGTGGTCGTGCATGTCGGCGTAGGGGAACTCCTCCTCGGAGCGGTGGACGATCTCCGAGATTTTCACGGCGACGTCGTACTCGTCAGCGGCGAGGGTCTCGAGCGGCGCGAACACCTCGTCGGGATCCGTATCGGGACCGGCGTGACAGAAGTGATCGAGCGCGTAGCTGAGATCGGGGTACGTCTCGATCAGGTCGACGACCTGATCCAGCTGGTCGTGGTGGGCGAGGAGTTGAACCAGCGCGTCGGTTTCGCGAGCGGCGTCCCAGAACTCGGGCTCGTCGATCGCGTCCTCGAGCCACGTTACGCTCGGGTCGAAGGTTTCCCACATCCGATCGTAGGGACAGATCGCCCCGAGTCGGAAGCCGAGGACGCCGTCGGTCGCCATGCACGACCGCAACTGGTCGGCCGCATCGTCGGCGAACTGATCGAGCATGACGATGCCGTAGAGGTCGTCGTACTCGGCGGCGCACTCTACGGTGTACCAGTTGTCGGTCCACTCGCAGATCGGGTAACCGACGACGACGGCCTCGTCGACGCCGATCGCGTCCATGTCCGCGTGCAGCGCGTCGGCGTCGTAGACGGTGTCGACGGAAAACTCGTCGACGGTCTCCACGAGCGGGCCGTTGACCCAGGGGTGCTCTCGATTCGGTCGCGTCCACGCGTGCGTGTGGGTATCCAGCACCATCGTATACGAAATGCGACGCGTCGAGCGCTACTAAACGTTGTGTCGCAGAACGTCTCGAGAGCGATGCCCGACGACGGTGATATCCCGGTCCGCGGCCGGCGCTACGGGAATCGCACCGTCCGATGCGCACTATAAGTCCGAGAACGAAAAGACCGGTTTGCAGGTCTCGGACTCGAGGAACGCTTCGAACGCCGCAGTCGGTTCGTCGACGCTGTAGGAGGTATCGATGATTTTGTCCGCGTCGATTTCGCCGCTATCCAGCAGGCGGATCGCCTGCTCGAAATTCTGCCAGGTCGAACCGTACGACGTGTTTACCATGATTTCGCCGCGGACGACCGGCGTCATGAACAGTTCGCTCGGCGCGCCGGGAAGCCCGACGACGACGACCTGGCCGCCCTTGCGGACGTGCTCGACGCCCATTTCGACGCCCGTCTTGTGGCCGGTCGTATCGAAGACGACGTCGAAGCCGCCGCCGTCGGCCTTCGCGTCGACGAGCGCCTCGAGATCGTCGTTCTCGACGTCGATCGTGTCGATGCCGAGCCGTTCGACGAGCGGCAGTCGGTACTCGGTGTCCTTGCCGAGCCCCGAGACGACGACGTTCGCGCCCATCGAGTCGGCGACGGCCGCGACCAGGACGCCGATCGGGCCGGGGCCTTCGACGAGGACGAGGTCGCCGGGCGTGACGGTCGACTGGTCGAACACCGCTCGCGTCGCGATGCTCAGCGGCTCGGTGATGCTGGCCTGTCTGAGCGGGACGCTGTCGGGGATGTGGTGCAAGTCTTTGGGTTTGACGGTCGTGTACTCGGTGTACGCACCGTCGTTGTGCATCCCCGTGATCTCGAAGTTCTGGCAGACGTTGGGCTGGCCGTTTTTGCACTGAAAACACGAGCCGCAGTCGTGAATCGGTTCTTCGACGACGTGGTCGCCGACGTCGAAATCGGTGACGTCGGCGCCGACCTCGACGACCTCGCCGGAGTACTCGTGGCCCATAATGCGGGGCAGCGGGATCCACTCGTAGCCGTCTTCGTACGTATAGGCGTGGGCGTCGCTGCCGCACAGGCCTGCGGAGTTGACTTGGACGAGCACTTCGTCGGCGGCGACCGTCGGTTTTTCTCGTTCGCGGATTTCGATAGATCTGGGTCCGGTGTGAACTATAGCCTTCATGCTGGAGTTACCTCTCGCTCTGGTCGAGCTATTGGTGGTTTGTAACCCAGTCACATATAACTTTACGCTCTCCGGAAGGGAATGCAGGATCGTTCGCAGAGGGCACCAGGTTCGACATCGCGTTCGATGTAACCGAGGACGACCGTTAAAGTGGTCCAGTTCTCGCGTGATTGTTCGCACTCGAGAGGGCGACGTCGGGACGAGTACGCGAACAAAGCTTCACAGGCGGACAGACGACGGTACGATCCGGTCAGTGGAAAGGATTTTATCGCTGCCGAAAGCAGTGGCACCTACGAGGAAAGACGATGGAAATCACAGACGTCAGTGCAACCAAGATCAGCAACGAGTCGTGGGGCGAGTTCATCGAGTTCCCGCTCGTGACGATCATGTCGAAGTACGACGAGTATCGCAACGTCGACGGCGAGAACCCGCAGGCCCGCCGCAAATGGATGGGTCCTGTCGGCGACGTCGTCGTCGAGATCGAGACGGACGCCGGCATCACCGGCGTCGGCGTCGGGAACTGGGGAAGCGGCGCCATCGCCACCGTCGTCGAGGAGACGCTCTCGAAGATCGTGATGGGCGAAGACCCCACCCAGCGCGAGAAACTCTGGGAACAGATGTACCGCGCGACGCTGCCGTTCGGTCGGAAGGGCGTCGCCGTCATGGCGATCAGCGCGGTCGACCAGGCCCTGTGGGACATCGCGGGCAAGGAAGCCGACAAACCGGTCTACGAACTGCTCGGCGGTCCCACTACCGACGAGATCCCCGCCTACGCGTCGAACCTCCACCCCGTCGACATGGAGAAACTCGAGCGCGAGGCCATCCAGTACGCCGAGGAGGGCTTCGACGCGGTGAAGCTGCGCTTCCTCCACGGACCCGAGGCCGGCCGCTCGGGGATGAAGAAAAACGAGGAGATCGTCAAGACGGTCCGCGACGCCGTCGGCGACGAACTCGAGATCGCGGCCGACGCCTACATGGGCTGGTCGGTCCGCTACGCAAAGAAGATGCTCGACCGCCTCGAGCCCTACGACATGGCGTGGGTCGAAGAGCCGGTCATCGCCGACGACATCGACGGCTACGCCGAGGTCCGCGAGGCCGCGCCGATGCCGATCTCCGGCGGCGAGCACGAGTTCACCCGCTGGGGCCACGAGGACCTTCTCGAGGCCGAAGCCGTCGACATCCTGCAGCCCGACGTCGGTCGCGTCGGCGGCATTACCGAGATGATGAAGGTCGCCGACATGGCCGAAGTGCACGACGTCCCCGTGATCCCCCACGCCGGTACGAACCCGACGCTGCACGCCATCGCGGCGCACACGAACATGCCGATGGCGGAGTACTTCCCGACGCCCGAGTGGTTCGAGGAGCAGCAGGAGGAGCAGGAGTCGACCTACGCCGACGCCATCTTCGAGAACCCGCCTTCCCCCGAGGACGGGTCGATCCCGCTCCCCGACGAACCCGGCATCAGTACGCAGCTGAACCACGAGGCGCTCGAGCACTTCGCCGTGGAGTGAGCCATGTCCGACGACATCACATTCGAGTACAACGTGCCGGTGTTCGCCGGCGCGCCGGACGAGGGCGACGACGAGCCGGTACACCGCGATACGCCCCGCTACGAGCGACTGGACTGGGAGACGACGAAGGAGGGCATCCTGAAAGCCGAGGAACTGGGCTTCGACGCCGCGTGGGCGCCCGACCACCTCATGCTCGGGCGCGACCACGCCGAGTACGAGGTCTGGACGCTGCTGTCAGCGATGGCCGGGTTCACCGACGACATCAATCTCGGCTCGCTCGTGCTCTGTAACGACTACCGAAACCCCGCCTTAGTCGCGAAGATGGCCGCGACGCTGGACGTCATCTCCGACGGCCGCCTCGAGCTCGGCCTCGGTGCGGGCTGGCACGAGCCCGAGTACGACGCCTACGGCTGGGAGTACCGCGACGGCTTCGAGCGGCTGATGCGCCTCGACGAGGGCATCCGGCTGATGAAGGAGATGTGGGCGAGCGACGTCGGCGAGGGCGCGACCTTCGAAGGCGAGCGCTACCAGATCGAGGACGCCTACTGCGACCCCGGTCCCGTCCAGGATCCTCACCCGCCGATCCTGGTCGGCGGCCAAGGCGAACAGGTGACGCTGAAACTCGTCGCCAAACACGCCGACGTCTGGAACACCGACGTCTTCAACGGCGATGTCGACACCCTCGAGCACAAGATCGGAGTCATCGAGGACCACTGTGAGACGGTCGGCCGCGACCCCGACGAGATCGAGTACTCCTGGGACGGTCACGTCATCTGCACCCGCGACGAGGAGAAACTCGAGTCGCTGATCGACCTGATGACGCCGATTCAGTTCGAAGAGGAGTACCAGGATCAGGCGCCGATCGAGACCGAGGAAGACGCTCGCGAGTTCTTCATCATGGGAACGCCCGAGGAGTGCGCCGAGGCGATCGAACGCCGGATCGAGGCCGGCGTCACGAAGTTCCAGGGCTGGTTCATCGACTTCCCGGAGACCGACGGGATGGAACTGTTCGCCGACGAAGTCATGCCGCAGTTCCAGTAACGCGGGCTTCGGCTTCGGTTCCGGTATCGGTTCGCTACTCGCTACGGTTCTCCGCTCGCTGTCGAATCGATCGTCGAGTGCCGACCCTGCCGTTCGGAGTCGAGTTCGGACCGTAGATTGCGCCCGGAGGTTTTCGCCCGCTGAGGAGAACCTCGTATGCGGCAACCGTCCGGTGACAACGGACAGTGCTGGATAATTCATGACAGTGGTCACACTCCCATCGATTCCCCCGATCGGTGCTGTTCGACGGGAATTCAGTCACTTCGAACGGTAGTCGCGTTCGTACCCCGTCAGACGATTACACAAGTACGCTTGTAATATATGTCGGTCGGGGGTTCTGGTAATGGCGGACGTAACTCGGGCAGAAACGAGACTATCTACCATAGATCGGTGCTCGTGTCCGTGCTACGCGCCACGTTCGCTAGGTCGACCGCCGGAAGAAGCGCGTACGATTGATTCGAATCCGTCCGCCCCCACCGGACAATCGATTGGCAAGGAATCGCTCGACAGTGGGCGGTACAGCTAAGGAATTGTCTCCCGCAGAACCGGTATGGGCTCGAGCGAGTACGATTTTGCCGGCGAGACGGTCATCGTGACGGGCGGTAGTTCGGGTATCGGCCGAGCGGTCGCCCGGCGGTTCGGCGACGCCGGAGCAACGGTCCTCGTCGCCGACATCCGCGAATCGCCGAAAGGTGACGACGACCGCGCGCCGACGCATGAACGAATCGAACGCGACGGCGGCGAGGCTCGATTCGTCCAGACGGACGTCTCCGACTCGGCGGATCTCGAGGCGCTCGTCGAGGCGGCCCGCGAGTTCGGCGGCGTCGACGTCATGGTGAACAACGCGGGGATCTTTCGGGGTGGCTCGCTGCTGGATCTCGACGTCGAAACGTTCGATACGGTCTACGAGACGAACGCTCGAAGCGTCTTCGCGGGCTGTCAGGCGGCCGCCGCCGATATGGCCGACCGCGGCGTTTCCGGGTCGATCATCAACACCGCCTCGATCAGTTCCGAGTACGCGCAGGTCGGCCACGCCGCCTACGATCCCTCGAAAGCGGCGATCATGATGCTCACCCGCGTCGCGGCCCTCGAGTGCACCGAGTACGATATTCGCGTCAACGCCGTCGCTCCCGGCCCCGTCGCGACGCAGATCAGCACCGAAAACGACGGCTCGACTACCGACCGGTCGGCGTTTCAAAAGCAAAATCCGATGGGCCGGCGGGCGTCGCCGGACGAGATCGCCGGCTCCTACCTCTACCTGGCCAGCGACGACGCGTCGTTCGTCACCGGCCACATGCTCTACGTCGACGGCGGGCACGCGATCTACTGACGGGTCGACTCGAGCCGCAAGCTCCGGCACACGTATGTGATCGCGGCGAGAATCGGCCCTCGAGACGCATGACGTGGAACCCGCTTCCCGACGAGTCCAGTCCGTCGTTCGTGATCGAAGACGCGCCCGCACCGCTGTTTCGCGATCCGGTCTTCGACGGCGCGGCGGATCCGTCAATCATGTGGAATCCGGAACTTGAGGAGTGGTGGATCTGCTACACGCAGCGGCGCGCGAACGTGGGCACTGCAGACAAAGGCTGGATCCACGGGAGCGATATCGGTATCGCCACCTCCGACGACGGCGGCCGGTCGTGGCTCTATCGGGGCACCCTCGAGCTGTCGATCGAACCCGGACACAACACCTACTGGGCGCCGGAGATCGTCCACCACGACGGCACCTACCACCTTTTCGTGAGCTATATCACCGGTATCCCCTCGGACTGGGACCGGCCCCGCGACATCGTCCACTTCACGAACGACCGGCTCGCCCTCGAGGGGTGGACGTTCGAGGGCGTCTGCGACCTCGAGCACGACCGCGTCATCGATCCGGACGTCCACCGGCTGGACGACGGCACGTGGCGAATGTGGTACAAGCACGACCAGGAGGCCGTCACCGTCACCGCCGACAGCGAGGATCTCACGTCGTGGGCGCCGGAATCGGAACCGACGCTCGAGGAGCCGCCCCACGAGGCGCCGATCGTCTTCGAGTGGAAGGAGTACTACTGGCTGCTGGCGGACTCGTGGGACGGGCTCAGCGTCTGGCGGTCGCCGGACGGCGACGAGTGGACGCGACAGGAGGGACGATTGCTCGACGACCCCGGCTCGCGACCCGGCGACGACTGGCAGGGCGGCCACCCCGATGCGTTCGTCGTCGACGGCGACGCCTACGTCCTTTACCACGTCCACCAGTCGACGGACGAACCCCACGCACAGCTCGATGACACCGGCCGGGCCCGACAGACGGCGCTGCAAGTCGCCGAACTGGGACTCGAGGACGGGTGGCTGACCTGCGCTCGCGACGCCTACGCTGAGTGATAGCCGACACCCAGGGTTCGATCCGTCGCCTCGACCGACGGAGTGACGCTGCGAGACCCGAACAGTTAACCCGTTCATCCGCGACGCTATCTGCGTGTTCGTACTCGCTCACTTTCGGACCGACTCGGAGGCGCTGCACTACGCGGTTAGCGACGACGGTTACGAGTGGGAGCCGATAAACGGCGGCGACGCGGTGCTCCGAAGCGACGTCGGCGCCGAGAGTATCCGCGATCCGTTCCTGATCGAAGATCGAAACGGCACCTATCACCTGCTCGGAACGGACGGATGGCAAAGCGAGAACGTCGTCCACGCGACCTCCGGCGATCTGATCGAGTGGTCCGATCCCGAACTGATTCCGGTGATGGAGGGCGTCCCCGGCGTCCGGAACGCGTGGGCGCCGGAGTGTTTTTACGATCGGGGGGTCGGGGTCTACCGTCTCGTCTGGTCGTCGACGGTCGATCCGAGCGACGCGACGGCGGTCCGCGATCACCGGATCTGGACGTGCTCGACGGCGGATTTCGAGACCTACAGCGCGCCGGCTACGCTCTTCGATCCCGGATACAATGTCATCGACGCCTGTGTGGTCCGCGTCGACGACGAGTACCTGATGGCGTTCAAGGACGAACGCGGCGAGAACACCGTCGACACCGACCACAAGGACGTTCGCCTCGCGACGGCACCCAGTGGGGGCGGGCCGTTCGGCGACGTGATGGACCCAGTGACGCCGTCCCCCGTGGAAGGTCCGACCGTGTTCCACAACGGCGAGGAGTGGCTCATGCTCTACGACCGCTTCGTCGAGGGCCGCTACGGCGCGTCTCGCAGCGACGACGCCCGACACTGGGAGGTCTGCGACTCGATGATGGACTTTCCCGACGGGCTTCGCCACGGCGACGTGATCGAAGTCCCCGACGACGTCGGCGAACGGCTCCGAGATACGTTTTAGTCCAACCGCCGGGAACGACTATCTTCCCCCCAGTTCGACTACCGTACCGAAGGTAGGTTTCGTCGCTCAGTCCCACTCCGAGGGCTCGTATTCCGGCAGCGACTCGAAGTCCGGGACGTCGACGAGGTAGATGTTGCTCGAGCCGTCGTACCGGTCCGAATCGAACACGACCTGCGAGCCGTCCGGGCTGAACCGCGAGTGGGGGTGGGGACTCTCGGGGTTCCAGTCGACGGTTGCGAGGGCGCGCGGGCCCTCGTACTCGCCCGCGTCCTCGTTCCACCGGTAGAGGATGTTGTAGGGAAGTCCCGTAAAGGAGCCGTCGCAGACGAGCAATTCGGGCGAGTTCGCGTGGGTGTGGGTCAGCGCGTACACCTCGTCCGGAAGATCGGTTTCGCGGCGGTCGGTGTCGTCGTAGCGGACGCTGCCGATGAACGGCTCCGGCTCGTCCACCTGATCGCGGCCCTGCGGATCGCGCATCGAGCCGTGGTAACCGATCCGCTCGCCGTCGGTCATCCAATACTCGTGGCCGATGCCGGCATTTTCGGGGACCTCGCGGACCTTCCAGATGTCGCCGGATTCGGTATCGGCCACCCAGATCCGGTGTTCGACGCCGTCCCACGGCCCCTCCTGGCAGAACGTGAAGAGCTCGGGTCGGGTCGGCGAGGCGTTGACGTGGCTGCTCACCCAGCGGTCTTCCTCGTGTATCAGTTCGGGGTCGCCGTCCCCGTCGATCGGCACGGCGAGAATCCTCGTGTGCGGCCGCGCTTCCATCATCTCGTCCATCCACGGCTTTTCGCCTGGGAGGTCCATGTCCGCCTCAACGACCGCCGCGTAGACGACGGTCCCGTCGGCGTTGACGTCCATCGATCCGCCTTCGTACCCCTCGGGCGCCTCGTAGAGGACGTCCGTCACTTCGAGGCGCTCGAGATCGAACCGGACTAGGTTGTCGTCGACCCAGAAGTACGCGTCCGAGGTCTCATGGTGAATCGAGGTTTGGCCCTGAAATCCCTCGAGCGCCGTGACTTGCGTGATCAGCCCCGACTCGAGGTCGATCGAGAACAGCTGTCGGCTCCCCGTCCGGTCGCTGCGAAACAGCAGCCGGCGGCCGTCGTCGTACCAACCGTCCTCGGTGAAGTAGAGGTGGAGGTCGTCGTCGGGGTGGTTCGTCAGGCGCGTCACTCGGGCGCCCGTGTGTGGGTCGTCGTACTCCTCCCACTCGGCGGGCCAGGTGCTTCCCGCTCTGGGTCCCTGCGCGATCGTATCTGTCGGTGTCATCGGCAACTACGACTGTTGTTATCGCGGGGGGTGTTAACTATCCCGGCTCGGCTCACGCGGTGATCGCACGAAAAATACGGCAGCGGCCGCGGCTGGTGTCGTCGCTCAGGAATCGCTCTCCACGAATTTGAACAGCTGGTTGTTACCGCCGCTCGGGTTCCAGTGCCGAATGTCGGCGCCCGGCTCCGGATCGACCTCCCAGACGTCGGCGGCGAGGTCGGCGTGGGTCGGCTCGAGCGTGTAGGCCTCCTCGCTTCGCGGGACGGCCGCGAATTTCTGGTAGTCCGCGTCCTCCCAGGTGCCGAGCTCGAGGTTCGTCCCCGTGTCCGTGCCGCCGTCCGCGGCCTCGAGCACCAGATTCTCGTCGCCGGCGGCGGCGATGCGGTAGACGCCGTCTTCGGGTTCGGTGACAACCCACTGCTGGTTGGTCGCTTCGCCGATCGTCTCGTTGTAGACGTTCGCGCCGTCGGTCAGTCCGTCCTCGTCGTCGACGCTCATCACGATGTCGTCGCCGTTGAGTTGGGCGGTGATTCGGTACGTTCCGGGCTCGAGGTCGTCGACCAGATCGATCTCCTGACCGGCGTCGCCGGTGCCGAGGTTCGCCCGCGGATTGTCGACGACGTACTGGACGTCGACGTCCCGGCTGGGGTCGTGCTTCCACTCGAAGACGAGATCCCACTCCCCGCGGCCGTCGTTCCACAGGAAGTAGTGATCGTAGGCGAACGTCGCGCCGGTCGCGTCGACGGGGTCGGCCCGCAGCGACGGCTGCTGGTACTCGAACGAACTGACGCCCTGGACGGTTGCGGCCGGATCTGCGCCACCCTCGAGGGTGACGGTGCCCAGGTCGAGCCCGCCGCCGTGGTTGTTCTCGAGGATCGTTTCGTCGGCGGCGACGCGGATGTTCTCCTCCGTCCCGCCCTCGCGGACGTCGCAGTTGACGATCCGGACGTTCGAGGTCTGCCCGCCGGAGACGTGAATGCCGTACGATTGCTCGCGCTCGCCCTCCTCGCGGTCGTCGTACGTCCGGAGGTTAGAGATCGTGACGCCGTTCGTGGGATCGTGTCCGAAGTCGTCCCGCGAGTGAATGCGGACGGCTTCGCCGTCGCAGTTCGCGACGACCCCGCCCTCGACCGTGAAGTTCTGGTTGTCCTCGATGAAGATCCCGCAGACGTCCATCTCGGAAATGTTCACCTCGCCGACGGTGATGTTGTGCGAGCCCGAGACGCCGAAGACGCCGCGAGCGCCGCCGCGGACGACGACCTGATCGCAGGTCACGTCGTGGGTGCCGTTGGCGACGCGGAAGCCGGCGTAGCCGCCGCCGGGGTCGATCTCCTTTCCGACCACCGAATTGACCGTCGCGTCGGTCGTGTCGTTGAGCAGGACGCCACAGCCCGATTCCACGCCGTTCGCGATGACGTCGCCGACTTGGATGCGGTCGACGGCGTAGGTTTCGAAGGCGTGGCCGCCCGAGTTCTCGACGTAGACGGTGTCGACCTGGACGTCTTTACAGCGGACGGTGTCCTCGCCGCGGCCGTGTGCGAAGCCGTCGATCCGCACGCCGATGTTGCCGCGCGGGTCCGAGCCGGTCATCTCGATGCTAATGTTGCCGAGTCGGAGGTTCCGCACGCTCTGGAGGAACATGCCGAACCGCGGGTTGCCGACGACGTGCAGATTCGGGATTTCGACGTGTTCCGCGTCGGCGGCCATGACTGGAATGACCATCGCCTGATCGCCCTCGTCCTCGACGCGCATTCGCGCCGGTACGTCCAGCGCGGTGTAGCTCGGCAGTTCGATTCCCGCGAACTGGTCCGACGGATCGTATTCGCCGATATCCCCGTCGCCGTGGACCGGCCCGACGGTGCTCGGCGAGACGACCGCGACTTTCTCCATCCAGTCGCGCCCGTCCGTGAGGCTGTCGACCGCAGACTGGGTCACCTCGAGGACGTCCTCGCCGCTGGCCACGGTCTCCTCGCGATTGTCGGCGTGGAAGATCCCCTCCTCGTCCTTCCAGACGATCACGTCCGCATCTCTGGCCGCCGCGTAGACGTGGTCGACCTCGAGCGCGTGGAGATTGAACAGGTCGTGGTCCTGCGCGTCGATATCCTGATTCCACGGCCGCGCGTTTTTGCCGCGGTTCTTGCCGTCGCCGTGATCCGCCGCGGCTGAACCGGTCATCGCTGCCCCGACGGTACCGACGCCGAGCAAGCCGAGTGCGGTCCGGCGCGTCAGCGACAGCCCGCTGTCTTCGTGCCCGTGCCTCTCACTAGCCTCTGACAAGCTATCACGTGCCACAGTCGCTCTATCAGGAAATAGTATTTATAATTAATGAAAATAGACGAAAGAGATAAGCGAGTACGATTACCGATACTCCTAATAAATCCGAAAGCTACTGGGCCGGCGGAACGTTGCCGTACTCGCTGAAACCGTGCTCACCATCGGCGTCAATCGCAGTCCCGGCATCGACCAGATCGTTGCCCGCGAACAGGCGCTCGTCTTCAGTCCCCTCGAGCGAGCAGAACGTCCCCGCTCCCGCTCGAGCGCGCGAGTTCCTGATCGAGACCGTCCGGACGTCCTGGAGTGCGACGGCCGCGTCGGCGGCATCTTCGTGCGCCTGTCGTCCGCTGAACCCCTCTATCTCCAGATTTCGGATGTCGGTACACCGGATTCCGTTGGCGTAGTACGCGGGCAGGTCGGTTCCCCACTCGAGGTCGATCCCGCGCAACTCGAGGTCGCGGACTCCCTCGCAGTCCACGCCGGCGATCTCGCGTTCGGCGATCGGCGCTTCGACGGCCGTCGGCTGGAGGTCGACGTTCCCGCCGACGCGGTCGGCGTACGGACTGTCCTCGATCTCGATGCGGACGTTCTCGAGGGAGACGGCGGCCACGTCGGCGTCTTCGTGGGCGTAGACGAGCGCCCCGTTCTCGCTTCGGGCGACGATATTCGAGAATCGGACGTTGCGGATCCGTCCGAGGTTCGTCTCCTCGGTTCGGGGCACTGACGTCACGTAGATCGGTTCGGCTTTGCCCCACCACGGCCCCGGTAGCAGGCCGGTCTCGACCACGATGTTCGAAAAGAGGACGTTCTCGAGGTCGCCCGCGTCCCGGTGCTGGATGCCGAGGCCGCGGTTCGAGTCGCGAACCACGCAGTTCTCGAAGACGCAATCGCGGATCGGAGCGTGAGTTTCCGAGCCGAACTTGATCGCGCAGGCGGCCGAGGCCAGCGTGCAGTTGGTGACGGTAATGCCGGCCGTCGGGTCCTCGCCTTCCGCGCGCGTCCCGATCGTGATCGAGTCGTCGCACGAGCGGATCGAGCAGTCCGAGATACGGACGTCGCGCGAGTTCATGATCGAGATCCCGTCGCAGTTCGGAATCCGCATGTGGTTGTCGATCGTGACGCCGCAGACAACGACGTCGTCGCAGTCGTGCAGGCTGATCGTCCACGCCGGCATGTCTCGCAGCGTCACGCCCTCGAACCGCACGTTCGTCGCGTCCTCGAGGAGGAACATCGGCCCCGGGCGGAACGCTGATTTCGCCCGCGGCCACTCCTCGGTGCCAAGCGAGGGATCGAGATAGTCCTCGCCCTGCCGCGCCTCGTGCGGGGCGTTCGCGATGAGCGGGTGGTGGTCGCTCTCGCCGGAGTGGCCGCGCAACGGGTCGTCCATCTCGTGAAAGTCGGTTCCGCGACCGTCGAAGACGCCCCGACCCGTGATCGTGACGTTCTCGACGTCTTCGGCGCGTACGAACGGTCGCTCGCCGTCCGGGCCGTACGCGTCGCCGTACGCCGACTGCTCCCGCGCGGCGTACACGGTTGCCCCCGCCTCGAGCGAGAGCGTGACGTGACTCCGGAGGTTGATCGTGCCGATTTCGTACTCGCCGCTCGGCACGACGACCGTGCCGCCGCCCGCGTCAGCGCAGGCGTCGATGGCATTCTGGAATGCTTCGGTTGCGAGGTTGGCCTCGGGATCAAGGTACTCGCCGATCGAAATACGTGCTCCTGGGTCGGCCATGCGAACGACTCCCGGGCGCTCGTGCTTAGTCGTTCTCACTCATGATTGAATTCCGGATTCTCGAGCACCGGATCTGACACGTCGGCACCTATTACTGGGTCCGCGACCAACCGCGGTGCAAGAGATGACGCGGATGCAACCAACAGACCTGAGAACCGAGTTCGTCCGGACCCCGCTGGGCATCGACGAGCGGAATCCGGACCTTCGCTGGCGAGTCGACACCGACCGTCGCGGCGCGGCTCAGACGGCCTACCGCGTGCTCGTGACCTCGAGCCGCGACCGCCTCGCCGACGACGAGGGCGACGTTTGGGATACGGGTAAGCGCGAGAGCGAGACGCCGTCTGTCACCTACGACGGGCCACCCCTCGAGGCCGGAACGGACTACTACTGGAAAGTCCGCGTCTGGGACGACGACGAGGCCGGCGCGTGGAGCGAGCCCGCGATGTGGGGCACGGGCCTGCTCGAGGCTGATGATTGGGAGGCAAACTGGATTCGGCGACCCGAGGAAGTCGACGTCGACGCCGTCGACGACTTCGAACGCGGCCAGTTCACCTACGCCCGCCGCGAGTTCGCGCTGCCCGACGACGCCGACGTCGAGCGGGCTCGTGCGTCGGTCGCCGCCTGCCACCAGTACGAACTGTCGGTCAACGGCGAGCGGGTCGACCGCGGCCAGTCGTTTTCCTACCCCGACTACCACTACTACAAGACCGTCGACCTGACCGACGCGCTCGAGGCGGGCGAAAACGCCGTCGGCGCGCTGTTCACGTGGCAGGGCGAGGGCCAGGGCCGGCCGACCGCCGAGCCCGGCTTCATCTGTCAACTCGAGATCGACCTTGCCGACGGAAGCGAGCAGACGATCGTCACCGACGATTCCTGGCGGCTCCGCGAGGCCGAGTGGGACGAGGACGCGCCGCTGCGAAACGACGAAATCGGCGAGGCGGTCGAACTCGTCGACGGACGCGACGAACCTCGCGGCTGGGCTGAACCCGACTTCGACGATACCGACTGGACGGCGGCCGGCGTCGTCGGCGAGCATCCGACCGATCCCTGGGAGCGACTCATCGCGCAGAACCGCGAGGTCGTCAGTCGGGAGATCGAGCCCGAATCGATCACGCAGGTCGACGACGAGACGTACGTCGTGGACTTCGGGCGGGTCTACACCGGCCTCCCGGAGCTTCGGTTCGCGGACGGCACCGCCGGCCACCGCGTCGGGATGCGAGCGGGCTATCACCTGCGCGAAGACGGAACCGTCCACGAGCAGGAGGGAACCCAGTGGACCGACATGCGCTACGCGTACGTGCAACGCGACGGCGCGTGTACGTTCCGGCCGTTCAACTACCTCGGCGTCCGCTATCTGCAGCTCGAGTCGCCCGGCGAGGAGTTCAGTGCTGATCAGGTGTCGCTGCGGGCGCTCCACAACGAGGTACCAGACGAGCGCGCGGCGACATTTGCGTGCTCGGACGAGACCCTCGAGGAGGTCTTCGAACTCGCGCGCCACTCGGCGCTGTACGGCAGCCAGGAGCAGTTCATCGACACGCCGACCCGCGAGAAGGGACAGTTCCTCATGGACGCGTTGAACATCTCGGCGGTCTCGCGGCGCGCGTTCGGCGAACGAGCGCTGACGCGACAGGCGATTCGGGAGTTCGTCCGGTCGCACTACCGCTACTGGGAAGAAGAGGGACGGCTGAGCGCCGTCTACCCCAACGGCGACGGCAAGCGCGACATCCCCGATTTCACCGAAGGGTTCCCCGACTGGGTCTGGCAGTACTACCGCGAGTCGGGCGACCGAGCGATCCTCGAGACGGCCTACCCGGTGGTACAGGCGGTTGCCGACTACGTTGCCGAGCACGTCGACGACGAGACCGGTCTCGTCACCGAACTCTCGGGCGGCGAGGGCGGCCCCTACGAGGAGGGGATCGTCGACTGGCCGCCGGAGATGCGCTACGGCTACGACCGCGACTGGCCCGCCCGAACGACGGTCAATATCCTCGGCGCCAACGCGTTCGACAAAGCGGCGGCCATCGCGGATGCCCTCGAGCGGCCCGACGAGGAGGTCGAGACGTACCGCGACCGAAAGCGGGCGCTCGAGGCCGCAATCGGAGCACACCTGTTCGACGGCGACCTGTTCGTCGACGGCTGCGACGCGACCGACGCCAGCGAGGGTCGCTCCCAGCACGCCAACGCGTTCGCGCTCGCGTTCGGACTCGTCCCCGACGACGCGATCGACGGGGTCGCCGACCACATCGCCGAGATGGGCATGCAGATGGGACCGATGATGGTCCCGCGGCTACTCGAGGCGCTCGAAGCGGCGGATCGAACCGACGCGCTGATCGAACTGCTCACGAACGCCGAGGACGACGGTTGGGCGAACATCCTCGCGCAGGGCGGGACGTTCACCTGGGAGACCTGGCACTGTCGCGATCCGGAGCTGCCGACCGACGAACGGCAAAACCGCAGCGAGTCCCACGCGATGGGTGCGCCGGTGCTCGTGAGTATCCAGCGGGCCCTGCTCGGCGTCCGTCTCGCCGATAGGGAGGGGTCCCACCTCGAGATTCGGCCGGCGATCGGCCACCTCGAGCACGCGTCGGGTCGAGTCCCGACCGAACGCGGCCGCGTCGAGGTTGCCTGGTCCAGATCGGACGGGAAATGCGACCTCGAAGTGACGGTGCCGTGGAACGCGACCGCCTCGATTTCGCTTCCGTCCGACGCCGAGACCGACCGAGTCGGCGTGACGCCAGTCGCCTCGTCATTACCCGACGGCGTCTCGGACGTACAGCGCGGGGACGGATCGATCGTCGTCGACGTCGAATCCGGGACGTATCAATTCACGCTCGAGTGAGGAGGAAACGGTGCTGACGGGTTCGCCGCAGCGCAAGTCGACTCCGTTTAGTACGTCACAGACCTAAACGAGACGGCAATACTCGGGCCGTCGTCAGTCTCAAACACCGATTTTCGTTCTCCGGCAGGATACTGCTGAGAGCAGTGGTGTTTGTTTGGCCATAACAAACATTACATGTGATAAAAAATTAATGTCATGGTTCAGGACGAGCTGTGGGCCCGCGTACGGGAGAGACTACCCGGGAAGGGGCTCCTTCCGGATCGAGTGCGGAGCCGATATCTGGTGAAATTTGGCGTCGTCATCACGATCATCGCGATTCTGTTAATCGCGTCGTCTGCGTATTTTTATCTGGACATCACGAGTCAGATCACTCGCGACGTGCAGGCGGAGATGGAGGACAATACGGCCCACAACGCCGACGAGTTTGAGGGATGGATCTCCGACTACGAGATGACGGCCAATACGATAACGCGCTCCAAAGAGTTCGTCAACGGCTCCGAAGCGAAAATCGGCAGCGAATTACGAAAGCATCGACGGACGCTCCCCGCCGAGTCACAGGGGGTCCACTATTTCGATTTGGGGTCGAAGGAGGTCGTTCGAAGTACGAACTCACAGATGAACGGCGAACGGATCGCCAATCTCGACGTGCAAGTATACGATCGCAGCGGTGCCGCTACCACCGAACTCGCCTATGACGAGATAGACAGCCGGGAGTTTGCCGGCGGGTTCACCGACGTGTACGAACGGAACGGCGAGAAGCTGCTCGCGTTCATCTCGCCGATCGCCGGCTCCGACGACCGTGCGGTGATGATCGAGGTCGACATCGCCGACGTCGCGTACTTGTTCGACGGTACCGTCGACGAGGAGGAAATCCGAGTCTTCGACGCGTCCGCCGAGACGACCGTGTACGCCGAAAACGAGAGTGCGATCCTCGCGTCCGGACTGGGATACGCCGGCGCCGAACTCCCGGACGGCGACGCCGGGGCCGGAATATTCGAACACCAGTCGACGGACAGCGTACTCTCCTACGCGACGGTCGGCGAGACCGACTGGGTCGTCGTCTCCCGCGCGCCGCAATCGACCGCCTACGCGCTCGCCGACAGCGTCGCCACGTCGTTGCTCCTGTTGATCGCGATCGCGATCGCCGGCTTTCTGGTCGTCGGGGCGACGCTCGGTCGATCGACGGCCGCCGCGATGACCGACCTCGCGACCAACGCCCGCGCGCTCTCGAACGGCGACACGGCGATCTCGATCAGCGACGACGACCGGATCGACGAAGTCGGCCGCGTTCGCGGGGCGTTCGCCGACACCCGCGACTACCTCGAGACCGCAGCCGACCAGGCCGACGCGATCGCCCGACAGGAGTTCGACGATCCGGTTCTCGAGGCCGACGTTCCCGGGAAGCTCGGCGACTCGCTCGCGACGATGCGCGCCGATCTCGAGCAGTCGATCGCGGATCTCGAACGCTCCAAGACCGAAGCCGAGACCGCGCAGGCGGACGCCGCCGAGGCCCGCCGCGAGGCCGAACGACTCGCCGATCGTCTCGAGCAGAAGGCCGCCGAGTTCGGCGACGTCATGTCGAAGGCCGCCGAGGGCGACCTCACCCAGCGGCTCGACGAGGACGTCGACAACGACGCGCTGGCCGAAATCGCGACCGCGTTCAACGAGATGCTCGAGGATATCGAGGGGACGATCGTCGACATCCAAACGCTCGCCGAGGACGTCGACCGAACCAGCGCGGACGTCACCGAGCGCGTCAGCGAGATCGAACGGGCCAGCGACGAGGTAGGCCGGTCGACCGAGGAGATCGCGTCCGCCGCGTCCGACCAGAGCGAGCGGTTCCAGGCGGTCTACGGCGAGATGAACGACCTCTCGGCGACCGTCGAGGAGATCGCCTCCACCGCCGGCGACGTCGCAACCGTCTCCGCGGCGGCCGCCGACCGCGCCGACGACGCCAGCGAAGCGAGCATTGAAATTCGCGCCGAGATGAAACGGCTCGAGGATCGCGCCGAAGCGATCACCGAGCAAGTCGGCCAGTTAGAATCGGAGATGGGCGAGATCGGCGACATCGTCGATCTGATCGACGACATCGCCGGCCAGACGAACTTGCTGGCGCTGAACGCCTCGATCGAGGCAGCAGGCGCCGGCGAAGAAGGCGACGGATTCGCCGTCGTCGCGAACGAGGTCAAGAGCCTCGCCGAGGAGACTGGCGAAGCGACGCAGGAAGTCGACGCGTTAATCGACGCGGTCCAGGCGTCGGTCGAAGAAACCGTCGTGGAGATCGACCGCATGCGCGAGCAAGTCGATGACGGCGTCGACGTCGTCGAGGACGGCATCGACGCGATCGACGCGATCGCCGACCAGGTCGAGACGGCGAACGACAGTATTCAGTCGATCGACGAGGCGACCGACGAGCAGGCTCGAGCGAGCGAACGGGTCGTCACCATGGTCGACGAGGCCACCGAGATCAGTTCTGA
This sequence comes from Halopiger xanaduensis SH-6, assembly GCF_000217715.1. Lineage (GTDB taxonomy): Archaea > Halobacteriota > Halobacteria > Halobacteriales > Natrialbaceae > Halopiger > Halopiger xanaduensis. The sequence goes on from NC_015658.1 coordinate 194,928, forward strand.
AACGGAGTCCGAAACGGAGAACGTCGCAGCTGCCGTCGAGGAACAGACGGCCTCGATCTCGGAGGTCTCTTCGGGGACGCGCTCGCTGACCGAGATGGCCGACGACTTGCGCGTCTCGTTAGCCGAATTCGACGTCGACGAGAGCGAAGGCGATGCCAACGCGATTGACGCCGATGAAGGTGCGGATATCGTTTTGAAACACGATTCTGACGAGAGCGGCAGCGAGGGAGAGTGAGAACTCGCTGTATCGACCGTTTCGTGCCGGGCGTTGGCTCTGGACGCTCGAGTCCTGACGATGGGCGCTCGTGATTGAACGGCGCGGAAGAATTAACTGTTCGCCTCGAGAGTCGGCCGGTATGAACGCCGTTACAGACAATCCGCTGGAGACCCGCGCCGACGTGCAGCGCGCGGTCCGACAGCTGGTCGAACCGCTCGAGACACATCGTAGTCCCGGCGGCGCCCGCCTGAAGCCGAGTGAGACGGGCGCCTGGTTTCCGGACACCGCGGCGGAACTCGAAGGCTTCTCGCGGCCGCTGTGGGGACTCGTCCCGCTCGCCGCTGGCGGCGGCGAGTTCGACGGCTGGGAGCGGATCCGCGAAGGGCTGCGAAACGGCACGGACCCGAACCATCCGGAATACTGGGGATCCGCGGGCGATTACTCCCAAAAGCACGTCGAGACGGCCGCGATCGGCTTCGGCCTCGCGCTCGCTCCCGACCGGCTCTGGGACCCTCTCGACCCGGAGGCGAAAGACCGCGTCGCGGCGTACCTCCGGCAGGTCGACGACGCGTCGCTGCACGACTGTAACTGGCTGTTCTTCCGGATACTCGTTCACCTTGGCCTCGATGGCGTGGACGAAGCGTACGACCGCGAGCTATCCGAGGAGACGCTCGATCGCCTCGAGTCCTTCGCCGCGACCGAGGGCTGGTACGCCGACGGACCGCCCGAAGAGAGCGCGCGCGATTACTACATCCCCTGGGCGATGCACGCCTACGGCCTCATCTACGCGGCGCTGGCCGACGGTGACGACGAGCGGGCCGATCGCTTCCGCGAGCGAGCCGCCGAGTTCGCCCCGGAATTTCGCCACTGGTTCCGCGAGGACGGTGCCGCGCTCCCTTACGGTCGGAGCCTCACCTACCGATTCGCGCAGGCGGCGTTCTGGGGCGCGCTCGCGTTTGCAGACTGCGAGGCGCTCCCCTGGAGCCAGATCAAGGGGCTGTGGCTGCGCAACCTCCGGTGGTGGCTCGAGCAACCGATCTTCACCGACGGCGGCGCCCTCTCGGTCGGCTACCGGTACTCGACGCTGAAGACGAGCGAGCCGTACAACTCCCCCAGTTCGCCCTACTGGGCGCTGAAGGCGTTCCTCCCGCTCGCGCTCGAGTCCGACCATCCGTTCTGGCAGGCAGACCCGGAGCCGCTTCCGGAGCTTCCCGAACGAACCGTCCAGCCGGAACCGGAGTTGATCGTTTGCCGGGACCGGACCGCCGACCATCACTACGCGCTCGCCGCCGGTCAGTCGACCCACTATCGCGAGAAATACACCAAGTTCGCCTACTCGATCGAGTTCGGCTTCGGCGTTCGGGGTCGCCGCCCCGGACTCGAGGGTGCGGGCCACGACAGCGCGCTGGCGCTGAGCGAGGCGGGCCGCGAGTACCGAATCCGAGAGTCGGTCGAGGAAACTGCCGTTCGAGACGGAACGCTCTACTCGCGGTGGACGCCCTGGAACGACGTCCGCGTCGATACCTGGCTCGCGCCCGCGTCGCCGTGGCACGTTCGGGTGCACCGACTCGAGAGCGATCGACCGCTCCGCAGCGCCGAAGGCGGGTTCGCACTGCCGAAGGGTGATGACGACCGGCCGGAAAACCACGAGCACCGGACGGGTACGGGACGTGCGTGGTGTCTGACGCCCGGCGGCACGAGCGGGGTTCGCGACCTCCGAGCGAACGCCGACGGGTACGAGCGACGCGAGGGCGAGGCGGCGGATCCGGAACCGAACACGAACGTCTGCCACTCGCGAACGACTGTCCCGACGCTCGTCGGCGAGCACGAGCCCGGTACCCACTGGCTGGTGACGGCGGCGACGGCGGCTCGCGACGGGGCCGACGAGCGGTGGGAGCAGGCCCCGCAACTCGAGTCCGTCGACCCGCTCGTCGTCACCGACGTCGACGGCGCGGAACTGCTGCGTCTCGAGCGGCCGTTCGATCCGGCATAGCCGATTTCGCCGTATCCGTTCGACGCCGATCAAACCGCAGCCGCGGCCGATTCGTCGCCGCACAGCCTTCGAGCCGACGCTGCGAGAGCGCCGAGATTTATGCCGGTCGCAGCAGAATTCGAATTCATATCGATGAAGACGTACACCATCGCTCGCGCGACCGACGACGTCCCACTGACCGGCGCGATCGAAGGGACGGTTTGGGAGGACGTTCCCGCGGTCGATCTCGAGGAGTTTACCTGGCACGACGGCGGCTCGGATCCGAAACTGACGACGACCGCTCGCGTCTGTTACGACGAGCGAGCGCTGTTCCTGCAGTTCCACGCCGAAGACGACGATATCACCGCGTCGGTGACCGAACTCAACGGGCCGACGTTCGAAGACAGCTCAGTTGAACTCTTCGCCGATCCGACGCCCGACGCGGACTCGCGGTACTTTAACTTCGAACCCAACTGCTGCGGTCAGTTCAAACTCGCCTGGCAGGAAGCAGGCTGGGAGGAACGAGGCATCGGCCGGACGCTGATCGATCCCGACCTCGCCGAGCGGATCGACGTTCGAACGTCCGTTCCGGGACCGACGAAAGAATCGCGGCCGGACGACGAGGACTGGTGGCTCGCCGCCAGGATTCCCTTCGACGTCCTGAGCGACGTGACCGGGCTCGAGATCCGACCGACGTCGGGGACCGAGTGGCGAGGAAACTTCTACCGCAGCGGGCTTCCGGATCACCAGAAGTCCACGTGGAATCCGATCGAGAAAGCAACTCCCGACTACCATTCGCCGGAGTATTTCGGTCGGCTTCGATTCGAATGATGGCAATTCCATTGTGAGCGAGATCGCGTCGTCTCGCCAAGATGGAGTTTGCCGCCCGTGACGAAGACGGACTGACCGGGTGTGACTGTGGTCACGGACCCCAACGTCTATACTGTCGTGAGAAAACGGTCTTCGTATGGAGCGAATCGCGTTCCACCTGGAAATCGTCGATGGACAGCGAGACGCGTACCGTGAGGAACACCAGAACGTTCCGGACGCACTCGAGGAAGCGTACCTCGAGTCCGACGCCGGGATCGAGACCTATTCCGTGTTCGAGCGCGACGGCCACGTCTTCGGCTATCTGGAACTCGAGGATCCGGACGTTATCAAGGAGATCATGGAAGAAAGCGATGCACAGGCGGACTGGGACGAAGTCATGGACGGCATTCTCGAGCCGGATGACGGCGATATCTGGATGGACGAAGTATACCGAATGAAGTGATCCGACGTCGACGTGCAGTTGTCGCGACCGTGCGGAGATCGATCACGGTTAGCCGACAACGGATAGTTTGTTCCAACGGAAACGTGGTAGTCGCGTCCGCTCCGGCGTCGATTTCGGCCGGACTACTTACTCTTCGACGTACGGTCGAAGCTCGATCGTGAACTCGTAGGTCGTCGGCTCGACGCGGTACGGCTCCAGCGTTTCCGGGCCGCAGCTGCCGGTTCCGAGCCCGCAGTGAGCGGCGTCTAGCGACACCGAGACCTCGTCCCGTCGCGGCACTTCGTGGACGTGGTCGGCCGCTTCCAGATCCGCTCTCGTGTAGCGGTGTGCCGTGACGTTCAGCGGCGACTCGCCGCTCACGTACAGTCCGACGCCCTGCTGGTCGGTAATCGCCGCCCACCGCACGTCCGTCCGATTCCCGTTCGCTTGCGGTCTGACGTACGGCGTGTGCAGATCGTCGACGTCGCGCTCGTACCGGCCGACGAGCGACGCCCGTTTGCTGTCGACGTAGGATTCGTCCGGCCCGCGCCCGTACCAGCTGACCCGATCGAACGCCGCCGGGAGCGTCAGATCGAGCCCTACTCGCGGCAGCGACGGAAGGCCGGATAGGTCGCCCTCGGGCTCCAGTTCCGTCTCGATTTCGACGGCGCCGGTATCGGCGACCGTGTACTCCTGCTCCACCGCGAACCCGTGGTCGAAGATCGGCGGCGCGAGCCGTCCCTCTACGGAGATCTCGACGCGTTCGTCGCCGCTGACCTCGTATTCGACGCTGTCCGCTCGGAACTGGAGTCCGTCGAGCCCGTGCTCTCGCCAGAGTTGGGCGAAGCCGATCGTGTGGACGTCACCCTCGTCGATCTGACCGTCGCCCGCGGCGGCCGCGGTCATTCTCGAGAGGAGCGTCCTCGAGAGCGGCAGCCCCCTGTCGTTGTCCGTCGGCGCGCGCCAGAGACCGACCGTCGGCCCCTCGGTGACGAGTTCTCGTCCCCGGTAGCGCATCGAATCGATCGCGCCGGCCGTCTCGTCGAAGACGAGTTCGAAGTGTACGTTCGAAACGACGATCCCGTCGTCGGTCGCCTCGCAGGCCAGCGGCGCGACTTCGGCCGACGGTTCCGTCGGGCTGCCGCCGGTCGGGAGTTCGAACTGGCCGGTCGCGACGGTGTGCCCGGCCGACGCCCACCGCGTGTCCTCCGCCAGCGACACGTCGATCGTCAGCAGATACTCGGCCTCGTCGTCGTACTCGTCCGCGTCGAACGGGAGGCTAACGATTTCGCTCTCACCAGGGTCGACATCGGGGAGTTCGAACGCGCCGCTCTCGACGACTCGCCCGTCGGCTTCGACGCGCCAATCGGCCCGCAGGTGCGCCAGCGACCGGAAGTCGTACCCGTTCTCGACGGTCACCTCGCCGCGCTCGAGGTCCGCGGCCGAGAGGGCGACCGGCTCGATCACCTTCTTGTACTCGATCAATCCCGGCGAGGGTTCGCGGTCGGGGAAGACGAGCCCGTTGATGTTGAAGTTGGCGTCGTTCGGCTCGTCGCCGAAGTCGCCGCCGTAGGCGAACCACTCCTCGCCGTCGTCGGTCGTCCGGCGCAACCCCTGGTCGAGCCAGTCCCAGACGAATCCGCCCTGCAACCGATCGTGTTCGTAGAATAGATCCCAGTACTCCTGAAGATTCCCCGGCCCGTTCCCCATCGCGTGGGCGTACTCGCAGAGAATGACCGGGTGCTCGTACTCGTCTTCGGCCGCCCACGCCTCGAGCTGATCCCAGGGCGGGTACATTGGCCCGACGATGTCCGACACGTCCTGCTCCTCGTCCGGCTCGTAGTGGATCGGCCGCGTCGGATCGCGCTCGCGGGTCTCCTCGGCCATCGCGACGTGGTTCGACCCGAAGTCGGATTCGTTTCCGAGCGACCAGACGACCACGCTCGGATGGTTCTTGTCCCGCTCGACCATCCGAATCATCCGGTCGACGTAGGTGGCTTTCCACTCGGACGCGTCGCTAAGGTGGGGCGTCTCCGGCGCGAACTCGAGCCCGTGGCACTCGATGTCCGTCTCGTCGACGACGTACAGCCCGTACTCGTCACAGAGGTCGTAGAACCGAGTGTCGTTCGGGTAGTGCGCGGTCCGGACCGCGTTGATGTTGTGCCGTTTCATCAGCTCGATATCTTCCCGCATCGCGTCGAGGGGCACTGCCCGGCCGCGATCCGGGTGGAAATCGTGGCGGTTTACGCCGCGGATCGTGACGGGTTCGCCATTTACGCGGAATATGCCGTCCTCGATCTCGACCTCGCGAAAGCCGACGGTCTCCGCGACGACCTCGGTAACCGATCCCTGCTCGTCTCGAACGGAGAGAAGCAGGTCGTAGCAGTTCGGCGTCTCCGCGGTCCACAACTCCGGGTTCTCGACGTCCGCCTCGAGCGTGACCGTCTCGCTCTCGCCGGCGTCGACCGCCGTCGTGGATTCGAACTCGACTACAGAGTCGCCGTCCGGATCGCGGAGTTCGGCATCGACGGTGACCGTTTCGTTCGCGTTGCCGCCGTTAGCAACACTGACGTCCGCCCGGAGGACGCCGTCGACGTACTCGTCGTCGAGTTCCGTTCTCGCGTCGATATCCGCGACGTGGATCTCCGGGACCGCGTAGGCGTACGTATCCCGGAAGATTCCGCTGAGCCACCACATGTCCTGGTCCTCGAGATAGCTCCCGTTCGACCACTTGTAGACGCGGACAGCGATCGTATTCTCCCCCGCGTGGACGTACTCGCTCACGTCGAACTCGGAGGGGAGCCGCGCCCCTTCGCTGTACCCGACGGGTTCGCCGTTCACCCAGAGGTGGAACGCGGAGTCGACGCCCTCGAAGTGGAGGCGGACCTGCCTCTCCGTCCAGTCGTCGTCGACGTAGAACGTCCGTCGGTACGACGCGGTCGGATTCTCCGTGGGGACGTTCGGCGGATCGACCGGGAACGGGTACACGACGTTCGTGTAGTGTGGATTCCCGTGTCCGGCGACTTGCCAGTTCAGCGGAACCTCGATTCGATCCCAGTCCGCGGCGTCAAACGCCGGGTCAGCGAACCCGTCCGGCGCGTCGGACGGCGTGGGCGCGAGGTCGAACTGCCAGCGGCCGTTCAACGAGGTGAACCACCGAGACGCCGTTCGATCGTCGGCAAGGGCGGTCTCTCGGTCGGGGTACGGCAATACGTCCACGTGAGGCGGCAACCGGTTACGGCTGATCGTCTCCGGATCGATCCAATCGTCCATAATCACTCAGATTCGAGTATTGGCACTTATTCTTTTAGCTGAATCGAGGTGCTAAGCTCTCCCTCAGTGAGCGCCGACCGAAGGGACGGCGCAAGCAGGGTGGGGAGTTCTCATTCTCGTCTAACAATATGTCTACTAACGCCAATACTTGTCTATAGAGAGCGGGGGTCTTTCAGAACCCGAATTCATCACGTCTGTTTTTTGGGAGGTACCGAGTAACCGAAGAGCAAAAGCCCCGTTAGAGACCACATAGGGGCCCAAATACTCGAGTTAAATAAAATAGTTTTTATTTCATATATTATATCAGAACGCTTTTATCTACGGTCCCTTCTGAATGGCTATGGAAACATTACACCCGTATGATGGATTGGAGTGGGATGAGCACGAGCAACAGCTAACGCAGTTTCACACGCACGAACCACGGAACACGATACGCGACGACACATGCATTCACGAGCCGAGCATCGATGCAGAAACGGTTCCGATCGACGATCTTGGGAAAAACAATCTCTCACCAGCGTCTTCGCCCAGAACGTTATTGAAGAAGTATAGAAATGTGGGATACACCGTCTTCTCGCTAACAGAGCACGAATACTACGTAGAGCGGTCGAAGTACAAGAACGTCCCCTACGAAGAGATGCCCGAGCGACTCGAGCAAACGAGTTGGCCTTGGGCGAAGTGGAACGTCGATCCGGCGGAATTAGGTGTGGTCGCGCTTCCGGGAACCGAATTACGGGCATCGCATCATGGTTCGCTGCACGATGTGATCGGCCTGGACACGGATATCGGACACGGACGACAGGCCTCGATGACTGCGCTACTCGAACGTATCGCGGATCAGGACGGCCTGGCAATTCTCCCACACCCTTCGAAGTACAACGAAGCGTCGGATTACGAGCGATACGTCTCTGTATTCGAAGCCGCTGATGTCCTCCTCGGGATGGAAATCTTCAACGGGAACGATCGGTACCCGAGTCGCGCCCTGTGGGATCGATTACTTACGCACTTCGGACCCGAGCGACCGATCTGGGCGTTCGCCGGCGATGACTACCACGGCCGCGCCCGCCCGCAAGACGGTAAACGGTTCAACCGGTCACGGATCGTCTTGCTCCTGTCTACTCATTCGAAGGCTGCCGTCCGAGAGGCATTGACTGAGGGACGGTTTTACGTACAGCACAACGGAGATCATCACGCACCATTCATAGACGCTATCGAAGTAACGAACGACGCAATTACCGTTGATTCCCCCGATGCAGTGGGAATCGAGTGGGTCGCTGACGGCGAAGTCGTCGCGACCGGAGAAACGATTCTGAACGATCGACTCGAGGATCGGACGTACGTACGGGCAGAAGTCCACGGAGACGGGCGAGCCGTTAGCTGTACTCAGCCGTTCTATCCGGTCTGAACGAGAATGCAGACCGGGTTTACTGGAGATATATAGGCCACCATAGAACTCATAGCAAACGAATAGATGGTTACCCGAGCACGAACCGTATGGCCCGGCATCCCCACCTGTGGGCTGCGCTGTTAGCTGCTCGTCGCGGTGCTGAAGCGCTTGCAGTTTGGGACGAACACCATCCTAATTGCACGGCAGACCGAGAAACGAACGAAACCTGTGATGTCGCCACCGAAAAAGCAATTTTAACCGAACTCGAGCGTCACTTTCCCGAACACAACGTGATTTCGGAGGAGAGCTATCCGGAGTTCTCGACGAAACCGCGATGGATCGTCGATCCGCTGGACGGACGGATTAACTATCTCAACGGGATTCCCCACTATTCCGTGTCGATCGCGTTCGAGGGGACAGGGGCAGCGGACGTGAGCGTCGTCTATCATATCCCTTCGGATCGGCTATTTACAGCTATTGAGGGGCAGGGCGCGTACCTGAACGGACGCCCGATTTCAGTATCGGAAACGGCCACACTCTCGGATGCGCTGGTGGTCACAGGGTTCGATCCGACGACGATCGAGTCACAACACTTCGACCAGTTTCGGTCGCTGCTCGACCGAACTCAAGGAGTGAGACGGTTCGGATCCGCCGCTACTGAACTCGCAATGGTTGCCGACGGGCAGTTCGACATTTTCTTCGAGCGAGAGCTCAGCGTCTGGGATACGGCCGCGGGAATCCAACTCGTCGAGGAGGCAGGCGGCGAGATCACCCGGATCGAGCGAGTGAACGGGAGTAACCGCGAGATGGTCCTCGCATCGAATCCACAAATTCACCAGGAAGCCGTCTCACTCATCTCCTCGAGTAGTTAGGGATAGTCGAGTGGCGACTCGATCGACGATTCAGTTCGTGTTGGGGTTCGCTGTTTCGTTTCGATAGAGCTGACGTAGGTCGGCGTGAACGCGGCCGTTCGAGGCGATAATGCCTACGTCCCGCTCCTCGGCCGTGAAATTCACCGGCGATCCGTCCCAATCGGTTACCTTGCCACCGGCTTCCTCGACGAGCAAACTCCCCGCAGCAACGTCCCAGGGCGATGTGTACTTGTCTAGAAAACACTCGAACGTTCCGTTCGCAACGAACGAAAGATCACACGCGCCGGCTCCGAGTTGGCGAAGCCCCCGCGACCGGTCAGGTGGAAAGAGGTGCTGATACACCCGACGGAGCCGGCAGTCATCGATAATGGGCGGCGAGATACCGAATAGCACGGCACTCTCCGGAAGCGAGTCAGCCGACGACACGGATATGCGTTGTCCGTTCCGTTGCGCACCACTACCCGCAACTGCCGTGTACGTCTCCTCGCGTTGGGGATGGACGACGACACCGACGACCGGTTCTCCCTCGTCCAGCAACGCGATTGACGCGCAGTAATGTTCGAAACCGGCAACGTAATTTGCGGTCCCGTCGAGCGGATCGACGACCCACGTGAATCGCGCCGCTCCATCTCGTCCGGTCTCTTCGCTAATAATCGCGTGATCCGGGTAGGCCTCCGTGATGATCGAGCGAATCGTCCGCTCGGCGCGGAGATCGATCTCCGTTACCAGCGTCCCCTCTCGTTTCTGCGTCATGTCGTAGTCGGACTGAAAGTTCGCTCGGAGTAGCGTACTTGCCTCCGTCGCTGCTGCCTTCGCTGTCGTCAGGAATTCGTCGAATGCAGTTCCCATGTGTTATGATGCTCTTTCTCGTGTCCGTATTCGGATTCGACTGGACTCGATTAGATTGATACAAAACGACGAGTGGCTACACGAACGGAAGAATAATACCCGCGACGATGATCGCTGAGCCGCCCATGAAGAGCACGTCAAACCGGCCGACGCGCAGGTCTCCTAACTGTAACTCACGGCTTTTATCGTTCTCTAACGAATGAGAGAATCCTCTCGTTTCGAGCGCTTCGACCGTCACGCGACTTCGTTTTGCGACGTCGAAGATCATCGGATAGAACGCCCTGATCGAGAGTCGGATCAGATACATGTAATATCGCCATTTGAAGCGACCGGGCGATTCCGGTGCACGGCTTCGAAGACGGTAGACGTTCACCGTCTCGTGGTACTCCTCGATGAGAACGGGTAACATCCGGTATCCGTAACTGATCGCGAACGTGAACTGGCGCGGAATACCGATGCTCATGAATGCGCGGCTGATGTCCTTCGGGGACATCCCGGAGAACACGGCAATTGACGTCACCGAGATGATCGTCAGCTTCGTCGTGTACGGAACCAGCGCCATCGCACTCCGTACGAAACTCCCGCCCATCAGCACCGTTACGAACGCGTACAAGAGCACGTTCGTGACGACGCCGAACGCGAGGAGCGCAATGAGGTACTTGCTGACTCGGGATACCACCGCGAGGACGGACACGAACGCGAGCAGCCCACCGAGAATCCGCATATCGTAAAACAACCACGGAATGACGAGGAATGCGGCGTACCACGCGAGTAGCACGCGAGGATCGAGTCGATTGAAGATCGTTCCCTCGTTGTCGTACGCAGTGCGGAGCAGATCCTGCTTCAACGACTCGATCGACAGCGCGTCGCGAAACTCTTCCTGGTAGCTCATCGGTTGCCCCCCTCGAGTTCCGGTGGGTGTCCGGAGAGTCTATCAGCCAACTCAGAGACGGTCATCGCAGGCGGCGAGATATCGAGCTCGTCGCTCAGTCGAACGACTTGCGGTGCCCGTAGGTTACACCGTTCGAGACGATCAAGGTCGGAAAACACGTCTCTCAGCGTCCCGTCCGTTTCGATGGCACCGTCGTTCAAAACGATCACCCGCGTCGCCCATTCGGCGACCAGTTCGAGATCGTGTGTGGCAATGATAACTGTCTCGACGCGGTTTTCAGCGCGGTTTATCGTCTGTTCGACTTCACGGCGACTCGCTAGATCGAGGCTCCCAGTCGGTTCGTCGAACAATACGATCGATGGGTCTGTCGCTAGCCCAATCCCGAGCGATGCGCGACGCTGCTCGCCGACGCTCAACAGTCGCCCGTCACGGTCCTGTAGTTGTTCGAGATCCAGAAACTCGATCACCTCGTCGACTCGTTCCTCGACGTCCGCAACGTCACGCTCTCGTAAATAATAGGAAATATCTCCTCGGACCGAGTCCTGAATGAACATGTCCTCCGGGTTTTGATCGACGTAGGTGATGTCCGCTGCCAGTTCTTCCGGAAGAACATCCTCGGTGTCGGTTCCGTTGATAGTTACGCGCCCAGCATCGGGCTTCTCGATACCGGTAATCAACCGTAGCAGCGTCGATTTCCCGGCACCATTCGCACCGACGAGAGCGACCCGTTCGTCAGGATAAAGGTCCAACGAAAAGTCTTCCAGTACCCGTACATCACCATCGCGGAGCGTCGTATACCCGTGGTCGACGTGCTGGAACGAGATGACCGGCTCGTCTCTCGGTTGGCCTCGAGCAATTTCGTAGTCGTCCGGTTGCTCTGTTTCGTGCTCGAGCGACCGATACCGAGTGACCGCATCGGCGTACGTCGTCGGGGGATTCCCGTCGTCTTCGACCGTTCTGGCGACTCGAGTTACCTGTGGTGGATGAATACGATGTTCTCGTAGTTCTTCGATTCGATTGAGCCCTTCGTCGGTCGGTCGCTTCCATTTGACGGTGCCGTCAGAAACCAGTGCGACGGTATCGCAGTACTCGGCGATGAATTCGGTATGGTGCTCGATCGTGACGATCGTTATTCCGTTCTCGTTTAGCGCCTGTAACCGTTCGTACGTTTCGTGTGCACGGACGGGATCGAGTTGTGCTGCCGGTTCGTCGACGACGAGGATGTGCGGATTCATCGTCAATGCTGCACCGAGGGCAACCAGGTGCTGTTGACCACCGCTCAACTCCCATATGAACCGCCCATCGACCGTTTCGATGTCTAACTGTGAGAGCGTGTTGAGTGCTCGCTCGCGGTAATCGTCTCGCCCGTAATTGACCGGCCCGAACGTCAGTTCGTCGTAGACGGTCGGCGTTACGAGCTGATTTTCGAACTCCTGAAACACGTAGCCGACATTGCGGGAAAGGTCTGCAACGGACGCATCACGCGTATCCTGACCGGCGACACGTACTTGCCCCTCGAACTCGCCCTCGAAGAAGTGGGGGACGAGTCCGTTGAACGTTTTACACAGCGTCGTCTTTCCGCTCCCGTTTCCGCCCAGGATAGCGATAAACTCGCCGCGATCGATGCGCAAATCAGCCTTCTCTAGCGTCGGTTCGTCAACCCCCGGATATCGGAAGGTGACATCCGACACGTCGATCGCTGTCTCTGTCATGCTCACGGCTGTTTACGCGGAGTGTTTTGCGCGCTGCCAGACGACGATCGCGACGAGCGCAGCCACGACGATCGGGATGACAATAAACATCTCACCGTAGGCATCCATGAATTCGGGCTCCCACACAATATTCAGTCCGAAGCCAGCTTCCTCGGCCGCTGCAAACCCGAACGCGAGGGGGAACGCGAGCAGTACGGCGAGTGCTGCTTTCCACGAGAAGCCACGTACCATGGATGCTCCTCGTGTCCCCTTGTACGGTTCCATTCCCATCAGCGGCTCAATCTTCCCGTGGAGTTTGGGATACAGATAGAGCGCCGGAATGACCCCGAAGATGATTCCCGTAATCACCATCTGCGTGATGAAGTCGACACCCTCGAGAACGAGTATGCTCTCGGGGAGTCCCGGCACTGCTTCCAGTTCTTCAACGCCGATGTACACCTTCCCGATATCGACGAACATAGCGAGGAACTCGTTGAGTCCCTCGGCAATGAGGACGACTGCGGCGAGCTGACGGCGGTTTTTCGGGTCCTGGAACAGCAGCGCCGCGAAAAAGAAACACGTCGAGACGAGCAGTAGATCTTCCATCACCCCGAGTCCATTAAAGTCGCCTAATAGAATGTCCTCGAAAACAATTTCCCCCATCGGAACCGCAAGTGCGGCCCAAAAGGTTCGAAACAGCAATACCAGCACGATTGGAATAAATATAAAGTCACCAACTCCCAGTTCCAACGGTCCGACGTCGAATTCGGGTAATACCTCTGTAATTGCGTATTGCAGTCCACTGAGGGACATGACGAAAATGAACACCGTCATATCCCGTTGACCAAAGCTGAACCAGTTCGTATTCTCCGTAGCCATCTCTGACATACACATCCGTGGTCGGCAGATATCGGTTTGAAGTTTGATATTATTTATATATCTGAGGATAGAGGTACATAGATCACTACATAGGCGGGGGGTCTTTCGGAAGGACAGGTAGACTGGCTCTGTTGAAGCCCTCTTGTCGTCTTGCGATTTTCTGAGAAGCCAGTTTCACAGCGGGTCCGCGAAATCCAGTGCGAGGAGTAGCTCTTCCCGATGTCAACGCTGGAGGGATTTCAACAGAGGTTTGTGTCCAGATTTGCAGGTAGAGTTCATAGCAATATCACTCCCGAGGCTGTCGTAATGATCACGGTATCTCAGCTACGACGATTGGCGGCGTACTTCAGCGATCGTGTCGGGAACCTCGTCGATATGTTCGATTGCGACCTTCAACAGGGCGTCGTGGATCTCCCTCGTCTCCTCGTCCCGAATCCCCATTCGACGGAGTTCGGGCGTGACAGTAATTCCGAGTTCGTCCTCGAGTTCGTTCCACGTCTCGTCACGAGCGTACAGTGGTTTCTGTCGCACTTCGCTGTATTCGAACGCCGGGCCGGTCTCTGCAGGAGACTGCTGTTCTTCTTCGGTACCGTCGCTCGTCGTCGCGTCGTTCGGCTCGTCTCGTTGTGACGACTGACTCGAGTTAGTGTCGTCGTCGCTCGGTTCCGATGAGTCCGATGCCGTTGTTTCGGTCGTCGATGTCGCAGCATCCGCGTCGACGGAGTCTGTGGATTCCGCTGCGGACTGGTCGTCGTCCGAATCCGACACTGATTCCGATTCCGACTCGGACTCCGTCGACGGCTCGTCGTCCGCTTTGAGGTCGTCGAACGGATTGCTCATCGATCGATCCCTCCGTTGACGACGATGTCAGCCAGTTCTTCGTAACACGGGATCTGATCGCTTTCCGAGTCGTAGTCCTGCAACGGTTGATTGTGCTGGAGCGAGCGGGACAATGCGGATCGGTGTCGGATCCCCGGCTTCGGAGCATCCATCTCGCCGGCGTCGATCGACTCGAACTCTTCGGCCGTGATTCGGGCAAAGTCCGGCACGGCCTCCTGCAGCGGCTGGCCGGGATTGACTTCGTAGGTCGCCGTGTTCAGGTTCTCGAGAAGTTCGCGATCTTCGGTCTGCTGGTCGATTCGATCGCCGAGTTTGTTCGGCACGACGGACAGCACCTCCACGTCGATGTACTCGCGCGCCGGTTCGATCAACCGCTCCATCGTTCGCTTGTAGCCGCCGATCGCGCTCGAGCCGGGTTCGATCGGGATCATGACGTTGCCCGTCGCGACGAGCGCGTTGTTGTTGAGCATCCCCGGATACGCCGGGCAGTCGAAGACGACGTAATCGTAGACGTCGCCGAGCAGGGGATCGACGATCTTCGATTTGACGCGGGCCGACCCCTGCATCGCACCGGCGAGATCCTTCTCGACGTCCTCGAGGGTGTTCGACGACGGGAGCAGATCGAAGCCGTGGTCCGTCGGACGGATCAGATCCTGCGGGGTAGCGTTGCCCTCGAGGATGACGTCGCCGAGATTGATATCGCCCTGGTAGGCTTCCTCGTATCCCAGCCCGTTCGTCGCGTGGCCGTTCGGGTCGAGGTCGGCGAACAGCGTGTCGCCGCGCTCGGCGAGCTGTCGCGCGAGGTTCATCGCGGTCGTTGATTTGCCGACACCGCCTTTCAGGATCACGACGCTTACGGCGCGTGGCTCGGTCGTTGTTGTCTCCATGGTATCTCTGCCCGCCCGATCGTATTTCGATAGGTGCCTATTGTTCCGTATGTGGTTGGTTCAGCGGGCAAGAAAGACATTTTATTCTACCTTCTTAATTCTACCTACTGCAACTACGATAGCTTCAATGGGTACAATAGGTGCAATAGCTACAATAGAACAGCCACCTAAGTCACCTATTCCAGCTATTATCCCTGGAATAGGCAGCGTACGTGCAGTATCTCTGTTAGCTGTCTAACGTGGTTCATGTGCTCGAACTACAGGAGAAGCAGCAGGTACGCTACTAATCGCTCCGCGAGCTATCTTTCAATAGCTACCTACGCCACCTATTGTACCTCTCGCAGCTCCCGCACGCTCAGAACGTTCGTCAGTTGGTGCTCCTCAGCGGTCGGCTCAAAGGCGGACGAGACAACTGGTGGTCCTAGTGAGGATCAGCAGCCTACCCCAACTACTACACCGATTAGAAATATTCCATCTATTGTAGCTATTGTATCTATTGTAGCTATTCCATCAGTACAGCCGTTTATTCCGCCAAATACCCCGGGCAATAATCCGAATGACGAGATTCGGTTACAAGGAACCAGCGCTCAATAATTGCACGGCAAAGAAGAGCGACTTACACAGAGTCGGTCACGAGTGAGTGATCATCTTATGGATATAATAAGGGACCACTCAAAATAATAGAACAAGCTAGATCTGACCGTACAGAGAATCGTGGTATAGCCATTAATGGCCGTATAAGAAGTTAAAACGCTAATCTAGAGCTATTTTTCTCAGGCAAATCGAGTCAAGAGGCACCATCACAGAACCTATCTAACTCACCCCAATTAGCATCCCTCAGAGCATTTAAGGTCAGAATAGGTGCAATAGGCACCTTTTGTATATGGGCGTGGAGTCCATTACATCTCTACTCAAATAATAGTCTCAGGAAATGGTAGTATAGAGAGAGGCTATGTTATCTGGCGCAGAGGCATCAAAAACGACCGTAGCTCGCGGAGACTGTGAGAGCGCTGTTTGACCTCTCACGAATTAGTCGCTCGAGGCTTCCTCTCCTACACCCGTCCCGGAAGCGGGCCGGGGTTCGTCGACGATCGAGTCGCTGTCCCAGTAAGGATGGTCGGAACCGTACTCCCGGAAACACGCCGTCGCGTGCTCGTCCGCGACGGCATCCGAGTCATCGATCGACGGACACTGCGAGCGACAGATCTCCCTGGCCTCCGGACAGCGCGTGTGGAACCGACAGCCGGAGGGTGGATCGACGGGGTCGGGAATGTCGATTCCGCGGACCGGCGGCTCGCCGGCCTCGGCGTCGGAGTCGAGATCCTCCGTCGACCATTTTAGTACCTTCGTGTACGGGTGGCGCGGATCCTGAATGATCTCTTCCGCGGGTCCGATCTCGATGATCTCTCCGAGGTACATGACGCCGATTCGGCCCCCGACGCCGCCCGCAAAGTACCGGGCGTTCGAGAGATTGTGCGAGATAAAGAGGTACGAGGTGTCGAACCACTCCTGCAACTCGAGCATGAGATCCATCATCTCGACCCGCAGGGAGACGTCCAGCGCCGAAACGGCTTCGTCCGCGAGGATCACGTCGGGATTCATCAGCAGGGCTCGAATCAGCGCGACGCGTTGCTGTTCGCCACCGGAAAGCTGGTGTGGATACCGGTCGGCGTAATCCTCCGGCGGACGCATGCCGACGTACTCGAGCATGCCGAGGATACGCGCGTTCCGATCGGCGGAGTCCATATCCGGCTTCCAGAGTTTCAGCGGCGACTCGAGGCTCTTCCGGACGGTCTTGTTCGGGTTCAGCGAGCTCCCCGGATCCTGGTGGATCATCTGGAGCGAGCGGCGAATCTCGTCGAACTCGACGTCGGTATCACCCTGATCCCGGGCTTCCCAGATATCGACGTCCCGGTAGGAGACGCGACCGCCGGTCGGCCGCTGGGCGCCGATCGCGGCCTTGCCCAGCGTGGTCTTTCCGCAGCCGCTCTCGCCGACGAGGGCGACGACGTCGTTCTCGTAGATATCGAGGTCCACGCCGTCGACCGCACGGACGACTTCGGGATCCGAAAAGAAGTTTCGCAGGCCCCGCTTTTCCTGTTCGAAGTGCACCTCAACGTCCTCGAGGGAGAGTACAGGCCGTTCGGATTGAGAGCCGTCGACGATCGTCTGTTCGTCGGGGTCGTACTCCCGATCGAGATCCAACGGCACTGCATCGGGAGCGTCCTCCCAGTGGAAGCAGGCGGCGACGGCGTCCTCGTCGGTTTCGCGAAGCGGTGGATCATCGGTTCGACACTGATCGTCGGCCAGGGGACACCGAGGATGGTACGAACAGCCGGCCGGCACGTTGACCGGGTCGGGCGCCGATCCCTCGATCGGCTGCATCTCCGCCAGCGGCATGTTCAGGTTCGGCACCGCCTTCAGCAGCGACCGCGTATACGGGTGGACTGGGCGATCGACGATCCGGTCGGCATCCGCGATCTCGACGAACTCGAACGCGTACAACACCGCGAGTCGATCGGACAGTCCCGTCACCAGCGGGAGGTCGTGCGTGATGAACACGACGGTCAGGTTGTACTTCTCCTTGAGGTTCTCGAGGAGGTCCAGGATCGACCGCTGCATCAACAGGTCCAGCGCCGCCGTCGGCTCGTCCATCACGAGTACGTTCGGCTCGAGGACCAGCGAGAGGGCGATGAGCGTCCGCTGTTTCATGCCGCCGGAAAGCTCGTGAGGGTAGGAATCGAGGACGCGATCCGGTTCCATGTGGAGGTCGGCGATGAGTTCCCGCGCGTGAGCCATCGCTTCGCCGACCTCACGACCGTGGGCGTTGATCGTCTCCTCGAAGTGCTCGCGGATCGTGATGACCGGATTGAACGAACTCTGTGCCCCCTGGAACACCATCGACACTTCTTCCCAGCGGAAGCGACGAAGTTCGTCTGCTCCCAGCTCGAGCACGTCGACCGGCGGTCCCGAGTCGGGGTAGTACGTGATCTCACCGTCGACGCGGCCGGGATCGACGACGGCGTCCAACAGCGCCGACGCGAACATCGACTTGCCGGAACCAGACTCGCCGACGACGCCGAGGACTTCCTCGCGAGCGATATCGAGGGAGACGTCGTCGAGCACTCGCGACTCGCCGCGGTCCATATCGAACGTGACCGAGACGTCCCGAACCGAAAAGATCGGATCGTCGACCTCGATCAGCTCGAGGGCGTCGACGGTCCCGCGGTCGGTGTGGACGGTCTCGGCGCTCATCGGTTCGTCTCTCGAGGGCCGGCAGCTGGCTGCTCGACGACCGGCGATGGCAGCGACCGTTCGAACGGTCGCGACGATCGAGACGGCAGTCGTCGCTGGTCGATATCGACGCTAATCATGGTGGATGGTACCTCGTAGCTTACCTTCCGTCTTAATGGTTACGATGCTGAAAGTACGGGCGAGCGCAGTGGCCGCCGTTTCACCGCCGCGGGCGTACCAACACTGAAGTTCACGTCGGGCGAACATTTGGAGACTGAGTCTATGTCCGACGACAACGGGAGGCGAACGCGATCGTTCCGGGCCGCACTCGAGGCCGTGATTCGGGATAACCGACACGCGATTCCGCTGCTGATAGTGCTCTGTGTCATCTTGCTGGCGCTGTCCGTTCTGTCGCTGCTCTTCATCGACCGTGAGTCGCCGTCGTTCGTCCTGCTGCAGCTCAACTTCGCGATGCTCGGTTCGTTTCTGGCGCTCCTCGTCGGTCTCCGCTATCGATACGGGACGTGATCGCGTCACCCCTCTCGTTTTGGGTTAGCCTCGAGCGCGGAGTCAAAAGCGTGTGAAAACGAGAGCCCACCAGCGTGAACGATTAGTCTCGCTTCCGGGCTCGCACGCGCGGGTTGAACAGCCGATCCATTCCCTGCGAGAGCATGATCAGCCCGTAGGACAGGGCGATGATGACGACCGTCGGAACGATCACCCAGTGGATCGTCGACGTGCTCGAGAGCGCGCCGTTGCTCGAGGCCATATCGAGGATCACGCCCCAATTCAGCGCGGTGAACGGTAACAGCCCCAGGAAGTAGAGACCGACGGCGCTGAAGATGACCGACCGGCCGGCCATCATGAAGTTGATCAGCACGTACGGCATGATGTTCGGGACGATATCCTCCGCGATGATGCGCCAGGTCGGCGTCCCCATGAGGCGTGCGGCTTCGACGTAGTTGTCGTTGCGCAGCGAGAGAACCTCAGCACGGATCGTTCGCGCGAGCCCCGCCCAGGTGTTGATCGTGAGTAACACGCCGATGAGCAGCGGATTCGACGGCTCGATCGTCGCCGCGAGGACGATGATCAACGGGAGCCCGGGAACCGTGAGCATGACGTCCATGACGAGCGTCAAGACGTCGTCGGCGAGGCCTCCCTTGTACCCCGCAACCGTTCCGACGACCGTTGCGACCGCGGTTGCGAACACCGCACCGGCGAGGATCATCTGCAGCATCTGCGGCGTCGCGTGGACGATCATCGCGAGAAGGTCGTGGCCCATCGCGTCGGTTCCGAGCGGGTACTCGAGCGACTGGAACGGCGCCTGCAACCGGGGGCCGTCCGTCGTCGGCTCCGGGACTAGCAGGACGCCGACGGTTCCCATGAGGACGTAGACGGTCAGGATCGAGACGCCAATGATCGTCTTCCGGTCCTCGGCGAGAATCCGCACCGGAACGAGGACGTGTTCCTCGAGCCACCGCGAGAGGTCGAACCCGTCGGTACTCGAGACCTCGGAAACCCGCTCGAACGGGTGATCCGTGGACGACCGATCAGTACTCTTCATCGGAATCACCTCCGGCGGCAATCCGCGGATCGAGTTTGCCGTAGGTCAGGTCGGCGAACAGCAGCCCGAAGACCACTGCGAGCGTTAGGACGAGGAACGTCCCCATCACAAGCGGGTGATCGTTGGCCTGCACGGCGTCGACCATGTAGTAGCCGATCCCCTCGTAGGTGAACACCTGCTCGAGGATGACGCTGCCGCCGATGACGAACCCGATCGCGATCATGAAGTTCGTGTACAGCGGCAGGATCGCGTTTCGCCCGATGTAGGTGAAGGCGATCCGTCGATCGGAGAGGCCGCGAAGGCGGGCGACGCGGAGGTAGTCATTACCGAGGATGCTGATACTGTTGCCCCGCATCGAGAGCGCCCAGCCGCCGGCCTCGGTGAGGACCATCGAGAGGACCGGCAGCGTCGCGTGTACGAGGACGCCCCTGATGAACGGGTAGTTCAGTCCGGGATCCGTCCGCGGATTCATGTTCCCGCCCGTCGGGAGGAAATTGAGCTGGTACGCGAAGACGAACAGGAGCAAGAGCCCGAGGAGGTAGAACGGGGTGGAGTTGAGAACCGTCCCGATCGTCGACGTGACGAAGTCGAACCGCGTGCCCTCGTAGTAGGCCATCACCGCGCCGAGGGAGATCCCGATGACGAACGTCAGGATTAGCGAGACACCCATCACGAAGATCGTCCACGGAAGCGCGTCCGCGATGATGCCGACGACCGGCTCGTTCCGGATGATCGACTCGCCGAGGTCGCCCTGTAGCACCGCGGTCACGTAATCGATGTACTGTTGCCACACGGGTTTGTCCGGCTGGACGTTCGTGTACCGTTCCATCAACTGGTTCAGGCGTTCGGGATCGATGCTGCCGCCCTCCCGGGAGACGAGTTGCGCCTGAATGTGTTGGGCCGGCCCGCCCGGCATCAGGTGACTCAGTGCGAACGTCAGCGTCACGACGCCCCAGACGGTGAGCGCGGCCTTGACGAGTCGTTTCGTGAGCCAGTTAGTCATCGGTCGTGGCAGGGTCTCGAGATGTGGTCGGTAGTACCATCGTCACTCGTTTCCGTCTCCGCTCGGACTGACAAGTCCGTAAGCGGTCAGTTTCTCGTGATTGCGCTCGACGCCCCAGATGGGATCGTCTCGGCCCGGGAACGCCCAGTCGTCGGTCCAGTAGGTAACGCCCATGTTCTCGCTGACCAGCGGGACGACGGGTAGGCTCTGGTTGAACGCCCACGAGAGTTCGACGAGCGTCTCCGACAGCTCCTCGCCGGTCTGGTCGGGAATCTGCTGGGTCAGTTCGCGGACGTTGACCGTCTCGAGATCGCCCTCCGGGTCGCCGATTGGCATCGGAACCTCGAGCTCCGCGGGCGTGTTCCACTGGCTCCAGTCGCTGAACGCCTCCTGGAAGGCCGGGTACGGGTGACCGTCGCCCCACGTCGCGAACGCCGCTTCCAGCCCGGAGCCCTCGCCCCAGATCATGTCGACGTACGACGACTCCTGCATCACTTCGAACTCCACGTCGATGCCGAAGGACTCGAGCAACTCCGTCGACTGGTTGCCCAGTTCCGGATAGCCGTCCCACTGGGTCGTATCGAGCTGGAGGACGACCTGTTCGCCGCCGTCGTCAACCCACGCGTCGCCGTCGCGTTCGTAGCCGGCTTCGCGCATCAGTTCCGCCGCCCGGTCGGTGTCCCGTTCGTACAGTTCGAAGTCGCCGATGCGGTCGCCGAGGATGTCCTCGGCCTGTTCGGTCGTGATGAGGTTGGTCGCCGCGTACTCGGGGACGCCGTACAGCAGCGGGTTCGATCCCTCGGCGATACGCTGGGCGTCCAGTACGTATGCGACCGCCCGGCGGAAGTTGCGGTCGGTGTAGGGGCCGTCGCCCTGCAGATTGAACCCCAGCCCGACACCGAATGCGCCCTGCTTGATCGCCATGTGAAGCGCTGACGCCATCTCCTCGAGCATCTCGGGCGTCAGAATCGGGCCGAGATCGGTCTCGTTCGACAGCACCTGTTGCGTGTCGGCTCCGGTCCCGCCGAGTCCGACCGTTCTCGTCTCGAACTCGTCGAACGCGACCGGCTCCCAGAAGCCGTCGTTCGGCTCGAGGATGAGCGTATCCCGCGTCACCGTCTCGACGCTGTAGGGCCCAGCCAGCGCGAGATCGCCGGGGGCCCAACTGTACTCCATCAGTTCGGTCATCCGGTCGTCGATCTCGCTATCGGTCGTCGACTCCTCGAGCGCCTCGAGGATTTCGCCGAACTTCGTCTGCTCGCCGTCGATCTCCGGCGGGGTGTTGACCGTCATTCCCGGGAGGAAGAACGTGTGGAGGAACAGCTCCTCGTCGTACTCGGCGTCGAACTCGAGCACGACGGTTTTCTCGCCGTCGGCGTAGACCTGCTCGACGAAGTCCCAGGTGTCCGTCTCGTCGTACTTGTCGAGTCGCAGTCGCGTGACGAGATCGTCCGCGGTCACCTCGTCGCCGGAGTCCCACTGCCAGTCCTCGCGGAGCGTGATCGACATTTGATCGCCGGTGTGGTCCCACTCGGCGGCGCTTCCGGGGCGGAACTCCCCGTAGGTGACGTGTTCGTCCTCGGAACCGCCCTCGTAGAACGTCGCTTCGGTCGAGTAGAGGGCCAGCGCCGGGAAGAATCGCCAGATCGCGCCGCCGGTCGAGTCGCCGGCGTACGGATTGAGTTCCGCCTCGTCCATCCAGTGGTGGTCGCCGTCGACGAGGATTTGATCGTCGCCGGATCCGGTGCCACCTGCACACCCTGCAGCCAGTACCGTCGCCCCGCCGGCTGTCGTTTGGAGCAGCCGGCGGCGGGACAGTGACCGATACCGAGCCCTAGTCTTGTCAGTCGTCCGTACCATGGTCTGTGTTCCCAATGTTCATTAATAAGGGTTTTGGACGTGTGCTGACAGTAACGGGAGCGCCCCGATCTCGGGCCAGCCGCGGCGAGCAACGGCCGAATCGAGAACGACGGCAGCCCCGAGGAACCCGTACGATTATACGGCTCGCCGAACGGAACGGTGTATGGACGAGGGAGCGACCCACACCCTGTGGTACGACGAGCCGGCCGACGAGTGGATCGACGCGCTGCCGCTCGGCAACGGCCGACTCGGTGCGATGGCCTACGGCGGGCTCGAGCGCGAGCGCATCCAGTGCAACGAGGAGACGCTGTGGGCCGGCGGCCACGAGGAGAAAGTCGTCGAGGGGGCGTCCGAGCACGGAGAGGAGATCCGGCAGTTGTGCTTCGAGGGAGAGTACGAGGAGGCCCAACGGCGCTGCAACGAACACCTCCAAGGGGAGCCGCCCGGAATTCGGCCGTACCTTCCCTTTTGCGACCTGCTGATCGAGCAGCCGGGCCACGACGAGGCGACGGCCTACCGTCGGGAACTCGACCTCGCCGACGGCTGCTACCGGGTCGAGTACGACCTCGAGGGAACGACCTATACACGCGAGTACTTCGTCTCTGCGCCCGACGACGTCCTGGTCGTCCGTCTCGAGTGCGACGGGCCGAGGTCGATCGACGCGTCGATCCGACTCGACCGCGATCGCTGTGCGCGCGCCGGCGTCGACGAGGAGAATCGCCTCCTTCTGCGCGGACAGGTCATCGACGTGCCGAACACGGCCGATATGTATCAGGGCTCGGGCGGCTGGGGACTCCGGTTCGAAGGCCGAGCGGCGGTGCGGACTAGTGGTGCGTCCGTCGAGCCTAACGTCGACGACGACTGGGGACAGTCCCCGAGCGCAGTCACTGTCACAGGAGCGGACGCCGTAACGGTCGTCTTCGCCGCAGCGACGGACTTCGACGGCGACGATCCCAGCGACGCGACGACGGCGACGCTCGAGGCGGCCGCCGACCGACGCTACGAAGAACTCAAGCGCCGCCACGTCGACGATCACCGCGCCCTCTTCGATCGCGTCTCGCTCGAGTTGGGTGATCCCGTCGACGCACCGATCGACGAACGGTTAGCCGCTGTCCGGAACGGCAGCCGCGATCCGCATCTCGTCCAACTGTACTTCCAGTACGGGCGCTACCTCCTGCTGGCCAGTTCGCGACCGGGAACCCTCCCGGCGAATCTGCAGGGGATCTGGAACGAGGAGTACGACCCGCCCTGGCACAGCTGTTACACGCTCGACGTCAACCTCGAGATGAACTACTGGCACGCCGAGGTGGCGAACCTCGCGGAGTGTGCCGAACCGCTGGTCGCGTTCGTCGACTCGATGCGCGAGTCCGGGCGGCGGACGGCCCGCGAGTACTACGACTGCGACGGGTTCGCCGCCCACGTCGACACCGACCTCTGGCGGACGACCGTCCAGACCGTCGACGCGCGCTGGGGCCACTGGCCGATGGCACCCGCCTGGCTCTGTCGGAACCTCTGGGACCACTACGCGTTCTCCGGCGATCGGACCGACCTCGAGACGATCTATCCGATCCTGAAAGACGCCGCACGGTTCCTGCTCGATTTCCTCGTCGAACATCCCGACCGCGGCTGGCTCGTCACCGCGCCGTCGGCCTCGCCCGAAAACCAGTTCCGGACGCCGGACGGTCAGGAGGCGACCGTCTGCGAGGGGCCGACGATGGACGTCCAACTCGCGACCGACCTCTTTACGCACTGCATCGAGGCTGCGACCGAACTCGGCGTCGCCGACGGCGCCGACGAGTCGTTCGTCGCCGACCTGTCCGACGCACTCGAGCGGCTGCCGCCGATGCAGATCGGCGAGCACGGTCAACTCCAGGAGTGGCTCGAGGACTACGAGGCGGTCGATCCGGGCCACCGCCACGTCTCGCACCTGTTCGGCTTCTACCCCGCGGACGTAATCACCCGCCGCGACGATCCGGCTCTCGCCGACGCCGTCCGAACGTCGCTCGAACGCCGCCTCGAGCACGGCGGCGGCCACACCGGCTGGAGTTGCGCGTGGACGATTGCGCTGTTTGCACGGCTGGAAGACGGCGACCGCGCCCTCGAGGCCGTCCGGAAACTCCTCTCCGAGTCGACGTACGACAGCCTGCTCGATTCTCACCCGCCGTTCCAGATCGACGGCAACTTCGGCGGTGCGGCCGGCATCGCAGAACTGCTCCTGCAGAGTCACGGCGACGAACTCCGACTGCTCCCGGCGCTGCCGGAAGCGTGGACGGACGGGAGCGTCGAAGGGTTGCGCGCCCGCGGCGGCCTCGAGGTCGATCTTCGTTGGACGGACGGCCGACTCGAGTCGGCGGTTCTCAGGCCGGAGCACGAGTCGGAAATTCGGATTCGGACTCGAACGCCCATCGAACGAATCACGACTGAGTCGAGCCAGCGAGTGCCGTTTGCGTCTCCCGAACCGAACGTCGTCAGCGTGTCGGTCGAACCGGATCGGACGTACGCGATCGAAACCGAGAGCGAGTGATCGTCAACCGGTCGACAGACCACGTAGACTGGATTTACCGAACAGAACGTCGACGGCAAACTGGCAGTCCGGGATACCCCTGAATCAGCGTCTCTTCGATAGATCCGTCGGTTCAACCCGTATTCGGACGAATGAGCGCCGTAAACCGTATTGGAAGAACGTTCGTCCCATATTGTTGAACGAAACCCCTATTACAATCATACCAGTGTAAATTAGCGGCGTATATAGCCCATTAATTACTCGTCAACGGGTCGAATCATCACGATCGGAGTTGAATACCCGTTCTACATTGTGGAAAACGGTTCGATAATAGACGATAACCGGTCGTCAGTACGGCCGACGGTTCGGCAGTCCCCGCTCCGGGTCGGGGTGTCGATTCGAATCGGGATGACGTGCGATAACAATACAACTAAGATGCATGCCTTCGCTTGATAGCGTATGTCAATCGGAACGTGCTACTTTCCGGAACACTGGCCGAGCGAACGATGGGAAACGGACGTCCAACAGATGGCCGATGCAGGCCTCGAGTACGTCCGGATGGGCGAGTTCGCGTGGGCGCGGTTGGAACCCGAACGCGGCGAGTTCGACTTCGAGTGGCTCGAGACGGCTCTCGAGTATATCGGCGACCACGGAATGCAAGCCGTTCTGTGTACGCCGACGGCGACGCCGCCGCGGTGGCTCGTCGACGACCATCCGGACATGCTGCAGGAAGAACCGGACGGGACGACGCGCGAGTTCGGCGGTCGTCGCCACTACTGCTTTAATTCCGAGGCGTACGCGCTAGAGACGGATCGCATCGTCACGCGGCTGGCGGAACGGTTCGCCGACCACCCCGTCGTCGCCGGCTGGCAGACCGACAACGAGTACGGCTGTCACGGGACGATCCGGTGTTACTGCGACGACTGTTCGGCGGCGTTCAGCGAGTGGCTTCAGGACCGGTACGGCGACATCGAAACGCTCAACGAGGCGTGGGGAACGACGTTCTGGAGCCAGCGGTACAACGACTTCGACCAGATTCAGCCGCCGCGCCACTCCGCGGCCAGCCAGCACCCGTCGCTGCTCCTCGATTACTACCGGTTCAGCAGCGACAGCGCCGTCGCGTACAACGAGCGGCAGGTCGACATTCTACGAGAGGCCGACGACGACTGGTTCGTCACGCACAACTTCATGAGCCACTTCGGTCCGCTCGACGCGTACGACGTCAGCGAGAGCCTCGACTTCGCTTCGTGGGACTCCTATCCGACCGGTCACGTTCAGGTCCAGGCCCAGGGGGAACCCTCGACCGACGAATACCTCGTCGGGAGTCCCGACGTCACCGGCCTCGATCACGACCTCTACCGCTCCGCCGCGGACGCGCCGTTCTGGGTGATGGAACAGCAGCCCGGCGACATCAACTGGCCGCCCTATTCGCCCCAGCCCGCGGAGGGGGCGATGCGGCTCTGGGCCCACCACGCCGTCGCCCACGGCGCCGACAGCGTCGTCTACTTCCGCTGGCGCCGCTGCCGGCAAGGCCAGGAGCAGTACCACGCCGGGCTCCTCGAGGCCGACGGCAGCCCGGATCGCGGCTACGCCGACGCCGCCGACGCGGCTGCCGACCTCGAGTCGCTTCCGGAGCTCGAGGGATCCGAGGCGTCGGTCGCGATCCTCCACGAGTACGACAACCTCTGGGCGCTGAACATCCAGCCCCACGCGCCCGAGTTCGACTACTGGGCCCACCTCGAGACCTACTATCGAGCGCTTCGTAAGCGCGGTGTGGCGGTCGATATCGTGCCGCCGACGCGCGACCTCGAGGACTACGCCGCCGTCGTCGCGCCGACGCTACACCTCGTCGACGACGAGCTCGCGACGCGGCTCACGGAGTACGTCGACGGCGGGGGGAACCTGCTGCTGACGATGCGCTCCGGCGTCAAGGATCGGGCGAACCAACTGCTGAACGAACCGGCGCCGGGCCCGCTCGCGGACCTCGTGGGCGCGACGGTCGACGCTCACGAGGCGCCGCATCCGAAGCAGGAGCGCGCGCTCGAGTACGACGGCGAGTCGTTCGACTACCGCGTCTGGGACGAGTGGCTCGAGCCCGAGACGGCGACCGTGACCGGAACCCACCGGGCCGGGACTGCAGCCGGCACCCCCGCGATCACGACGAACGACGTCGGCGACGGTCGCGTCCGCTACTGCGGCGTCTGGCCGGAAGACGAACTGGCGGATGCGATCGTGACCGACCTGCTCGAGGACGCGAACGTGGCGACGACTCCGGAGCCACTACCGGCGAACGTCCGCGCCATCGGTCGAAACGGCTACTCGTGGGTCCTGAACTTCACGGGCGAGGAACGGGTCCTCTCGCTGCCGACCGATGCGTCGGTAGTAGTGGGCTCGGACACGGTTCCAGCGTACGATTTCGCTGTCGTCGATACGTCGGTGACCGAACTCGAGGTCGAGTAAGGAAGTAAACACAAAATCTAGCGGATTTATTATAATAGCTGCCAGAGGGAGTGGTTTTGCTTTGTGAGGAATAATCCAAATTCGCACATCAGACGTTCAATTATATAGTATATAAATCCTCTTCGGACATAATATTCGGAAATATAGAAACAGTAGACTTTGTGAGAGCACGAATGCTACTACAGACGATGGTTAAAATATACCGAAACGATCACGAGCGCAGTAAGCGTATAGAAGATGGCACCGCCGTCGATCCCCACAGTCAACGCGGCTGAGACGGCAGTGCTCGCGACGGCGACTGCGGCACCTTCGAAAACCGGGCTGATTGGACGAACGAATTGGTGCCAGCACGTCGCAGTGAACTCGAGTACGGCATCCCCGACAGCGCGCACCCGGTCGTTCGATCCCCAACTAGTCGCGTACAGTGCCCCGAATCTATCGGCCCCATCGTCGCTCATTCTGCCACGCCGGCGATCGATTTCGCAGTAACTTCAAGCTGTATGCTCGAGGACTACCGACCGCCGTCGTGATTAAGTCGGTCACCAGTTCTACTCCCGAGTCGGCGAATCTACCAGCCATCCCGAACCCCGTAGCAACCGTCAAGAGCAAGGGAGACCATCGGTTTCGCCCATTCCCAGAATGTAGGAGCGCGTTCCGCGCTTTATTATCTACCCCCGCCAAACGACGGGTGCGGTCAACCAGTGACCGCGTCCTCAGCCGATCCACGCACCCATCACCTCAAGGCACCGTCCACTTGCCGTAGTCTGTCCCACGCGTTGCAAGCGCCTTCGCGACCCGCTTTTCGCGCTGTCGCTATCCACAGCCTCACGTTGAAGTCGAGCGATTACGCCTCGAGATCGATCGGAAGCGCACGTTCGTGGAGCCGATACTGCGGCGGATCGAATGCGGTCGCGAGCGCGTGCACCGTCACGCCGGCGTTGCGTACCTGTGCGAATAGCTCGGCGAAGTCAGGGTCGACCTCGCGGTACGGCCGGAATCGATCGACGTCGGGCCGTTGCACCACGAATACGACGTGTGCCTCGTGCCCGTCGTCGACGAGACCGGCGAGACTGCGGAGGTGTCGACGGCCGCGTTCGGTCTGTCGATCGGGAAACTTCGCAATCCCGTTATCGACGTGCGTACAGGACTTGACCTCGACGTACGCGGGTGAATCGGACCGGTCGTGGAGGAGAAAGTCGGCCCGACCGTGGTCGGGGAGTTGCGGTTCCCGCTTGCGAAACGCGTACTCCTCGAAGGCGGGGAGCGCGTCGGCCGCCAGTAGTTGTTCGAAGAGGTCGTTCGCGAGCGCCGCGCGGACGCTCACGTACGTCCCGTCGACGTCGATCGCGATCGCGTCGTAGTCGGTCGATCTGTCGGGGTCGTCGACGGGCGAACAGAGGATCTCACGTCCTGGCTCGAGGATGCCCTCGAGTGCGCCGGGATCGCCTAAGAACACCCGTTCGGGCTCCTCGTCGAACCGAACGCGAACGACGAATCGGTTCGGCCGGTCCACGATCCGCCCCGCCGTGAGTTCGTCATCGAACGTGAACAGTTCCATGCTGAGGTAGACGAGCGATTCGACGCCAGCAATACGAATACGTCGATATTTGAGCAGATCGACTCGAGAGCGACAAATTGCCGCTGCTACGGCAGGAAGGAATTACCGGAGAAGCGTCGTCCCGTCATAGCTTTACCTTGTGTCCAGAAGCACTTAAAGGACGAACGGAAGCGTGGTGCTCGAGTCGATCGGAGAACCCGCCTAGTTGCGTTCTGGTAACAGCGATGGAATCGGATCGAAGGCACCGTCGCGAGACGGGGGCAGAACACTCGCGGGGTGGTGCCTCTGACACAGGGGGATGGGGAGTGACGGCCGAGTGAATCCCCGCGAGTGTATTGAAATGTAGGATATCTATTCAGAAGAGACTGCGGCCAAATAGTGTTGGACCCAACTGTTGAATTATGCTGAACGGCGAGCGGACGATGGTTCGAGAAAAGGAACGTCTACGTCGTGACCGGCGACGTGCGCGTTTAGTTTCGCTGCAGCGGGTGACTCCCGCACTGCAGTAGCATCGTAACCCGCGCTATCGAAGGCCTCTGTGATCCAGCGTTTTCCCCGGAGCTGGAATTTCTGGTGGTACTCCTCAGCAACATGAAAGTCCTCGAGCGCTTCGAACCGCGTCTCGATCGTCTCTCGGTCGAACTCGGAGTCGGCCAAATACGATCGAAGCTGGGCCCGTTGGTCGGCCGTCTCGGTAAAGACGATGCGCTGATACTGGCGCTTCTTCGGCTGTTTGTACGGATGGTGCTCCGCGAACGCCCACTCGAGGAGGTTGCCGAACGACAGCTGATCGGGATCGTACTCGAGTTGGACGACCTCCGTGTGATCGCCGATGACATCGTAGGAGGGATCGGGTTTCGTCCCGCCGGCGTAGCCGACCCGCGTTCGAACAACGCCGTCCAGTGCGCCAGCCGCTGCGTCGGGTCCCCAGAAGCAACCGAGGCCGAAGGTCGCCGTTTCACTGGCATCCGGTACCTTTGCATCGAATTCTTCGATAACTGTTGGTGTGAGCATGGCAGTAACGGGTGACCGTGTTCGATACCGCCGTTCCGGGCTGTACGTAGTTAACCCTGTCTCCGCCGCCCGTCGTGTCCGCGCTCGATGGGAGCGAGTCGCTCGACGTTTTGTTCTGCACAACGGACTCGTAGTCCATCTACACTGGCAATGCGGTGCCCCCGTTTGCGGCGTTACTGAATTTCGTGGGTGAGTTCTGCAAAAACGTCGCCGTGTTTCTGGACGTCGACCAGTTTCAGGGACGGGCTGGTGATCCTGCGCGGCAGTAGTGGCGCACCCGAACCGAGCGTGACGGGTGCAACGCTGAGAAGGATTTCGTCGAGCAGTCCGTGATCGTGGAACTGCCCGACGAGGTCACCCCGGCTTATAATTCTCTTTAGACTTCAACAAAGCCGTCGACCCTACTGGCGTTCGAACGTCTGCCGGACAGCCTCGTGATCATCGAAGGCCGATAGTGCCAACCCGAGTTTGATTCGTGCCTTCCACGGGGGAAGCTCGCCGGCTGGAATCGTCCCGTGATCACGGAGCGTTTGGCTGCCACCGGGCCCGCCGTATCGCGCACCGACAGCGCCGTCGTAACAGCGCGTCGCGACGACGACCGGAATTCCGTCAGCAACCGTATCGGCGACAGCATCGCCGAGTTCGGGGGTTGTGTTCCCGATACCGCTCGCAGCCAGGACGATTCCGTCAACGCCGTCAGTAACGGCACGCTCGAGTTGTCGGCTATCGACGCCCAAGCCGCTGGTGACCACCTCGACTCGGGCCGTCGTCTCGAGGGCGGGTATCGATACCGACTCGCTGCGGGGCTCGCGTCGCAGCGCCAGTCCGTCGGCCGTGATTTCAGCGACCGGCCCCGCGTCGGGTGAGGCGTAGGCTTCCGGCCGGCCCGCCCGCGCTTTCGTCACCCATCTGGCCGCGTGGACGAGATTCCCAAAGGCGATGTAAACGCCGTCCTCGAAGCGGTCGTCAGCTGCGACTCGAACCGCCTGCAGCAGATTCGCAGGCCCGTCCGCCCCCGGATGATCTGCGGGTCGTTGCGCTCCCGTAAACACGACCGGGATCTCGGCGTCGATCGCTAGATCGAGGTAGTACGCCGACTCCTCCATCGTATCGGTGCCGTGAGTGATGACGACGCCGTCGACTCCGTCATCCGCTGCACGCTCGACGGCGCGCGCCATCGACGCGACGTCCGCAAACGAGAGATGGAAGCTGAGTTCGTCGCAGACGGATTCGACGTCGACAGTCGCCACGTCCTCGAGTTCGGGAACTGCCCCGACGAGGTCGGCGCCGTCCTCGGACGGCGTCGCCCCGTCC
This sequence comes from Halopiger xanaduensis SH-6, assembly GCF_000217715.1. Taxonomy (GTDB): domain Archaea; phylum Halobacteriota; class Halobacteria; order Halobacteriales; family Natrialbaceae; genus Halopiger; species Halopiger xanaduensis. Next base: position 226,449 of record NC_015658.1, read on the forward strand.
GGACCGTCCGTTGAGGCGATCGTTCCGCCGGTGCTCAGGACGCGAATCTGTGGGGGAGACATGCGTCGCTATTCCGGTCGGAGCCACTTCGATGTTGCCTGTCGGTAGTAGCGCGGTTCCAGTACGCGAAGAACCGATCGCAACGGACTGCAGAATCCAGAATCGAACGGCGGCGCCCGTCACTCTATTTCTAACTGACCACTCCCTGCGTCCGTCTCGTCGCCGTTCTCGTCCCACTCGAGCTCGAACTCGATGCTCAACTCGCCGGGACCGTCCGCCGGCCCCTCGCGTTCGGCTTTCACCTCGAAGGTCGGGCGTGCCGGCGGGTCCATCGTCACTGATTCTGATCCGGATTTCAGCGTCACCGTCTCGCCTTGGTCGAGTTTATCGGCGACACTGCGCAGATACGAGGCGATTTCTTCTCGAGGCAAGTCACTTTCCGATTTGAATAGTACTTCTTCGGGCATCGAACGGTACTACGTCATCAGTGCCGATAAGTGCATCTGTTATACCGTGGAACATTTACATGTATCGTTGGCCGATAGATACTGACATTCAATTAGCAGTAGTAGACCCAGAAGGTGTGTCCGTCTGAACAGTCGACCTTCGTGTGATCTCCGAATGCGGCTACATACGGACTGATTTTTAGTTCTACGTCTGCATCCGGAATCGGGACGGTACTGGTCTCGCCACATTTCGGGCACGCGACTTCTTCGGTTTCTTGGACTTGCATCTGCACTAATCACGCACTATACATCACGGATAATGATGTGCTTTTCTACGCTCAATTGAGAGAGTCGCTATCCGGATACTGACTGTGAGGTTCATCAGTCCCACCGGATGACAAACGAATGGAGAACATCTGGTACGCAGACGAGTGCGTAGCATCAGTAGCTGAGACACGGTCGAGTTCCTGAGCGTTCGTCTCTCCGTTCACCATCACGAGGCAACCTTCGTCGGCTACTGCTGACCTATTGCCCGTTAGATCGAATGTGTCATATTACATCCGATCTAGCCGGTCCAGTTTCAGTTTCAGTTTCACTCTGGTTGGCTCGCCTATATACAACCCCGGATCCAAGAGTGGCTATAGAGGGGGCGACGACACCACCACACCTACATCGGCCTATCGCAGTCACGCGCTCCCTCCACACCATCTTTCCCGATTCATGCCGCCAACGAACTCCCCATCTCTGATTCCGACACCGAACCGCTGTCTCGAGCCCACGTCCGTCGAGAAGCGCCGTGATTGCAACTCGAGAGGGACACGTAGACGATGCTAGTTGACAGAATGGACCGGTTGCTGTCCCTGCTGACGCGAACGGAGGCCGTATACGAGTGCCGTCGGTGTGGAATGACCGTCGACGAAGACACTGACAGCTGTCCCGAGTGCGGTTCGGAAGCGATCGTGCAGTACCGACTCTCCTGAGCACTGCGAGACGTCTCTAGGGTCCACGACCATCGTTGATTTGTGGCGGCCCCATCCCGAAGCAGTCCCCACGTTGCTTTATCCACATTGAGAGCGTATCTAACGCATGGCATCGTTTCTCGTCGTGTACGGGACTGGAGAAGGACAAACAGCGAAAGTGGCGAACCGGATTACGGCGAGACTCGAGAACCGAGGGCACGACGTTGTGATGGTCGACATCGAATCAATATCCGACGAGTTATCGATCGACGCGTTCGACGCTGCCCTCATCGGCTCGTCGATACACGTCGGGAAACACCACTCGGCGATCCCGGAGTTCCTCGCGTCGAATCGAGAAGCGTTGCACAGTCGGCCGACGGCGTTCTTCCAACTCTCGCTGTCGTCAGCGGTCGACGACGAAGAACGACGAGCGGAGGCGGCGGCGTACGTGGACGGGTTGCTTGAGGAAGCGGACTGGCACCCCGATCGGATCGGGCTGTTCGGGGGTGCACTCCGGTACTCGAAGTACGGGTTTCTCAAGCGACTGCTGATGAAACGGATCGCCAAAGACGCGACGGGCGACGTGGATACCGCTCGAGACTACGAGTACACGGACTGGAACGAGGTCGAGGCGTTCGCCGACGATTTCGCAGCCTTCGTCGAGGGACGAGAAGGAGACGATGGAGGACGGGGAACTGCGGAAGCTGGGAATCAGTGACCGATGCAGCGGCGGAGATCAGATCGGTCGCATCGACCGCTGAGCAAGACACAATCGAAGGGGAACGCGCTGGCTTGGAGTCGATCGGGCGACGCGTGATCAGTTTTCGATCGGCGATGTCTGTCCGGACTGGTCGCCGTACTTCTCACCGAATTCGCCGATGAGTTGGCCCATCTGTGCGTACCAGTCGTTGAGCATGCGCTGCAGTTCCTGCGCGATCTCGTCGCCGTCTCGCGGGAGGTAGACGTGGTAGTAGCCGCCCTGGTCGTAGTTGATCTGCTCTTTCTGGAGGAAACCGGCCTGCATCAGTCGCTGTACGGACCGGTAGGCGGTCGAGCGCTCGCGGTCGATCTCGTCGGCGATCTCGTCGACGGTAAGCGGGTCGTCGATCTCGTTCAGCAGTTGGAAGACGTCTTTGTCGATTTCCTTGAGATTGTGGAAACACTCCAACAGCCCCTCACACTCCATATCCTGCCGAAGCATTTCGCTCATTGAGTCGGGCATCAGTTGCCGATACTACGCGATAGCCGCTCAAAAGTATTTGCATAGTCGGTACAATACTGTGCCCGGCTGTGAGAATCGCTGTGTCGAACGATCGGCGACGCAACGAGTCGACGGTTAGCCGGTGGCGGGCTCGGTCGCGTCGTCGGTACCGGCAGCTCGCCGCGTCCGCCAGTATCCCTGCACGTATGCGCCGAGGAACATCCCGGTGACGGCCCACAGGATCGGGTAGTTGCCGATACCGACGCTCGCGTATGCAGCCCCCGGACAAATTCCCGAAACGCCCCATCCGACGCCGAAAACCGCACCGCCGACGACGACGTTGCGGTCGAATTCCTTCAGTCGGCGCGCGTATTCCCGAGCCGTCAACGGTGCCCCGTCGAAGTATCGAGTCGCAACGGCGAACGTGAGCCCGGTCACGGCGGCTGCACCACCCATAACGAACAGCAGACCGAAATCCTCGAGTTGCAGGAAATCCAGAACGACCTCCGGACGGGCCATCCCGCTGATCGCGAGGCCGACGCCGAAGATCAGCCCGCCGAGATAGACGATCGGCACGAACAGCGGCTGTCGACTCGTCGTGCTCACGGCACCACCCCCATCGCCTGGACGAGCTGTGCGGTCCCGATCGCGACGGCGAGGAACGTCGCCACGTTCACGAGCGAGGTTTTCGATAGCGATCCGACGCCGCAAACGCCGTGACCCGACGTACAGCCTTTGCCGAGTCGGGTACCGACGCCCACGAGAAAGCCGCCGCCGAGGAGCCGCCACCACTGGACGTCGGTCGTCCAAATTCCGTCTTGGGAGGCGATAGCGTAGACGGCCGCACCGCTGACGATACCCGCAGTGAACACGACTCGCCAGCCTCGCGAGCGGACGTACGTGTGCCGGTTAAAGCGCGACACGTCGGAGACGTACGACAGCGCCGACTCGAGAAACGTACTCGCGCCGGCGATGATCCCCGTGGCGAGGTAGATGATCGCGGTGCCGAGTCCGATGAGCAGGCCGCCGAGGAGATAGGGGACGACGCCCCGGGGAAAGAGCTCGCCGAGCGCAAGCAGCGGTGTGAGGTCGCTCATACTAGTTCGTAAGCGCCTCCTCGCTGGCCGCGCAGTTGTTCGGGCCGAGCTCGAGTTCGAACGCCTCCGTATCGTCCGGCGTTTGCTGCCCGAGGTTTGCCGCGATGATCGCCTCGTAGTTCGCCGGCTGCGGCGGCATATCGGCGACGACGGACTCGACGAACGCGGCTTCGTCCATCGACAGCGCGTCCATCGCGTCTCGCAGGGTACCGAGCGTCGCGGTGTACGTGCCGTCGTCGGCGGGCGTCGCGGCGTCGCTGAAGTGAGCGGGTGCGACGATCGTCTCGTCGGGCAGCGGTAGCACCTTCTCGGTGAGCGATTCGTACAGCGTCCGCGCCGCGTCGGTGGCCGCATCCGGATCCTCGAGGTCAGGGCGGGCGACGCTCTCCGTGAAGAGCCCGTCGCCGGTAAACAGTACGTTGCCGACCTTGTACGCGGTCATCCCTGTCGTATGACCCGGCGTGTGGATCGCGTCGATCTCGACGTCGCCAACTGCGAGCGTCTCCCCGTCGCCGATGGTCTCGTACGGGATGTCGTAGTCGACGCCGCGCGCCGCAGCATCGTCGGGCACGACCGGGGTTGCGTCGGTCCGATCCGCGAGCGACCGAACGCCGGAGACGTGATCCGCGTGAACGTGCGTATCCAGCGCGTACGCGAGGTCGGCGTCGAGGCGCTCCACGTCGCGGATGTAGTCGTCCGTGAACGTCCGGAGCGGATCGATGATCGCCGCTTCGCCGTCCGAAACGACGAGGTACGCGAGACAGCCGCTCGACGGACGCCGATACTGACCGATCGTCGCATCGACGTCGACGTCGAGTTCCGCGTACTCGTAGAGACGCGCCCAGCCGTTCATGCCGTCCTCGAGATGATCGACGTCGTAGCCCGCCTCGGCGAGCGTGTCCGCGATGAGCTCGCTGGAGCCGCCCTTTGCACACAGAACCGTGATCCGCCGGTCGTCGGGAAGCGCTGCGCGCAGGTCCTCCGGAACGCCGTCCAGCAGGTCGAAGTACGGATGGTTCACGATGTCGACGTTCGTCCCCTCGAGATGCCACTCGGCGAAATCGCTCTCCGAGCGAACGTCGAGGATGAATACGTCCGCACCGCTATCGATTCGAGCGCGTAACTCCGTCGGCGTGATCGCCGTGACGGCGTCGTCGCCGTCGGGGCTGTCGTCTTCGGTCATCGCTACCGCCGTCTACAGACCGATCGCCAATAAGGGTTTGCATAGTAATTCTATTTCTACACAATACCATTTGCAGATTAGATGGATTGTATGCCCGTAAGAGCGCATTTATCGATTACATTCCCAAATAGTAGTGTGTATATTCCACATATCCACCGACACGCTTTTACCAACAGGTCCGGTATTGTACGATGAATCCAATACAATGACCGACTACGAAATCGCGGAGACGCTCGACGTAACGGGACAGAACTGTCCGATGCCGGTCGTCAAGACGAAGCAAACCGTTGACGACCTCGACGACGGCGAGCTCCTGAAAGTCCTCGCGACGGATCCCGGAAGCATGAGCGACCTCGCCGGCTGGGCGGCAGCGACCGACGGCGTCGAACTCGTCGATCAGGAGGAGGGAGACGAGATCTTCACGCACTACGTGCGCAAGACGGAGTGAGACAATGAGTACGGACACATCACACGCACCCGAAGCCTCCGACGAGACGCCGGCCCGCGCCGAACTCGAGGCTCGAATTGCCGCCCTCGAGGAGCGACTCGCCGCCGCAGAAACTGACGGGGACGAGACGCAGCCGAAGGTATCAATCATCGCGACGAAAGGGACACTCGACATGGCGTATCCGCCGCTGATTCTCGCGAGTACCGCCGCAGCGTTCGGCTACGAGGTCACGGTCTTTCACACGTTCTGGGGGTTAGACATCCTCCACGAGGAGAAGTCGACGGACCTGCAACTGAGTTCGGTCGGCAATCCGAACGTGCCCGTGCCGAACGCGGTCGCGGCGCTTCCGGGCATGGACTGGCTGACGACGACGCTGATGGAAAAACGGATCGCGGACAACGACACCGCCACGATCGAGGACCTCGTCGAGACGTCGCTCGAGCTGGGCGTCGAATTCCAAGCCTGCCAGATGACGATCGATCTCTTGGGCTACGACGAGGACGACTTTTACGACGGGGTCACCGTCGGCGTCGGGGCGGCAACGGCGCTTCAGGATATGGCCGATTCCGACATCCAACTGCTCGTCTAATGCCCCGCTCATCGGCGAAGGATATCGATCCCAGCGACGCGGAGTACAGGGACCTCGGAGCGGGCCTTCTCGAGGAGGAGATGGGACCCAGTTCGGCGGTGGCACACCTGTACCGGGGCGAGATCCACCGGATGAAATTCTGGCGCGAACGGCTCGATCGGACGACGAACTGGGCCGTGCTCGTGATCTCGGCGATTCTCACGTGGGCCTTCTCGCGGCCGGGAATTCCCCACTATATCCTCCTCATCGGCGTCGCGACGCTCTCGGTGTTCCTGCTGATCGAGGCCCGTCGCTATCGAGCGTACGATATCTGGCGGAGCAGGGTCAGGACGCTGCAGGAAAACGTGTTCGCGTACGGACTCGACCCGTCCGCTGGCGTCTCCGATCCGAGCTGGCGCGAAGCGCTGAGTCGTGACTATCGGACACCCACGATCAAGATCAGCGCGGAGGAGGCGATCGCACACCGGCTCCGACGGGTGTATCTACCGCTGCTTACCGTCCTGCTCGCCGCGTGGATCGTACGAATCACCGCCTTCGCGCCGACGTCGTGGGCGACGAGCGCCGCGATCGGAATGCTCCCCGGACCGATCGTCATCGGTGCCGTGGCGGCGTTCTATCTCGGCGCCGTTTTCGTCGCGGTCCGTCCGCGCACGTGGTACGCGAAGGGGGAACTCCGTTCCGAAGAGTTGCGGAGATGATCGCGTCCGTCGCGTCGGAGCCACCCGGTCAGCATGCTCCGGTCAGCGGGACCCGAACCCGCAGCTACTAACAGGCGTCCACGAAGTCGGACAGGACGCGATTGAACGTCGCGGGCTGTTCGAGAAACGGACAGTGACCGCTGTCAGCGAAGCGCTCGAGGTCGGCGTCCGGGATTCGCTCGGCGACGTACTCGACTCCGCCCGTCTCGAGCAGCGTTTCGTCTTCCCCGAGACAGACGAGCGTCGGGACGTCGACGTCCTCGAGGACCGGTCGGTAATCGCGGACCGACTGGTCGAAGAAAATGGCGCTCTTTACCGACGGCGGAACGCGTGCAATTTCGTCGAACAGCAGCCGTGCCACCTCGTCGCTCGGTTCGCCCGCGAACATCTGCTCGATGAAGACGCGCCCCAGTTCGTGTGGATCCGTCTGTGCGAGTTCCATCAACTCGACGAACTCGTCGAAATCGAACACGCCGTGCTCGTAGTCGTCCCCCTCGAGGTCGAGCGGTTGTTGTTCGACGGAGACGAACCCGCGAAGACGGTCGGTCCCGAACTGGTCGATGAACTCCCAGGCGACCAGCGACCCCATCGACCAGCCGACGAGAACGACGTCGTCGAGCTCGCGCTGCTCGAGGAAGGCTTCGACGTCGGCGGCGTACGTGGGGAGCGTATGCCCCGTTTCCGTTTTCTCCGATCGACCGTGGCCCCGGAAATCGAGGACGATCGGCCGGTAGTCGCCGGCGAGAGCGTCCTGCTGCTCGGTGAAAAATCGGCTGCCCATCATCACACCGTGTAAGAAGAGGATCGGCGTTCCGCTGCCCGATTCCTCGTAGTAAAGCCGTGCGCCGTTGACGGTTTCAGCCGGCATGTGCGTAGATACGCAGCCGATCGGTTAGAAAGTGGCCCCGGATACCGAAGTCGCGTCGGCCGCTGGGCGAGTACGGCGCGATCCGCTCGCCGGACCCCGTGGTATCGATCACAGAGGGAAAGGGATACGGAGCGACCGATCCGCGCGCTCCGTCGTCGACATATCACACACTCTCCTTATACGGTGTCACACGCTAGGGGAAACGAATGCCCTCTTCACCTCGAGCGGATACCGACGCGGCCGTCCGTGATCGCGTCCGTCAGCAGGAGGTTATCGCCAACCTCGGACGACGAGCGCTCGAGACCGATGACCTCGATCAGTTACTGCACGATACCGCCGATGCTGTGGCTGAAACGCTCGATACAGAGTACGCAGCGGTTCTCGAGTTGCTTCCCGACGGCGACAACGCAATGCTCCGACAGGGCGTCGGCTGGCGCGACGGGCTCGTCGATTCGGAAACCGTTTCCGCCGATCGGGGTTCCCTGGCAGGCGCGACGCTTCGTTCCGACGAAGCGGTCGTTGTCACCGATCTCCGCACCGACGAACGAGTGTCCGGTTCCGAACTGCTCACCAGCCACGACATCGTGAGCGGGATCAGCGTTCGTATCGGCGCTCCGGAAAATCCCTGGGGCGTCCTCGGAACGCACACGACCGACGAACAGGGGTTTACGGAGCACGACGCAACCTTCGTTCGAAGCGTCGCGAAGCTTCTCGAATCGGCGATCGAGAGCGACCGGTCGCAGGAGGAACGCGTCGCGATTTACGACCGCATCTCCGACGGGTTCTTCGCGCTCAACGAAGACTGGGAATTCACGTATCTCAACGAGCGCGCTCACGAGTTGATCAACCCCGAAGGACGAGAACTCGTCGGCAAGAACGTGTGGAACGAGTTCTCGGGAGCGATGAATCGGGCGTTCAAGCCGAAATACGAGCGAGCGATGTACGAGCAGGAGACCATCGCGTTCGAGGAGTACTACCCTGCGCCGCTCGACAGTTGGTTCGAAGTCCGAGCGTACCCCTCCGAAACGGGCCTGTCAGTCTATTTCCGGGACATCACCGAGCGCAAAGAGCGCGAAGAGGAGCTCGAGCTCTTCCGGACGTTGCTCGACAATACCTACGACAGCGTCCTGGTGATCGACCCGCCGACCGGGAGGTTCCTCGACGCGAACGAGACCGCCTGTCAGCGCCTCGGTTACGACCGAGACGAACTGCTCGAATTGACGGTTCCCGACATGGACCACGTCTTCGCCGACCTCGAGGAGTGGCGATCCCACGTCGAGGACGTGAAAAACGAGGGTGCGGTGACGATCGAAGGCGAACACGAGCGAAAGGACGGGAGTACCTATCCGGCGGAAGTCAACGTGAGCTACATCGAACTGGATCGCGAGTACATGGTCGCCGTCGCCCGCGACATCACCGAGCGGAAGAAGCAGGAACAGCGCCTCTCAACGCTAATCGCGAACGTTCCCGGCGTGGTGTATCGCTGTAAGAACGAGCGCGGCTGGCCGATGGAATTCGTCAGCGACGCCTGTAACGAGGTGACCGGTTACGATCCCGAGGCGCTCGAGCGGGGCGAGGTTAGCTGGGGCGACGACGTTATGCACGAGGATGATCGCGAGAGGGTGTGGGAGACGGTGCAACAACAAGCGGCGAAGGGAGAGCCGTTCTCCACGACCTATCGTATCGAAACTGCCGGGGGCGAGCGGCGGTGGGTCAGAAGTTACGGCCGGAACGTCTTCAACGACGAGCGGAATCGCGTCGAGGTCGAGGGAATCATCTCCGATATCACGGAACGGAAACGCCTCGAAGCCACGCTCAAGGAACGCCGGCGCCAGCTCGAGGAGTCGAACGAACGGTTAGAGCAGTTCGCCTACGCCGCCTCCCACGACCTGCAGGAACCGCTGCGGATGGTCACGAGCTACCTGCAACTCCTCGAGCGACGGTACGACGACGCCCTCGACGACGACGGCGAAGAATTCCTCGAGTTCGCGGTCGACGGCGCCGACCGCATGCGCGAGATGATCGATGGGCTCCTCGAGTACTCCCGCATCGATACGCAGGGAGATCCGTTCGAACCGGTCGAGTTGGAGTCGCTCGTCGAGGAAGTACAGGACGACCTCCGGATGCGGATCGACGAGACCGATGCTCGAATTACCGTCGGCGATCTCCCCCGCGTCAACGGCGACGAGAGCCAGTTGCGGCAGGTATTCCAGAACCTCTTCAAGAACGCGATTACGTACAGCGGTGACGAATCGCCGCGGATTCGCGTCGATGCGAGTCGGCGAGGAGACAGGTGGGTAATTTCCGTTCACGACGACGGTATCGGCATCGATCCCGAGCAGCAGGATCGGATCTTCGACGTGTTCCAGCGCCTTCACAGCCAGAGCGAGCATTCCGGTACGGGAATCGGCCTCGCGCTCTGTCAACGCATCGTCGAGCGTCACGACGGCGAGCTCCGGGTCGACTCCGAACCCGGCGACGGATCGACGTTCTCGTTCACGCTCCCCGCCGCGTGATCGAGTCGGCGTTCTCCGACCGGTTACCGAGAGCTCTCGTCGGCGCCCGTCGCCTCGAGGACCTCCTCGACGGACAGTTCCTCGCCGTCGAGTTCGATCCACATCGCGTCGGGCTGGTCGACGTCAATCGACGTGATCGGGCCGACGACGGTGAACGCGTCGCCGTAGCCGCCGCCCGTAACGCCGCCGGCGCGGGTCGTGCCGTCGTCAGCTTCCTCGACGAAGTCCTCCGCCTCGTACGTTCCGCCCTCGATCCGCCCGCCGGAGGGACTCTCGTACGGCGCGTCTGCGAATTCGACGGCGCCATCGGCCGAGAACTCGTAGCCGGCAAGCTGTGCGTCGGGTTCGGTGACGAACGCGAGCAGGTGTTCCTCCGGCTCGGTTTCGTCCGAGCCCTCGCCGTCGTCGCCGCTGCTGTCGTCCGGCGACGGGTCGGCGCCGTCACTGCCGCCGCCTGCCGCAGCCTCTTCGGCCGAAAGCGGGACGCCCTCGACCGCCTCGGGAGAGGTGCGCTGCGGCGAGCCCGCGGACGAGCCGTCGATCGATCCGGAGTGGATCACCTCCGTCTCGTAGCGGACGTTCTCGAGTCTGGGTGTCGCGTCGTCCTGCCACTGGCCGTCGCCGACGCGGATGTCGCCGATCTCCGAGTCGGAGAAATCGCAGTCGACGACTTTCGGCGCGTTGTAGAATCCCCAGAAGCCGCAGTCGGAGCCGACGGAGACGCAGTTCTCGACGCGGCTGCCGTCGGTCCCCACGCGGAACGAGGACGAGACGCAGTCGGCCGCGTAGCTGTTCGTGACGATCACGTCGCCGCCGCCCCCGGCGCCGAGGCTGTGCTCGGGCGGGTCGCCCGGCGAACTGCCGTAGATCGCGTTGTCGGGCAGGTCCTGGATGTTGACGTTGTTGATCTCGATCGTGCCGCTGTGGTCGTTCGCGACGTAGATGCCAGTCGGCCCGTTCGGGTACGTGTCGCCGGTGGCACCGTCGGCGAAGTAGTAGTTGTCGACGACGCCGTCGCCGCTGACGATAAACGGTTCGGCTTTCGTCGTCTCGTCCCAGTTCCCGCGGATCCCGAGGTTGCGGACTTCCCAACCCGACCCCCGTGCGGAGATCTGGAATTTCGCGTTCCGCGCCGAAATGTCGATCAGCGTGTTCTCGAGCGTGTCGTCGTCGCCGAGCGTGATCGTGTGCGTCTCTCCAGCGGGGACCTCGATAACGTCGTAGTCTTCCTCGGCAGCCGCCGCCGAGCTGGCACCGGTGAGAGCGAGCGCGACTCCGCTTGCGGCGGCTTTCAAGCAGGAGCGACGATCAACTAGCGTTCGTTCGTCCGCTTCCGAACGAGTCTCCTCGGTAGTAGTCATCTACTCGTTCCGAGGAACAGTTCACGGAAGCCAGATTCTCTTCAACTGATCGGTCTTTATCCGATACAATCTTGATTAGATGAATATGTGTCTATACTAACAGTCAATCAGATCGTTTCGTATCGTGAGGAAATGTCCAAATAGTCTTGCGAGATTTAAGCAATATAACCCGGATCAAAATCAATTCTCGATATTTCGTTGTTTAGTCGATATGGTATACGCTTAGCAATTGTTCATTTCCAGAATTTCCGTATGAAACACAATATATCGGACCCTGTATTCCTCGGAGACCTACTCGCCGATCAGATTCCCTCTCTCGGCTACGGCTGAGCAGTCGAGCTAACGATATTGACTGAAATAGCATCGAACTGGCCCTATATTTCCAAGATTCGCATCGGCTGTTTCCATAACTCCTGAGGAACAGTTCGGCGATCGCCCGCCATAGAATTGTATATATTATACATTACTATAACTATCAGAGACCGCAGTCAGTAGAGGTCAGGGAGATACTCGGCGTTCGCAGCGAGCAGGTCGTCGATCATCTCGTCGATCGTCTCGAGATCGAGCGCGGCCGCCGTCAGCGGATCGAGTTTCACGGCCTGTCGCAGGGCAGTCTCGTCCCGCTCGAGGATCGCGTCGACGGCGCGGTCCTGCACGGCGATGTTCGAACGGTTCAACGATGCGAGCTGCGGCGGGAGGGTGCCGACGGAGCAGGAACGAACTCCCCGACCGTCGATTAGACACGGAACCTCGACGCAGGCGTCGTCCGGGAGGTTGGCAATTGCATCGGTGTCGTTCCGGACGTTGAGATTCATGCGGCGGGGCTCGTCGGTCTCGATCGAGTGGATGATCCGGGATCCGTAGTCGGCGGAGCGATCCAGTGCGACGTCGTCCTCGGTAACCTCGAACTCGTCCTCGAGAGCCGGCTGGTAGGACCGCCAGTGTTCCAGATACCGCCCCGTCGGCATCCATTCGATCGTGTAGTGGCCGAAGTCTTCGTCCGGCGTTAACTCCTCGATGAGGGCGTCGTCCGTCCGGAAGTACGGGAGATACTCGCTCAGGTGGTGGCTCGATTCGGTGATGAACGCGCCGAAGTGGTCCATCACGTCGAACCGGACCGGATCCTGTTCGTAGATGTCGGGATCGGACGCCGCCTCGCGGAGTGCTGGATAGCAATCCTCGCCGTCGTGCTCTAACTCGAGGTACCACGCCATGTGGTTGATGCCGGCGACCCAGTGCTCGAGGTCGTCGCTCGAGACGTCGAGGTAGCGAGCCAGAGCCTCGGTCGTGTGCTGGACGCTGTGACAGAGACCGACGACGTCGACGTCGGTCGCCTCGTCGACCGCCCAGCAAAGCATCGCCATCGGATTGGTGTAGTTCAACAGGAGCGCGTCGGGACACAGCTCCTCCATGTCGCGGGCGATATCGAGTACCGTCGGGGCGGTCCGCAGCGCGCGGAAGACGCCGCCGGGGCCGAGCGTGTCGCCGACGGCTTGCTTCACGCCATAGTCTTCGGGGATGCGGATCTCGTTCTCGAACGGTTCCTCCCCGCCGACGTTGATCATATTCAGGACGTAGTCGGCCCCCTCGAGGGCCTCGCGCCGATCCGTCGTGGTTCGGATTTCGCCGGGGAGCTCGTGGTGGTCGACGACCGCCTCGCCGACCTCGGCGGTCCGTTCGACCCGGTCCGGGTCGATGTCCATCAGCGTGATCGTACTGTCCTGCAGGCGCTCGAACGAGTAGATATCGGTCAGCAGGTTCGTCGCGAAGACGACGCTCCCGGCGCCGATGAAGGTGATGTTCGTCATTGGAGACCCTCAACTTCGGCGAGGCGGAGATACTGTGCCGAGCGAGCGTGTCGGGAACCCGTCCGAGTACGGTTCGGCGACGTGCGGGCGATGTCGGGCGGTCGTTGACGACGCTGTCGAGGGCGTTGAACTGGCATGCCTCATCGAGCGTTCTTATCGGTCATAAATCCCTCGACAATTGGTCTCACGGACCGAACCGACTGCACAACCGGAACCCGACGGTGAAGAAATCGACACTGGCCGGTTTCGTCCCGCTCGACCGGTCGCTCGAGCGTCTCCTGTCAGTCGCGCAGCACCGATACGTCGAAGACCGGCTTACAGGTCCCGCCCTCGAGGAACGTCTCGAACGCCTCGTCGGCCTCGAGCAGGCTATAGCGGTCGTCCATGAACGTCTCGGCGTCGACGTCGCCCGTGTCGATCAGGCGCAGCGCGTTCTCGAAGTCCTCGTACTTCGACGCGTACGAACACTGCAGGTCGATCTCTGAGCGGACGAGCGGCGAGTAGGGCATCGTCGTCTCGCCGGTCTGTCCGACGAGGACGATCTGGCCGCCCTTCCGGACCTCGTCGACGGCCGACGGCAGCCCCGACGGGTGGCCTGTCGTGTCGAAGACGACGTCGTAGCCGATGCCGTCGGTCAGTTCGTCGCGGACGGCGTCGAGATCGTCGTCGGCCACGTTGACCGTCTCGAAGCCGAGTTCTTCGGCGAGCGGGAGGCGGTAGTCGGCGTCCTGACCGACGCCGCTGACGACGACCTCGGCGCCCTGTGCGCGGGCGATCTGGGCGGTGAGGAGTCCGATCGGACCGGGGCCCTCGACGAGGACTCGCGTGCCGGCGCGTACGCGGGAGTTCTGGATGACGGCGCGGGCACCGATGCTGGTCGGTTCGACCATCGCCGCGTGTTGCTGTTCGACGCTGTCGGGGACGGGGTGGAGCGCGTCCTCGGGGACGGCGATATAGGGCTCGTAGGCACCGTTGTGGTCGACGCCCGTGATGACCGCGTTCTGACAGACGTTCGATTCGCCGATCTCGCACTGATAGCAGTCGCCGCACCCGCGGATCGGCCGTTCGACGACTCGGTCGCCGACCGAGAACTTCGTCACGGCGTCGCCAACCTCGACGACGCGACCTGAGTACTCGTGGCCGATGATCGTCGGCAGTTCCATCCGCTCGAACGCCGACTCGAACTCGTAGATGCCCGCGTCACTTCCGCACAGTCCCGCGTAGTCGACTTCGATCAGCGCCTCGTCCGGGGCGGGTTCCGGACGATCGCGATCGACGAGTTCCATCGCTCCTTCCTCTCGAGCAGTCTTGGCTAATCCTCGCATGATACCGGATCAGTGATACATGATTATAATTCTGTGGGGTTGGAATCGACGGACTGAGACCCAGTCGGTACTCGAGGAAGCCGCCTAACCGCGGCGCGGAGAGCAGATTCGAGCGGCTGTCCGTGTTCGGTCCCGACAACAGTGTGTTCTCGGGGGATCGCGATCGAACGCTCCCCACGAATGTGGATTTCCGACCGATCGTTGGCAGCGCTCTCGTCTCGAGGACCGCACGGATAGCGAACCGCTCGCGGTCGTCGCTCGACCGTCTCGGTCACGCTCGGTCGTTCCGGTCGTGAGATCGAACACCATGGTGACATGAACCGAGGCACTTATACTACATTATCAGAAATGAACGTGCAGATGGCTGACGCAGAGATCACAGTCCATACTGCAGCGAGTATCGACCGGATCGCGCCCGAAATCCACGGGCACTTCGCCGAACACCTGGGGCGGTGTATCTACGGCGGGATCTGGCACGCCGACAGCGCCGACGGGGACGGCTTCCGCGAGGACACCGTCTCCTTGCTCGAGGACCTCGAGTTGCCGGTGCTGCGGTGGCCGGGCGGCTGTTTCGCCGACGACTACCACTGGGAGGACGGCGTCGGCCCGCAGGACGAGCGGCCGCGCCGCCGGAACCTCTTCTGGGCGCAGGGTCCCGAAGAACTGCCCGAGGAATCCAATTCCTTCGGCAGCGACGAGTTCCTCGAACTCTGCGAGCGCATCGGCACCGAACCCTACCTGGCGGCGAACGTCGGCTCGGGCAGTCCCCAGGAAGCGGCCAACTGGGTCGAGTACTGTAACTACGACGGCGACACGGAACTGGCAGACCGACGCCGCGAGAACGGCCGCGAAGACCCCTACGGCGTGAAGTACTGGGGACTGGGCAACGAGAACTGGGGCTGTGGCGGCCAGATGAGCCCCGAGCAGTACGCCCGCGAGTACCGCCGGTACGCCACCTACGTCGGCACCCAGGCGAACCTGATGTTCGACCACGACCTCGAGCTCATCGCCTGCGGTTTCGAGGGCCACGAGTGGAACCGCCGCTTCCTCGAAGAAATCAACGAGGCGCCGTGGGGTGCGGAGTTCCCGCTGGACCACCTCACGCTGCACCACTACTACGGCCGCGGGACGAACGTCGCCGAGGCCGACGAGGACAAGTACGACCGCATGCTCGCGGAGGCCCTCGAGATGGAACGCCACATCGAGCGCATGGCCGGCGCGATCAACGCCGTGGCGACCACCCGCGACATCGGCGTCATCATCGACGAGTGGGGCACCTGGCACCCCGAAGCGACCGCCGACAACGGCCTCGAGCAGGAAGGGACCGTGTTCGACGCCCTCTCGGCGGCGGCGGTGCTCAACATCTTCAACGACAACAGCGACGTCGTCACGATGACCAACATCGCCCAGACGGTCAACGTCCTCCAGTGTCTCGTCGAAACCGACGAGGACGACGCCTGGGCCCGCCCGACCTACCGCGTCTTCGACCTCTACGCGCCGCACAAGGGCAACGAGGCCGTCCGGACCTCCGTCGACACGCCGACCCGCGACGTCGTCGACGGCGATTCGAACGACGAACTCCCGCTCGTCAATGCCTCCGCGTCCGTCGGCGACGACGGCACGTACGTCACCGTGACGAACCTCGACTGCCGCAGCGCCCAGACCGTCGACGTCTCCCTCGAGGGAACGGACCTGAACGAGGACGACATCCGCGGTGAGATTCTGTTCGCCGAGCAGGAGCCCGACTACGCGGTGACCAAGCACAACGCCGACGAGTTTACCGCCGACGACCTCGCCGTCCCGGCGGACGGGAGTTCGATCGAAGTGGAACTCCCGCCGTCGACCGTCGCCGCGATCTCGGTCGAGTAAGCGCTTCCGAACAACCGTTCTGTCCCGCGCCGTTCTTTTCTCGCGTCGTAATTGCGGACCTAGTCGGTCGAATTCGCGGAGACACTGCTCGAACCGGCTGGTGATCCACCGACCACAGCTCGAGCGTACGGCCAGCAAGCAGGGATCGAGGGTACGTTCGGAGAACAGCATTCGGACGCACGTTCGGAGAGCGGCGTTGCCGCACCACTCCTACTCCGATCTCCGTGCTCTCGTGACGGAGTTCACATCGTCTCACGCCGCCGGTAATCGTCGTGACCGTCCGTTTCAGCACGAGATGGCAAGACGGCTGATTCGGTACCTCGAGTCCGCAGTAGACTACGTTTCCCAATGAGAAATACATCTACTCGTCGGAAGCATCCCGCATTCTCCATGATTCTCAATACAGCCGCCCCATCTGATTACAACAGTACATTCGTAAATGTATTTTGTGTGATTCTGTTGTTTCTAATTAGGAAACACAGAGTGACAGTACATCCCACACGCAGTCCGCTTACACGATAGCGGTACCGATAGCACCCATTCGGTCGGCGATCGTACCAATAGGGGAGTAGGTGGACACCGATCCGCTTCGAATAGAGGCCGGAAATCTAATTCGCCACCGTAGTACCGCGCGAGCAACCGTGACAAACGACGGTTCGTCTCAAACGCTCTGTAGGTCATTATAGTCCACAATATTTTTTATCCCCTAAACAGAATAGAGGGCTATGCCACCATATGGCAATGAGCACACGGTAGAGTCAAGTCAGCGCTCTATCTCACGCAGAGGTCTTCTTCGCGCCGGCGCAGCTGGCGGTGCGATGGTCATGGCCGGTTGCGCGGGAAGCGACGAGGGGGAATCAGGAGGGACTGATACGTTCGTCGAGCCGACGACGACCCAGCCGACGAACTGGCAGTTCAATCACCTCAACCTGACCAATCCGTTCGCCCACGAGATGCAGTGCGATCCGCTCCAGCGATACCACATCGCCGACGAGGAGTTCGACTCGTACGCGGTCTCGGTCGAGGAGTTCAGCGGTGAGACTGCAGTGTTGAAGGTGCGAGACGGCCTCACGTGGCACAACGGAGACCCCGGTGATCCGGTCAACGCCGACGACCTCTACACGAAACTGGCGACCGACGCCATCATCGGCGACACGATCTCGACCCTCTGGACCGACATGCAACGGGCCGGCGACAAGTCCGTCGAGCTCACCCTCGACGGAACGGTCAACGAGCGGCTGTTCATGGACGCGCTCAACTACTACTGGCTCGAGACGCCACACCGGATGTACCGGGACTACGTCGAGCGGTGGGAGGATGCGACAACCGACGACGAAGTCGCCGATATTCGAAGCGATCTCCGCAACGACGCCTTCGACGAGCCGAAAGGGAACGGCCCCTTCCAGTTCGAGGAGCGGACGAACAACTATCTCCGGATGAGCCTCTACGAGCACCACCCGGACGCAGACAACATCAACTGGGACTACTGGGAAATTCAACGGGTCTCGACCGACACTGCGAGCGTACTGCTCGGGGGCGATATCGACGGCATCCGGAACTACACCGCACCGGAGTCCGTCTTCGACAGCGCTCCTGATAGTCTCTTGCACGCACAACTGCCCGCCCTGTGGGGCCACTCGTTGCCCTTCAACCACGAGGACGAGGACTTCGGCAATATCTACGTCCGCCAGGCCATCTGCGAGTTTATCGACCGGGACGCCTGCGCGAGCAATTACGGCCGCTTCGGACAGCCGGTCGAGGCGCCGAGCGGCCTCGTCGGAAACATCGACGGACAGAACGAACAAAGCGACCGCTGGCGGAACAAGGTCTCCGACGAGATGGCCGAGCAACTCCACCGGTACGACGATCCGGAGCGGGGCCGACGGCTCCTCGAGGAAGAGGGCTACCAGAAGGACGACGGCGAGTGGTACCGTCCCGACGGCAGCCGGTTCGAAGTGACGGTCAAAACCGTCGCCGGCTTCAACGACTGGCATCCCGTCTACGAGACGATCGTCGACAACCTCAACGGGGAGGGGATCGCCGCCGAGCTTCAGCAGATCGAGGAGTCGGCGTACTGGTCTAACCACTACCTCGCCGGCGACTTCCAACTGGCGTCGACGGGGTGGACGCTCCAGCGATCGAGCCCGTACTACGTCTTCGACATGTACTACAACATCGATCCGGAGTTCATGAACCTCTCCCCCGACGACCTCGAGGCGCCGCCGATGGGCGACCCCGACGGCGAACTCGAGTCCGTCGATCCGCGCGGATTGATGGAGGAGCTACTCGTTACGCAGGACGAAGCGGAAGCGACCAGTCTCGTCGACGAACTCGCGTGGATCACCAACCAGACGATGCCGATGCTGCAGATCAACGAAATTAACGATCCGGTCTGGTTCTACACTGACGACTGGGAGGTCCCGGAACCGGACTCGCCGAAGTACCAGTCGAAGTGGCCGCTCTGGTGGTTCCCGCGGTTCGGCGACCTACAGGCGAAGTAGGGCTGCGACGCTCGGCGCCGATCCGTCAGTAAAACGGAACCATTATAGGACAACACCTACCACACTCATTCAAATTAATGTACATAATAAAGCGTCTCGGGCAAGCAGTTATCACGTTTCTCGCCGTGATAACCGTGACGTTCGGGCTGATTCGAGCGATGCCTGGTGGTCCGGCGGAGTACATCAGGGCCCAAGTCATGCAGAACCGCGGATCGAACGGCGTCGATATGTCCCAACTCAACTCGCTCGTCGAGTCGTACACGAACGTCGACCCGTCGACGCCGCTGTACGTCCAGTACTTCGATTATCTCACCAGCGTCCTGCAGGGGGATCTCGGGCAATCGGTGTGGTTCAACCGCCCCGTTAGCGGCATCATTATCGAAGCCGCCCCGTGGACGATCTTCCTCCTGACGATCGCAATCTTGCTTTCGTTCGCGATCGGGATCGTTCTCGGGGCCGTCATGGCGTATCAAGAGGGAAGCCGATTCGACGTCGGCTCGACGGTCGTCTCGATGTTTCTAAACTCGGTTCCTTACTACATCGCGGCGATCTTCCTGGTGTATGTTCTCTCCATCCAGCTGAGTGTCTTCCCGCAGTCGGGGAACTACTCGACCAGCATCGATCCGTCGCTGTCGGTCGCGTTCATTTCCGACGTCCTGTACCACGCGACGCTCCCGATCGCGTCCCTCGTCGTGACCGGCTTCGGCGGGACGGCGGTCACGATGCGAGGGAACGCCATCCAGGAGATCGGTGAAGACTACATTCGGGTTGCGAACCTCCGCGGCGTCCCCGGACGGCGAATCGCGATTCGATACGTCGGTCGAAACGCCGTGTTGCCGATGTACACGAGCCTGATGATCTCCATCGGATTCATGTTCGGCGGCTCGGTCATCCTCGAGGAGATTTTCGCGTACCCCGGGCTGGGGTACTACCTCCTGCAGGGAATCCACAGCGGCGATTACCCGCTGATGATGGGCATCTTCCTCGTTATCACCGTCGCGGTTCTGATCTGTATCCTGATCGCGGATCTCACGTACGGAAAGATCGATCCGCGGATCAGCGAAGGCCAGTCCAAAGAGGCATACTAAGAGGTGACTGACAATGGCTGAAACGAATTCGACGTTCGACGCGACCGACGACCGAGACGGAGCAAGCGACGGGCCGAGAGCGACTCGGTCGGAACTGTACAGGGAGTGGCTTGACGTCGCCGTTCTCGCCCCGCTACGGGTCATCTGGGACGACTGGCGGACGCAGCTCGGCTCCCTCATTATCCTGTTTTACGTCTTGATGGGGACGGTCGGACTCTATCTCGTTCCTGCGCCGACGCAAGGACAGGGGCCGAACCGCACGCCGCCGTTCCAGAGTATGTCGTACCCGCTCGGAACGGACAATCTCGGGACGAGCCTCCTGTCGGAGATCGTGTACGCGACGCCGCCGATGCTGAAGATGATCCTGGCCGGAGCGGTGTTCTCGACGATCATGGCAGTGGGTATCGGAACCGTCTCGGGCTACAAGGGTGGGTTCGTCGACAGGGTTCTGACTACCTTTACCGACATTGCGATGACTATCCCCGGCCTACCTCTGATCATCCTCCTGGTCGCCGTCTTCGACCCGCGGAGCCCGTACTTGGTCGGAATCTTCCTCTCGATCAACGCGTGGGCGGGCCTCGCGCGATCGATTCGATCCCAGGTGCTTTCGATCAGGGATCACACGTACGTCGAGGTCTCGAGGATCATGGGTGCACCCCTTACGAGAATCCTCAAGGACGACGTTATCCCAAATATCATGCCCTACGTACTGATCAACTTCGTTAACTCCGCGCGGGGGGTGATCTTCGGATCGGTCGCCCTGTACTATCTCGGGCTCCTGAACAGCGTCGGAAGCAACTGGGGAATCATGCTCAACAACGCCTACACGAACGCCGCCATCTACTCGCTCGAGATGGTATACTGGCTACTCATTCCGATGATAACGATCGTCACGCTCTCGTTCGGATTGGTACTGTTCGCACAGGGCACTGAAAAACTGTTCAACCCGCGGATTCGGGCGCGTCACGCGGAAACCGTCGAAGACACTGCGCCGTACGAGGAATAACGATGCAACAACAACAACACGCACGAACGTCGTCGGTCGACGATCCGATCTTTGAGGTCCGTAACACGAGCGTCTCGTTCGACATGGAACGCGGCGAATCGAAGGTATTGAACGAGGTTTCCCTCGACATCGAACGAGGCGAGGTCCTCGGCGTCGTCGGGGAGAGCGGGAGCGGGAAATCGATGTTCGCCTCGGCGTTGCTCGACGCGGTCGTCGATCCCGGCATCCTCACCGGCGATATCACCTACCATCCTGAGTCGGGCGAATCCATCGACCTGCTCGAGCTCTCCGACGAGGAGATCAAGCAGGTCCGCTGGGAGGAGATCGCGATGGTCTTCCAGGGCGCGATGAGTTCGTTCAACCCGACGATGACGATCGGAGACCACTTCCGAGAGACGCTGTCCGTCCACGATTACGACGTCGAGGAAGGGATGGCCCGCGCCGAGGAACTACTCTCTGACCTCTACCTCGAGGCCGACCAAGTGCTCGACTCCTACCCGCACGAGTTGTCGGGCGGCATGTCCCAGAGGGCGTTGATCGCCCTCTCGCTCGTCCTCGAGCCCGAAGTACTGGTGATGGACGAACCGACCGCCGCGCTGGACTTGCTGATGCAGCGCAGCATCATCCAACTTATCCGGGAGATCGCCGAACAGCGAGATCTGACGATCGTCTTCATCACCCACGACCTGCCGCTTGTCGCGAACCTGGCCGATCGGATCGCCGTCCTGTACGCCTTCGAGTTCGTCGAGGTCGGCGACGCGTACGAGGTGCTGAAGGCGGCGAAACACCCCTACACGCGAGCGTTGCTCAATTCGACGCCCAATCTCGATACGCCGCGCGAACAGATGAAGCCGATCGAGGGGGCGGCGCCGGATCCGGTGTCGGTTCCCGAGGGCTGTTCCTACCATCCCCGATGTCCGCTATCCGATGCGGTCTGCGAACGCGACGACCCGCCGCTAGATTCGGACGCGGACGACGGACACGTCGCGGCGTGTCACTACGTCGAAGACGTCCCCGATGCGGTACCGCTGACCCTTCAGGAGGTGAAGATCAATGAGTAACGATCACGTCGTCGCCCTCGAGAACGTCGAGGTCCACTTCGAGTCGGATTCGTCGATGCTCTCTCGGCTGCGCGGCGACACTGACATCGTCAAGGCGGTCGACGACGTCTCGCTTTCGATCCCCGAGAACGACGTCGTCGCGCTGGTCGGCGAGTCCGGCTGCGGAAAGACGACCCTCGGAAAGACGGCGATCGGCGTCCAGCGGCCGACCGCCGGCACGGTGTCGTACCGCGGGCAAGACATCTGGAAGGCCAAAGACGGGGAAGGAACCGTCGAGATTCCCTTCGACGAAATTCGGCAATCGCTCCAGATCATCCCGCAGGACCCGGGTGCGTCGCTCAATCCGAACAAGACGGTCCAGCACTCCCTCGAGGCGCCGCTCAAGCTTCGCAAGCCGGAGATGGACGCCTTCGATCGCCGAGAGCGCATCTACGAAATGCTCGAGCGAGTCGGCATGTCCCCGCCGGAGGACTACGCCAAGCGGTTCCCCCACCAGCTCTCGGGCGGCGAGAAACAGCGCGTCGCGCTCATTCGGGCGCTGTTGATGAACCCCGATCTCATCCTCGCCGACGAGGCGGTGTCGGCGCTCGACGTCTCCCTGCGGATCGACATGATGGACCTGATGCTGGAACTGCAGGGGCAGTTCAACACCTCCTTCCTGTTTATCAGCCACAACCTCTCGAACGCCAGCTACGTCGCCGGGAAGTCCGACGGTCGGATCGGCATCATGTACCTCGGCGAGCTGGTCGAACTCGGCCCCATCGACGAGGTGCTCGAGAATCCGAAACACCCCTACACGAAGGCGCTGGTGTGGGCGACGCCGAACCTCGATCCCGATGTCGATGAACCGGACGGCTCGCCACTTCGGAAGATTGACGTGCCGGATCCGCGGAACCCACCTTCGGGCTGTCGGTTCCACACCCGCTGTCCGAAAGCGCGCGAAGCCTGTAAGCACAGCGCGCCCGACGCGGTGCCGGTCGACGGCGACGACGACCACACGGTGACCTGCTTCCGGGAACTCGACACCCACGAGTACTGGGACAGTCCCGAACTTACGGACGAACCGGACGATACCGCACGGCTCGAGAACGAGCCGACGCAGTAGCGGTTCCCACGATCTGGGCCTGACAGTCTCCAGTACTTCTATTACGCCGCCGTCGAAACGAGCGTGCAATGAACACGAGCGAAGCGATATTCCGGGGGCTCCTCGCGATCACCCTGACGCTGGCGGTTATCCTGCTGGCGCTGTTTCCCTTCCAAGAACCCGGATCGGGGGGATACGTTATCTCCGTGCTGACGCTGTCGATCCAGGGCGTGGTGATTCTCGTCGCGGCGGCCGGACTCTACTTCGGCTGGGAGCCGTTCTCGTTTCTCGACGAAAGCTAGCCCGCTGCAGGCTTACGTCCCGTTCTCGGCTTCAGCCGTATTCTCCCGGTCCGCGGTCAACCGAACCATCGAGTACGGCGGAAGCGACACCGTGACGCTATCCTCGTCGACCACCGCGCTGTCGGTCGTCGGCGTGATCCGGTCGGGCTCCTCGAGCGTGTTTCGGTCGTACATCGTCTCCGCCGAGAGGCGGTCGACGGTGATTTCGCCCCCGTTGACGGCCGCCAGCGGCTCGCCCGACACCGTGACGTCGATAGCGTCGGCCCCGGCGTCGCGGTGGACGAGGATGACGGCGAGATCATGCTCGTCGGCGTCGGTCACCGCCATCGCGTCGACTGCGGGCTCGTCGGTCACCGGCTCGAGTTCGCCGAACCACTCGCTCGTGTCCGCCCCCCAGGTCGTCTCCGTCGAAAAGGTGTGGCAGGTCACGTCGACGCCGATCGGGGTCCCGCCGATGAGCCCCGAACCGAGCTGCTGGCCGTAGTAACAGGGGTCGGCCCACACGCGTCCCTGCGACTTCCGGAGGCCGCCGCCGTGGTTCCCGACGCCGGAGTGGGTCACCATCTCGACGGTGCCGCTCCGGATGCACTCGTGGATGATCGTGGCGTCGAAGACGACCTCGGTGATGCTCTTGTTCGTCGGGAGCGTCTCGCGGTCGAGTTGGTGCTTCTGAGAGTCTGTGGACGGTTCGGTGTCGTCCTCTGGCTCGTCGAACCGGGTGAACAGTTGCAGCTCCGTAATCGCCTGTCGCACGTCCTCGAGGCCGGCGTCCCGGCAGTCGGCTGCGACCGCCTCGTACTCCTCGCGCAACTGGCTCGCGACGCCCGAGTGGGCGTTGAACAGTTCGACCGGATCGGTCTCGGGACTGGCGTGACACTCCATGAGGACGTGGTCCGTGAGCCAGTCGTCCGCGTCGAGTTCCTCGAGCAGCGGCTCGTTCCAGTCGGTCAGTCGGTTCCCGCAGGCCAGCACCTCGATCGAGTCGTCGACGGACTCCATCGCGTTCTTGAACCGGCGGAACCGGTCCGCGTTACCCCTCGGCGTCGTCCAGCCGATCTGCCACGAGCCGTAGAGTTCGTTCCCGACCTCCCAGTAGGTGACGTCGTACGGGTCGGGGTGGCCGTGTTCGGCCCGCAGCGCGCCCATCTCGGTGTCGGTCGAGCCGTTGCAGTACTCCACCCAGCGGGCCGCTTCCTCGGGCGTCGCGCTCCCGGCGTTCAGGCAGATCATCGGCTCGCAGCCGACCGCCTCGCAGAGCGCGACGAACTCGTCGGTGCCGAACAGGTTCGTCTCGAGGGCGTCCCACGCCGGGTTCGGCTTCGTCGGCCGCTCCTCTATCGGGCCGACGCCGTCCTCCCAGTGGTAGCCGGAGACGAAGTTCCCGCCGGGCCACCGGAGCACGGAGAGGTTCATCTCCGAGAGCAACTCGACGATTTCGGGATCGGCCGTGGCGACGTGATCGTCGGGATAACAGCAGACGCGGTCGACGACGACGTTCGCGTCCGACGCCTGCGTGGTCACGCTGAACCCGTACAGACGCTCGTCCTCCCGGTCGACCGGCGGCAGCTCGAGCGAGAACGAGACGGTCCGGTTCTCGTCTCGAGCGGTCACCTCGGTTTCGGCGAGTAGCGTGCCGATCGAGCCGTCGTCGTCGACCTCGTGGATGGCGAGACGAACCGACGTCTCCTCGGCGGCGCGCAGCGTTACCTGCCCCTCGAACGCGGTCGTCCGGTGGACTGGAAGGTAACACCACTGCGCGAGCCCGTCGTATCCGTCCGTGGATCCGGTCTCGAACCGCTGTGCGCGGTCGTCCGCCGTTCCGATGTCGGGGCTCGTTCGAACGTCCGCGGCGTGCCCGTACGGGAACCACCACAGCGCAGTGCCATCGTGATACGCGCGCTGCAACCGCTCGGCGGCCGGCAACCCGTGGGTCTCGGCGTAGGTCTCGATCCGCTCGTCGATGGCGTCGGGGTCGGAGAGCTCGCTGTTCCCGCCGTCGGCACCGTACTGCTGGTCCCCGAACTTCCAGGAGCCGAAGGTCGGATTGAACAGCACCTGCGCCTCGAGGACGTTCGTCACGTTCCGCGGCGTGTAGAGGTGTTCGCCGAATTTGCTATACAGTTCGGGAGACACGTCGTCGCCCCGGCGCGAGGGATCGAGCCGAACGGTCGCTCGAGACTCGGACTCGCCGCTCGCGTGCGTGAAAAGGTCTGCCATGATCGTTCGGAATTGTTTCACAGCCTATCATAAATGTGTGGGTCGCCGACGGGACGGACTTACAGCAGTATTTATATGTCATTGTGTGCTGTTCGCACACAATAGACGATGATGAACGCAGACGCAGTCCCGCTTTCGGACGTGACGATCACCGACGACTTCTGGCGTCCGCGAATCGAGACGAACCGGGACGTGACGATCGAGTACCAGTACGAGCAACTCGAGACGAGCGGCTGCCTCGAGAACTTCCGGCGGGCCGCCGCCGGCGAAACGGGCGGCTTCGAGGGGTTCTGGTTCGCCGATACGGACGCGTACAAGTGGATCGAGGCCGCCAGTTACGTCCTCGCGACGACCGACGACCCTGACCTGGAGGAACGGGTCGACGAGGTCGTCGACCTGATCGCCGCCGCGCAGGAGGACGACGGCTACCTCAACACGTACTTCGCGCTCGAGGAGCCGGCGAAGAAGTGGACGAACCTCAACATGATGCACGAACTGTACTGCGCGGGCCACCTCATCGAAGCGGCCGTTGCGCACTACCGTGCGACGGGGAAGACGTCGTTGCTCGACGTCGCGACGAAATTCGCCGACTACATCGACGAGGTGTTCCCAGACGAGGTCGACGGCGCGCCGGGCCACCAGGAGATCGAACTCGCCCTGGTGAAACTCGCCCGCGCGACCGGCGAGGATCGCTATGTCGAACTCGCCGCCTACTTCATCGACGTTCGGGGCCGCACCGACCGCTTCGAGCGGGAGTTCGAGAACACCGAGGAGATCGCCGGCTACGACTCCGACGACGGCGGAATCGCCGAGAGCGCTCGCGGCGCGTTCTACGAAGACGGCGAGTACGACGGCACGTACGCGCAAGCGCACGCCCCGCTCGAGGAGCAGGACGCCGTCGAGGGTCACGCCGTGCGGGCGATGTACTTCTTCGCCGGCGCCGCGGACGTCGCCGCGGAGATGGGTGACGACGAACTGCTCGAGCACTTAGAGCGGCTCTGGCGGAACATGACGACGAAGCGGCTGTACGTCACCGGCGGCATCGGGTCGGCCCACGAGGGCGAGCGGTTCACCGAGGACTACGACCTGCCCAACGACACGGCCTACGCCGAGACCTGCGCGGCGATCGGGAGCGTCTTCTGGAACCGGCGCATGTTCGAACTGACCGGCGACGCGAAGTACGCCGACCTCATCGAACGGACGCTCTACAACGGCTTCCTGGCCGGCGTCTCGCTCGACGGCACCGAGTTCTTCTACGACAACCGCCTCGAGAGCGACGGGAGCCACGGCCGTCAGGGCTGGTTCGACTGCGCGTGCTGTCCGCCCAACGTCGCGCGGTTGTTCGCCTCGCTCGAGCGGTACCTGTACACCGTCGACGGGCGGGAACTCTACGTCAACCAGTACGTCGAGAGTACGGCGACACCGACGGTCGACGACGCCGAACTCGAGGTCGCACAGACGACCGACTACCCCTGGGACAGCGAGGTGACGATCGACGTCGAGGCGCCGGAACCGACGCAGGCGACGATCTCCCTTCGCGTCCCCGAGTGGTGCGACGAGGCGTCGATCGAGGTGAACGGGGAGCCGATCCCGGTCGACGGCGACGGGTACGTCTCCCTCGAGCGCACGTGGGACGACGATCGAATCACCGCGACTTTCGAGATGTCGGTTACCGTCGTCCGCAGCCATCCCGCGGTCGCGGCCAACGCCGGCCGCGTCGCCCTCGAGCGCGGGCCGATCGTGTACTGCCTCGAGGAGCCCGACGCCGAGCGACCGGTGCATCAGTACCGCGTCGACTCGACGACCGACCTGGAGCCGGTTTACCGGGACGACCTCCTGGGCGGCGTGACCGTCCTCGAGGGGGAAGCGCCGGTCCCGGCTCTCGACGGTTGGGGGAACAGCCTCTACCGACCGGCCGAGGAATGCGAGGAGACGACGGCCCAATTGACCGCGATCCCGTACTACGCGTGGGATAACCGCGAAAGCAGTGCGATGCGCGTCTGGCTACAGGAAAACTAAGCGGAGACCACAGTTTTAACGTCGAGTTCGAGTCATCCGGTCGGGAACGAGATACCGCCGTCGCTCCGAACGAGTCAGGCCGGCAGCACTACGCGTAGTTGTACTCGAGTTCGATCACGTTCGCCGCACCCTGGAGCGCGGTCAGATAGTCGCCGTAGAACTGATCGTCGTCGACGCGGTGGACGGGGCAAGAGAGACCGATCGACGCGATACTTCGCCCGTCGTCGTCGGTGATCGGTGCAGCGAGCGATCGCAACCCGGGCCGTTGTTCCTCGTCGCTCTCCGCGTACCCTCGTTCGCGGATTGCGGTCAGTTCGTTGTCGAGGGACTCACGTGTCGTGATGGTGTTCGACGTGAGCATCGGTAAACCGTGCTCCGAAACGATGCCGTCGACCTCACACTGGGAGCGGAACGCGAGTAGCGCTTTTCCGGACGCCGTACTGTGGAGGTGGACGGGTTCGCCTTCGTGCGTGCCCAGTTCGATTCCGTTCGTTCCGCTGGCGTAGTACAGGTAGACCCCGAGGCCGTTGTTCTCGACGAACAGCGTCGCGAGTTCGCCCGTCTCCTCGGCGAGGCGATCGACCTGCGGTTGGGCGATGTCGTAGATGGGGACGAGATTTCTCGCGTGAGAGCCGAGACTGAAAAGCGGCAGTCCGATGTGGTACTCGTCGCCGTCCTTGTCGACGTACTCGTTATGCTCGAGCGTTTTCAGGTAGTTGTACACCGACCGCTGTCCGATGTCGACCCGCTCCGTGATCTCGCCGATGGTCGCACCGTCGAGGTCGCGGATGACCTCCAAGATTTCGAAGGTGCGGCTAACGGACCGGATAGAAGACTCTGACTTAGCCATAGTCGTAGTTACGCTCACCGCCACATATAGATTGTCCCGAGCCGAGAACTCGCCTAGTCCCGGCCGGCGAGATAGTCGACGAGTCGACACAACAACCCGGTCACTACCGGGTGCGATCCGGCGGTCGTCTGCACGCGGAACGTGCACGCGACGACCCGACCGTCGTCGACGGACCGCTCGAGGAGCGGACTCCCCTGGTCGGCCAGCCACCCCCGCACGAACCCGACGTGGACGGTGTCCTCCTCGGGCGCGACGTCCGCGACGATGTCGTACGGGTAGGCGTCTTCGAACTCCCACCCGAGGTGGCGGTTCGAACAGAACGCCTCGACGAGCGGCGAATCCTGGTAGAAAAACGACGCCGCGTTGTTCCAGCTGTCCGTCCGCGGGAGCGACCGAAACTCGAAAAACTCGGTCCCCTGCATCTCTCCCTGGCGGTCCGGGACGTGGACGGCGGTCCCCCCGTTCGAAACGAACTCGACGATCTCCGCGGTCGTCTCCGTCACGAACGCGACGTCGACGTCGGGCGTCAGGCGGTGGGTGACGTCGAATCCCACCGACGCGAGTCTCGAGGCGAGCGTCCCCTCGGCGAACACCAGCGCTTCCGGCGGTTCGCGCGGCGACGGGACGACGACGATCGGTTCCGTACGCGCCAGTTCCGTCTCGGAGCAGCCCCGAACCGTTAGATCAGCGATCTGTACCGACTCGACCTCCGGGGCGGTAATCCGAACCGGATCCAGTTCCGCTACGGAGTGTGGCGGGGCAGTCAGCTGTCGGGTTTCGGTCGTCCCGTCGAACTCCCACTCGAGGTCTTCGACGACGCGGTCGTCGGTATCGTTGACGAGCGCGATCTCGAGTTCGCACTCCCCGCCGCCCCACGCGACGTGCGAATCGACCGTCGGGACGATCGTCACGTCGGCGTTCAGCGCGGCGACGTCGTCGTAGACGGCCTTCTCGTTTCGGCAGTAATCGAGCAGGCCGGTCACCTCCCACTCGGTATCGTACAGCTGCGTCAGCACGTAGCCGGCGATTTCCTCCCGCGTTCGAAACTCGCCGAGGATGTGCTCGAGCGAGACGCTCGCGCGGTGTTGCCACGACGCGGCGAGGTCCTCGAGGCCGTCGAAGACGTCGTCGAGACCGGTCTCGGCGAACCGGTCCTGAACGCCGCTGGGCCGCTTGACCGGGTCGGTGAGGAACTCGTGGGAGAACCACGCCGGCTCTCGACCGTAGTGGTCGACGAGCGTGGAAACCGACGGAAACGAGAGGGCGCCGAACTCCGAGATCACGACCGGCTCGCCGTCGTCGGACCAGCGCTGGGTCGCGTAGTTATCCCGGCGGTGGTGGAGCGTGTGTTCCAGATTCTCGACCCACTCGGTCGCTCGGTCGGGACTGATACAGTACCAATGGTAGTCGTTGAGATCGGTCTCGACGTGGGCCCACCCGGAGTTGTCACAGACGAGGCGCGTCGGATCCCACTCCCGAACCGTTTCGACCAGCGACGCGAGGTACGTCTGCTTCGCCTCGTCGGTCCAGAGCGTCTCTTCGGCCTCGTCGTGGCCGATCCCCCACTCCTCGTGGTAGAGGCTCCAGACCACGACGCTCGGCCGGTTGTAGTCCCGTTCGACGAGCCGGCGGAGTTCGGTTTTCACCTCTTCTTTCGAGCGATCCGTATACTGTGCCGGGTTCGCCGGCTCCTCCCAGACGAGGATTCCCTGCCGGTCGGCTGCCTCGAGGAAATCGGGGTGGGCCGGTTTGAGGTGTTTGCGAACGAGGTTGAACCCGAGTTCCGAGACGCGCTCGAGTTCGCGCTCGAAGAAGCCGTCGTCCGGCGGTCGGTACAACGTCGTGGGGAAGTAGCCCTGATCGAGCACCCCGCGGAGTCGAATCGGGTCGCCGTTGAGCCGGAAGCCGTCGTCGTCGCGCTCGATCGTCCGGAGGCCGAAGTAATCCTCGTAGCGATCGAGCACCTCGCCGTTGGCTTCGAGCGTGATCTCGAGGTCGTACAGCGCCGGGGACTCGGGCGACCAGTACGCCGGCTCGTCGAACTCGAGGACGGCGTCGTCGTCCCCGTCTATCGGATGGACGGCGATCGCTTCGACCTCCCCGTCTCGCGAGGCTCGAACGACGGCGTCGACCGCCGACGGATCACTGTCGCCGACGTCGACATCAAGCGAGACGGCGGCGGTATCCGTCTCGAGGTCGGGCGTCACTTTCGCCCCCGAAACGTGGGTCTCCGGCCGGAACGAGAGCGTCACCGACTGCCAGATTCCGCTGACGCGCGTAAACCACGGCTCGCCCTGCTTCCCGTGGGGAATCTCCGACAGATCCTCGGGATCGTGAACCGCGACGGTGAGCGCGTTCTCCCCGTCGGTGATCGCATCCGTGATTTCGAACTCGAAGGGCAGGTAGCCGCCGCGGTTTTCGCCGACCCGCTCCCCGTT
This sequence comes from Halopiger xanaduensis SH-6, assembly GCF_000217715.1. Classification (GTDB taxonomy): domain Archaea; phylum Halobacteriota; class Halobacteria; order Halobacteriales; family Natrialbaceae; genus Halopiger; species Halopiger xanaduensis. Next base: position 257,383 of record NC_015658.1, read on the forward strand.
GACCCAGACGGTCGTCCAGTAGTCGGCGGCGCCGAATTCGACGAAGACGCGCCGTGACTCGAGTTCCGCCACGTCGACCTGAAAGGTCCGATTGTACCACGCGGTTCCGGTATATCCCCGCAGGCCGTCGTCCTCCTGCCAGCTGTGCGGAACGTCGACGGGATTGGCCTCGGTGAGCCACATCGCGAGTTCCGTCTGCCATCCCTCCGTCATCCCGATGCCGTCGGGATCGACTTCGAAGAGCCACTCCCCGTCGAGCGACCGAGAGCGGCGAAGGGACGTATCGTCGTTCATACCGGTGTGTCTGGTTGATCGGGGTTAAATCTTCAGTATCCGCCCAGCCCAGGAGGGCCTGGCAGTCTTCGACTGACTCGAGGCCGTCCGCCCCTCCGAACAACCGCAAACGATTCGCCGTATGCTATTTCTCTATAAGAAATAGATAGCGGCGGGATCGCATAATTACACGGGTACTGTTGTAACGAATGGTATGGTGTAACACGGAGAAATTCGGGATATTAGCGGCTCTACGGAGAAGACATTCTGTTTCTCATAAAGAAATACGTTCGTGGGCGCGGTGGAAACGCCGGCGCCGTTTCGCTCCGATCGAATCGAGACCGATCACGAACGCCGAACGAATCCGCAGTAGGGATCCGTACCAATAAGGTCGTCCAACAACGAAGAGCCACTCAATGACACACGCACGCACGGTCCGCCCCGGTCGACGACGTTCGCGCAACGGACTGGTACCCCACAGACCGGCTGGGCCGACGTGCGAGACCGGACGGTGTCGGACGGCCAGCCGATCAGAGGGGAACGACACGCCAGCAGACGGAGGACGATGACCGACGACGAACCAACGGACGACCGCGACGGACGCGTCCTGTACAGCCCCCCGGAGTGGGCGCCGGTCCCCGGGGCGATGTACCCTCGAGTCGCTCGACTCGAGCACGACGAGAGCGGCGACCCGACGCTTCTCGCGACGTTCGAATGTTACGAGACGGCGGGCAAGAACGGCACCGACGAGCCGTATTTCCCGGTCTATCGGAGCACCGACGACGGCCGAACCTGGTCTCGCTTCGCCGAGATTCGGGACACCCAGCACGGGTGGGGACTGCGGTACCAGCCGACGCTCTTCGAGGCCCCACAGCAGCTCGGTCCCTGGGAGGCGGGAACGGTCTTTGCCGTCGGAAACTCGATTCCGAGCGACCGCTCCGAGACGAGCATCGACCTCTACGCGAGCGAGGACGGCGGCCGGACCTGGACGTACGTCAGCACCGTCGACACGGGCGGAAAAGCCGTCCCGGGACGCGGGGAGTCGCCGGTGTGGGCGCCCGAACTGACCGTCGATGCCGACGGCAACCTCGTCTGTTACTTCTCCGACGCGCGCCACTCGGACGACGGCTACAACCGCGTCATCGGCCACCGCGTCTCCACAGACGGCGGGCAGACGTGGGACTCCGAGACGTTCGACGTCGCGATCGCGGACGACGAGTCGACGCCGGGAATGCCGACGATCACGAAACTCCCGACGGGCCGGTACCTCCTCGCGTACTTTATCGGCGGGCGGCGGTACGGGGGCGGCGTGTACGTCAAAACGTCGCCGAACGGCCGCGACTGGGGCGCACCCGACGACGTCGGATCGCCCGTCCGGACCGACGACGGGCGCCAGCTCATCGAGGGGCCCTACGCGACCTGGGTCCCCTACGGGGACGACGATGGGACGATTCTGGTCGCAGGAAAGACGCTCCGCGACCAGAACCGAAATCGCGTTTCCGAAAGCGGGACGGTCCTGCTCGCCTCGAGCGATCTCTCCGGCACGGAGACGTGGGAACCGGTTTCGGCACCGCTGTGGTACGACGACGAGCTCGAAACCGGCCACCGGTCCGTCGGGTGGACGAGCGCGTTGCTCCCGTCGGCGGACGGGACGGCGCTCCTGCACCTGACCTCGACGTACGACGGCCACGGCAAAACCGAGATCAGGTACGCGCGAGCGCCGCTGGAATCGCTTTTCGACTACGACTCGAGCGACCGTGCGGCGGAGGGGGCGTCGCAGCGACGGGCCGGCGATCGTTCATCGTCGTCCTCGCCGTCGCCGTCACCGTCGCAGGACCCGCCCGGAGCGGTCCGACGGTCGCGGGAGTCGACGCAGTCGGCGGAATCGCACCACGTCAAATCGATCGTCAAAGCGTTCGAACTCCTCGAGACGCTCGAGCAGACGGGCGAGATCGGCGTGACCGAACTGTCCAGACAGACCGGCATCGCGAAAAGTTCAGTCTACAAGTACCTCGACACGCTGCGACACCTCGGATACGTCACGAAATCCGACGGCGCCTACGCACCGTCGCTGCGACTGTTCCACTTCGGGCAACGCGTCGTCTCTCGCCACGAGGCCTACCGCATCGCACAGCCGGAACTCGACGCGCTGGCCGAGAAAACCGGCGAAGTGGTCTCGCTGATCGTCGAAGAGGACGGCGATGCGGTGTATCTCTACTCCACGTCGCCCCACGACGACCGGACCATCGAAGAGGGGAGCCGAATGCCGATCCACGCGTCGACGGGCGGGAAGGCGCTCCTCTCGTACCGATCGCGGGAGTACGTCGACGACATCCTCGAGAACACCGTGTTCGATATCGATCGCCAGAACTTCTACGCCGACCTGAAGCAAGCGCGCGACAACCGCGTCATCATCGATCGGGAAACGAACACGCAACAGTACAACGCAGGCGTGCTCGAAAAGCGCTGGCACTCCTTCGACCAGCAGGCGGAGACGAATCAACTCTATCGGATCGCCGTTCCGATTCGAGATGCAGATGACAAGGGGGTCGCCGCCATAGAAGTCCTCGGTTCGGAGTTGCAATACGATTCCCGACGCCTCCAGGAGGAGATCGTGCCGCTGCTGGTTTCGGCCGGGAAATCGCTCGAAACTGAACTCTTGCGCACCTAGCAGCGGAGGCCGCTATCGACCCGGTCCGACCGGTTTTCGGTGCTTCTCGATCGGGAACGAGGGAGCGGCGATGCCCGGATTCGCCGACCGTCGGGACGGATTGATTCGCTGGGTGCCGCGCGTATATATAATCAGTCGGCGGACGGAATTATCTTCACCCTTCAATTTGGTGTAATTTTGGATAATAATTTAATAACATTATGTACAATTCGCAGACGGATGTCACCAGATCCAACGGCAGATGGTAGTGTCGACAACGGTTCGGACGACGCGGGCCTGTCGCGTCGCGAACTGCTCGCAACGCAGTCCGTGTTGGTCGCCGGTTCGACGGTCGGACTCGGCGCCGGCATCGCGTCGGCCGAACCCCGGGAAACGATCGAGAACAGAGTTAGCGTCGATCCCCGCTCCCGGTCCGACGAGCCGGTCCCCGACACGCTGTTCGGCCGGCTGAACGAGCACTACGGGGACGCGACGATCTACCCGGGCGTCTACTCGCTGCACGTGATGAACCCGACGTTCTGGCGGGTTCCCGACGACTGGTTCAGCGACGAGATAGACGCGTTCTACGAGGTCGAGCGCCACGAGACGCTGCCGTTCCCGTGGGAGCCGGTCGGCGATTCGGGCGTCGCCTCCGAGCACCGCGCCGACGGCGACCGCGTCGCCGGCGGCGACTCGCCGCACGGGACCGTCGGCTACCCGCGGATCGCGGTCGACGACGCGGCCGACAGCGGCGGCCTCAAACAGCGGATCGTCCTGCCCGACAACCGGACGCTCGGCTACGACCTCGGCTTCTCGGTGCGCGGCGACGTCGACACCCTCACGGCGTCGCTGACGACGCTCGAGGGCGACGTGCTCGCCTCGACCGAGGTGGACGTTTCCGAGGAGTGGACGCGCTACGAACCGACGCTCGAACTCGAGGAGCAAAGCGGGGACGAGTACGTCGGCGGCGCCGTCGCGGACGTCGAAACGCCGTACGGGCAGTACGCCCTCGAGTTCACGACCGACGGCGTCGGCCACTTCGACATCGACTTTATCGAACTCGCGGCCGACGACGCCGTCAACGGGAAGTTCAACCCGTACACGGTCGAACTGCTGGAGGAACAGAACGGCACGTGGCTGAAGTGGCCCGGCGGCAACGTCACCAGCCAGTACAACTGGCGCGACGGGATCGGCCCGCTCGAGGAGCGCACGCCCCGGTTCAACCACGCCTGGCAGGGAATGCAGCCCAACTTCTTCGGTACCGCCGAATACTTAGAACTGTGCGAGGTCGCCGATCTCACGCCCGAGATCACGATCGGCTGGTGGGACAACCCCGACGACTGGGCCGAAGAGCGACAGATCCTGCCCGAAGACGCCGCCGACTGGGTCGAGTACGTCAACGGCTCGAGCGACACCGAGATGGGCGCGCTGCGCGCAGAACACGGCCGCACCGACCCCTGGAACGTCGACCACTGGGGCGTCGGCAACGAGGTCTGGGGGGACTGGCAGTGGGGCCACACATCGGACGCCTCGGAGTACGCTACCGGCTCCGAGGACCGGATCGGCTTCGACGAGTACGCCGCGGCGATGCGCGAGGTCGACGGTTCGATCACGATCATCGCGAGCGGGTGGGATCCGGCCGAGGCCGAACACAACGACAATCCGTGGAACGAGACGCTACTGGACGAACTGTCCCCAGAGCAACTCGACGGGCTGAACATCCACCGCTACCAGTGGGGACTCGAGAGCGCCGACGCGGTCGAGACGTGGAAGAACGACCACGACGCCGACGACTGGGACTACAGCGAAGTGATCGTGATGGCAGCGACCCAGCTCGGCGAGCAGCTCGCCGACCTCGGCGACCTGGCCGACGAGCACGGTTACGAGGACTTCTACGTCAACTTGAGCGAGATCGGCATCTTCCCGACCGTCGCGGACGGCGCGCCGTATCCGGGCCCGGAGACGATGCCCGGCGCGTCCTACGTCGCGGGCGTGCTCAACGCGTGTATTCGAGAGACGGATACCGTCAAGTGGGCCGCCCAAACGTGGGTCCCGATCAAGTCGTGGGTGCCGATGAAGACGGATGACTACCCGCCGGATCCGAACCCGCTCCGTCCCGACGGCTCCGTGACGGGGCTGTACTCGGCCGTCTTCGAGTACGACGCCGAGTGGCACGCGATCGACGTCGCGACGAGCGGCGCCGGTCGCGACCTCCCCGACACCGGGGAGCGGATCAACCCGATGGACGACGTCCCGTACGTCGACGCCGCCGCGATGCAGAACCGACGGGGCAAGGAACTGGCCCTGTTCCTGACCAACCGGAACCTCCGGGCACAGAGCGAGGTAACGATCGAACTGGGCGAGTGGTACGCCGACAAATCGGTCGAAATCGTCACGCTCGAGCCGGCTACCGACGAGCGGCCGCTCCCGCACGAGACGCCGACGTCGTGGGACGAACCGACGAACCACGCGGTCGAGCACACGATCGAGGACGTCGACGGCGACGGAACGGTCACGCTCGAGCTCGAGCCGGCGTCGATCGCCCGGCTGTTCGTCGACAACGACCGGGGTCGAGCCGATATCATCGGCGACAACGGCGTGTGGCCCGGACTCGACGGTGAGGAGGACATCCCGATCCGGAACAACAGCACACCCGGCAGGAAGAACGGCCACGGCAAGAAGAACGGGAATGGGAACGGGAACGGCAAAAAGCGCGGGCAGTCGAAATAGCCGAGTGCAGTAGCACGAGTCACTTCACAGTTATATTTTGGCGGCTGGTGGTCGAGCGTTCTGTCGGAGCTTGAACGGAGAGCCAGCAGGACGCACAACGTGGCCAACTAATAACAGTATAACATACTACGTCTAGAGCTGATAAAATACTGAATCTGATTCTCGAGAGTGATCATCGAATCTGGCCACGAGCTCGACGATTATAGAAACGAATTTTTACCACAGTATATCCATATATTCGCCCAATTACTCAGAAGAATGTGGATTATTTAGCTAACTCAAAATAGAATGCAAAGGACACCACTAGACGATCGATTACTGATCCTCAGTATAGACTGGTCAAATAACATAACCGAGGTCGAAATACTCGTTATTTTTATATTACTGTCACCTGGTTCCTCCACAGGTAGAATAGCTACCTATTGCAGCTATTGCACCTATCTTCGGTTCTGAAGATCGAACAATTACGGCAGGTCGAATACCGGGCGAAACACTGATTATCGGTCGAAACACGCCATCTCGAGGGTAGAAAAGCGAAACTCGGTTTACCCGCTTGAGCGGAAGAGTATCGAACGGCAAGTGTTTACAAGGACGGCCCTAGAACTGCGTCTATGGATACCCCCGGGTCGGAACCGGACGTTACACGGGAGGACGTGCGGGGTGTTTTTACGCAGTTCGAGCGGGCGTCGACACCGGTCACGGTCACGGACGTCGCCGAAACCCTCGACTGTCCGCAGCGAACTGCACGCCACACCTTAGACGAGCTCACCGACAGCGGCGAGGTAGAAACGCGGGAACTCGCCGACGGGACGCGAGTGTGGTGGCAGCCCGACGGCGACACCCGGACGCGGGCCGAAACCGAAACCCCCGACGAAGCGGAGTTCGCTGCCTTCGTGAGCGCCGTCAGGGACTACGCCATCTTCATGCTCGATCCCGAGGGGACCGTCGTCAACTGGAACGAGGGTGCCGAACGGATCAAAGGCTACCGAACCGAGGAGATCGTCGGCGAACACTTCTCGACCTTCTATACCGATTCCGATACCGACGCAGGCGTCCCCGAGGAGAATCTCGAGGCGGCGGCAGACGCGGGCCGCGTCGAGGACGAAGGGTGGCGCGTCCGCAAGGACGGCTCGCGGTTCTGGGCCCACGTCACGATCACCGCGATCCGCGACGACGACGGCACGCTGCAGGGCTTTACCAAGGTCACGCGAGATATGACCGAGCGCCGGGAGTACGAACAACGACTGCGCCGGGAGCGGGACTTCACCGAACGGATCCTCGAGACGATCCCGGTGGGTACCTGCGTCCTGACCCCGGACGGAACCCTCACCCGTGCAAACCGGCGGCTGCTTACCCGACTCGAAATCGACGAGTCGGAACGTTCGGAGTACACTATAGAGTCGTGGGAAGTCTACGACGGAGCGGGCGACCGCATTCCGCCAGCCGAACGGCCCTGGACGAAAGCCTTGGACACCGGGGACCCCGTCTACGATTACCAGTGCCAGCTCGACGTCCCGAACGGGGACCGACGCTGGGTCTCGCTCAACGCGGCGCCGCTCGAGGACGGCGAGGAGCAGCGGGTGATCCTCTCGGTCGAGGACATCGCCGAGCAAAAGGAGCGCGAACAGCAACTCCGGCGGCAGTATCGCCAGACGGAGCAACTGCTGCGGACGGCGCCGGTTGCGATCGCCGTTCAAAACAGCGACCGAGAGACGGTGATGGCGAACCGGCGGGCGGAGGTAGTGTTCGATCTCTCCGAAGCAGAATTCGCCGAAAACCCCGTGGATACGGGCGACTGGAAGATCTACGACGCCGACGGGAACCGACTCGAGCCGGACGAAACGACGTCGGCCCGCGTGGTAGAAAGCGGCGAACCGGTGTTCGACGAGGAGCTAATTTTCGAACTTCCGAACGGAGATCGGCGCCACTACCGCGTAAACACCGTGCCCGTGTTCGGCCCCGACGAAACGATCGATCGCATCATCACTGCGGGGAAAGACATCACCGAGCTCAAGGAACGAGAGCGGCAACTCGAACAGCGAAAGGCGGAACTCGAGACGGAACTCAACGGGATCCTCGGGCGGATCTCCGACGCGTTCTACGCGCTCGACGACGACTGGCAGTTGACGCACTTAAACGAGCGGGCCGCCGAACTCCTCGGGCGACCGGCCGACGAGTTACTGGGGCGGGAAATCTGGGACGTCCTTCCCGAGGCGGACGACGAACTGTACAGGACGAAATTCAGGACTGCGATGGAAACGCAGGAGCCGCTCAATTTCGAGGTCTACGAGGAGGGCACCGAGTCGTGGCTCGAGTTTTCAGTGTACCCGTCCGAATCGGGACTCTCGATTTACTTCCGCGACGTGACGGCGCGGGTCGAGCGCGAACAGGAACTGACGAAGTACGAAACCATCGTCGAGACGATCAACGACGGCATCTACGTCAAAGACGAGGACGGCTACTTCGCGATGGTCAACGAGGCGTACGCGGAGCTCACCGGCTACGATCGCACCGAACTCGTCGGCGAACACGCCTCGCTGGTCGTCGACGAGGAGACGATCACGGAATCGCGAGACCAGATCGCGGCCGGCGACGGCGCACCGCCGGCGATGGAGACGGAGCTCCAGACGGCCAGCGGAGACCGCGTCCCGGTCGAGGGGACCTTCGCGACGTTACAGACCGGCGACAGCCGCGAGGAGATCGGCGTGGTCCGCGACGTCACCGAGCGCAAGGAACGCGAACGGGCCCTCCGCGAGCGCGAACGTCGACTCAAGGAGCACAAGGAGTTCACTGACGACGTTCTGAACGCCGTCGACGACCTCTTCTACCTCATCGATGCGGACGGCAACTTGCAGCGGTGGAACGAGAGCGTGAACGACGTCACCGGCTACTCGGACGCGGAAATCGAGTCGATGACCGCACTGGACTTTTTCGACGAGGAGTACGCCGAGCAGGTCGCGGACACGATCGCCGACGGCTTCGAATCCGGCGATCTACAGATCGAAGCGAAGATTCGGACCAAGGACGGGGAGCGGATACCGTACGAGTTCACGGCGTCGACCCTCGAGGATCCGGACGGGAACGAGGTGCTCACCGGCATCGGCCGCGATATCACGGATCGCCTCGAGTACGAACGCCAGCTCGAGGAGTCGAACGAACGCTTGGAGCAGTTCGCCTACGCCGCCTCCCACGACCTGCAAGAGCCGCTGCGGATGGTGACCAGTTACCTGCAGTTGCTGGAGAATCGGTACGCCGACGACCTCGACGACGACGCGAAGGAATTCATCGAATTCGCCGTCGACGGCGCCGAGCGCATGCGCAAGATGATCGACGGCCTGCTCCAGTACTCGCGGGTCGAGACGCGGGGCGATCCGTTCGAGGCGGTCGATCTGAACGAGGTGCTCGACGAGACGCTCGAGAACCTCGAACTCCAGATCGACGAAAACCGGGCCGAGGTCGTAGTCGACTCGTTGCCGACCGTCCGCGGCGACGCGAGACAACTCCAACAGGTGTTCCAGAATCTGATCAGCAACGCGGTCGAGTACAGCGGCGAGGAGCCGCCCGAGATCCGTATCGTCGCCGAACGAGAGGGGGCGAAATACGTCGTCTCGGTTCACGACGACGGGATCGGGATCGACCCCGCGGATCAGGATCGAATCTTCGAAGTGTTCCACCGGCTCCACACCCACGAGGAACACCCCGGGACCGGGATCGGCCTCGCGCTCTGTCGTCGCATCGTCGAGCGCCACGGCGGCGAGATCTGGGTCGACTCCGAACCGGGAGACGGAACGACGTTTTCGTTTACGCTGCCCCCGGCGTGACGGCCGCGCCGTCGGCCGCACTATCGATCGCGGAGTGCTCGCCGGGCTACCACGGGAACAGCGGCGGGAGGGCGGAGGCAACCGACGATGCGGTTAGTTCGGCACCGTCCTCGCCGTAGGCCATCGTCGGATACGCATCAGTGGCGGCGGCGGCGTACTCGATAGACTGCTCGTATCCCGCTCTCGTGTGCGGTGAGAACGGCGTTTCCAATCCCTGCTCTTCGAGCACCCACTGGCCGAACCGCTCGTTCATGTCCTCGTTTGTCCGCCACTCGCCGCCGTCCGGTCGACTCCCCTCCTCGAACTCGGTTTCGTCGCGCTTTCGCTCCTCGACGTAGAGGTAGTGTTTCGGATACGGGCTGGCGTCCCAGACGCGGGCCAGCGTCGTCCCGTCGGCCAGCAGCGCGAGCTCGAGGAACGTGTACATCGTCGGCGGCTCCACGATGAACGCGGGAACGACCGCCGCGTCCATCCCCGTCGTCTCGAGGAACTCGACGGGGCCGAGCTCGTAGAACTTCTCGCGCATGATCTCGATGTACGTGTCGGTGCCGCCGTAGATGACCGAGGCGCGAACGCCCTCGACGCCGTCGACGACTTCGGTCACGGCGTCGCTCTCGAATCGTTCGACCGTCGCGCGAAGCTTGTCCTGGCCGCCAAACCAGTCGAGGTCGTCCCGCTCGATGATGTCTCGCACGACGTTGTCCTCTGACTTCTCGCCTTCGACGACGACGTACGACGGCTTCTCGTCCGCGTTCGTATCGTAAGAGAGACTCGAGTCGACGACGGTTCGACCGTCGGGGGTGGCGAACGACAGGTCAATCTGGTTCGCCAGCCGGTACTGTCGAAGCCCCTCGTCGTATTCGGGAAGCTGCTTTCGCATCTCGCGGACCGCCTGCAGGTCGTCCGGGAGGTCGGTTACGGCGTCGGCGACGAACCACGCGTCGAGGGACTTCCCGTAGTAGTCGGGCATCGCGCTGTTGAGGGGATCGCCGCCCTCCGAACTGTTCTCGTTGCGACCCGGAAGGAGCGTGACCGTCGTCGCCGACGTGGAACGCTCGACCATCAGTGCCACCCCCGTCCGAATTCGATCTCGGTTCCGGCAACCGTGAGCAGGTGCCGATTCGCGTCGAGCGTCTCGAATCGGTACGGTTCCGTTGCACCGTCAGCGAACACGAACTCGCCCTCCTCCCGCGCCTCTGTCTCCGCGGTCACCGTAGTACGGACGTAGACGCCGTGCTCGAACTGGAGGTCCCGCATCGTCGCTGCGAGGCGGGCTCGTCCGACGGCGCCGACCGAGTTGGTCGCACGGATCGCATCGAAGACGATTCCGCCGCGGCGCGTGTCGATCTCGGTCGACGAGCCCGAACCGCGGTCGGCCACCGACCACGTGATCTCGAGCCGCGGCATCGCGTCGAGGAGACCGGCGTCGACGTCGCTCACATCCCAGTAGACGCGTCCGGGCATCGCTTGCGGGACCGATACCGGGTCGGATTCGGCGATCGGATCCGTCGTTAGCCAGTCGTCGAGTCGATTCACCAGCCGAAAGCGAAACTCGAGGGGCGAGTCGGTCCCGGCAATTCGGCCCGGTGTCACGTCGGCGACGAAGTACGGGTGCGTCGACGGGTCGAGGTCGGTGAGCGGCCGCGAGATGGCGCGTCGCATTCCCGTCGACGGTCGCCTCGAGGGCGTACTCGCCTTCGGTGACCGCGGTCGGACGGTCGCGTCGGGCGACCCTCGACAACGCGACACCATCGCCGGGTCGCCACTCGTCGAGCGCCGATTCGAAGGTCCCGAGCGAGAGGGTATCGATCGCGTCAGTGCTCGCGTCGGCGGTCGTTCGCCGTGACGCGAGCGAACCGACGACGGCGGCGATACCGGTTCCCGCGACCGCCGATAAGACGTCGCGGCGCGGCGCCCGGAACAGCCTCTCTTTGTCGGACATCTACCGGAACCGATGAACGTCACGTTCGTAGTAATTACGCATCGCGGGATTGTCGACGGGCCATACGTGCGGTCGGCTCGAGGCCCGCGATCGGGGGTGCGAAAGACCGAGTCACCGAGTGAGTTCGACCGCACGCCGCCGCTGCACCGAACAGGTTCTCGATCCGCAGGCTCGACGGATTCGTCACGCTGTGCGCTCGACCGGCGGATTCCTGTCCGCTCCGTCCACACTCGTGATTCATCCGGTGCGCCGGCAAACGAAAAGAGATACCATAATAGAGTCGCTACCGTGAGCAATGAAAACTCACGGAGAGCGTAACGAACCGTACGGTGAGTAACGATGGGTGCTGATAACGTCGATATCTTCAAACACATCGTTTTCAGGCTGCCGTCGCTCCCGGTCCAAATCGCCGCGATGGTGGGTTTGAGCCCGATCTACGCGACTCTCACGTACGTGGCCCTCAACGAATTCGCACCGGTCGAACTACAACCGTGGGTCGTCCCGGTCGGGGCGTTCGTGATCTTCTTGGCGCCGTTTCTCGTCGCCGCCGAACTGTTCTATCACGCCCTCCCCGACTACCCGCGCCACTGGAGCTACTTCCTGGCGCTCACGACGCAGCTGTTCCTCTTTATCTACGCGCTCATCCTGTCGGGTGCGGATACCGGGCTGAACGCGTGGCGAATCGTCTGGCTCGCACTGATCACGGTGAGCCTCGCCAACGTGATGGTCCTGACCGTTTCGGTCGGTCCCGAGCGCCTGCGACGGATCGTCCCGCTGTCGCTCGTGCAGCCGCTGCTGCTGATCGGCACGTTCCAGTTCTTCATCGGCCGGAACGTCGGCGTCTCCGAGGCGTCGCTGCTCGTCAACTTCGGGGTGCTCCTGGTGGTCGTCGCGGTCCTCGTCGGCTTCCTGAAACTGTTCGACTACCTGATCGGCAGCAACGCCGACGTGTCCGCGTTCGCGCTCACGTCGGGGCTGTTGAAGGGCGAACGATCGGCGCTCGATCTCGGATATCCGGCGCGGCCGGACGTGCAAACGCTGACGGTCGACAACGGTCGGGAACTCACGCTCGCAGCGCCGTGGATCCATCCGGGCCCGCTCGGCGGGTTCGGCGGCGGCGAGCTCAGTAGCGAAGTCATCGACGAACTAAACGACGCCGGCACCGGATTCTTCCTGCACGTTCCGTGTACCCACAAGGAAGACCTCGCCGATCCGGCCGACGTCACCAAGGTCGTCGATGCGATCGGCAATCCGGAGACGGTTTCGGCGGCGTCGCGACTCCACGCTGCGGAGTACGACGACCTCGAGTTCTACGGCCGGACTATCGACGGAAAGAAAATCGTCTTCTTCGAAGCCGAGGGGATCGACGACTATCATCCGGGCGTCTTCATGCGGGACGTCTCGAAGGACGACGTCCTGTTGGTGGACATGCACAACCACCACATCCACGCGGAACTGGACAGGGAGATCCAGTACGGGACCGAGGAGGCCGACCGCCTCAAGCGGTGTTTCGACGACTTCCTCGAGCAACTCGAGGGTGCCGAGACCTTCCCGTACAGCGCCGGCTTCGCCGTCGATTGCGGCGACCATCCGCTGATGGCGCTCGTCGAGGAGGTCGGCGGGCAGCGCACGCTCGTCTTCGGCGTCGATACCAACGGGATCACCGACGATCTGCGAGCGCAACGCGAGCGGTTCAAAGGGGAGTTCGACGAGGTGATCCTGTTCTCGACGGACACGCACGCGTCGGTGCACGACCTCGCGAATATGGACGACTTCGACATCGAGACGGTCACGAACACGGTCCGGCGGGCGGCCGATCGTATCTCCGACGCCCGGATCGGTCTGACGAACGATCGGACGGACCGATTGCGCCTGCTCAAACTCGACTACAGCGGACTCGTCTTCAGCGTGAACATCCTCATCCGACTCGTCATCATCTCGCTTGCAGCGTTTTACGTCTTCCTCGTGCTCTGGGTCTTCTGAGGTTCGTCACCGCTATTTTCGATCGTCGCTGCGCGCTGTGATCCGCCGATAGCGACCGACCGTCGAACGTTTGCTTTCCATCCGATAAAACACCGGATCATACGTCAGTAAACTAATCGTATTTGGAAGATACCGAAATGCTCATTCCACTCTCCTCCCGGGTACTAGCCAGTACCCGTCTGTCAGCGATGGAGGGGGAGCCAGTCACCGGCGGGAGCCAGTTCGCTCGTCGCTCGAGTCCATCGCCGCCGACGAGTCGGTCGTGACGGGGAGGGGGAATCATGACATCCGATACAGCCGTTTCGAACGTCGTACTCATCACGGTCGATTCGTTGCGGGCGGACGCCACCAGTCCGTACGACCAGGATCGACACACGCCGGTATTACAGTCGCTCGCAGACCGCGGGACCGTCTTCGAACGGGCCTTCGCGACCGGCAACTGGACCCCCTTTTCGTTCCCGTCGATTCTCGCTTCTCGCCCGGTGTTCGCCGACGGCGGCGGAATCGGCGTCGAGCAGTCACCGACGCTCGCCGAGACGCTTTCGGCGGCCGACGTTTCGACCGGCGGGTTCAACGCGGCGAACGGGTTTCTCACCTCCCACTGGGGATACGACGACGGGTTCGACGAGTTCGAATCCTTCGTCGCGAACGTCGGCTCGAGTATCTACAGTCGCTATCTCGCGACGCACCCGACGGTCGAAGCGTGGCTGCAGTTAGCCGCGTCGCCGTTTCGCCGCGTCGGGTCGCGGCTCCGCGGGAACACCGACGATCGACCGTTTCTGGATACGTCACGACTGTTCGACGTCGAGCACGGCGCGCGGTCGTTCCTCGAGGAGGCGGACGAGCCGTTTTTCCTCTGGGTGCACTATATGGACGCGCACACGCCGTACGTGCCAGCTCCGCGGTACATTCGCGACGTTTCGTCCGACCTCCTCGGCACGCACAGGATGTTGCTCGCGCACACGCGGACCGGGCTCGGCTGGGACGTCAGCGAGCGGACGCTCGCGGACCTCCGAACGCTCTATCAGGCCGCCGTCCGACAGGTCGACGCGAGCATCGGCCGACTGCTCGAGGCGCTCGCGTCGAACGACCTCGACGACGAAACGGCCGTCGTCGTCGCGGGCGATCACGGCGAGGAGTTTCAAGAGCACGGCCACCTCGCCCACTATCCGAAGCTGTACGACGAACTGATCCGCGTCCCGCTACTCGTCGACGTCCCCGACAACGATGGTGGACGGGTAGACGGGCAGGTCGGCCTCGATTCGATTCCGCCGACGGTGACGGACCTGCTCGACGTACAGCCGCCGGCGGAGTGGACGGGCGAGACGCTCGTCCCGAGCGTTCGAGGTGACGAGGCTCCAGCCGACGACCCCGTCGTCTCGGTTACCGTTCGGGGCGAGGACGTGACGGCGCAACCGATTCCGCGGTCGCTCTCGGACGGCGACCTCCTCGTCAGCGTCCGGGATCGAGACTGGACCTACATCGAGAACGTCGACGCGGACGAAATCGAACTCTACGAGCGGTCCGCCGACCCGGCTCAGCAGACGAACCTCGCAACGGAGCCGACGTCCGACCAGTCCGCCCGGATCGAGGCGTTCGCATCGATCGCCGCAGACCACGCCGACGTGCTCCGGGAGTCCGATAATGACGCATCGACCGATAGCGACGAGAGCGAGAGCGAAGACGAATCGATCGACGACGACCTCGAGGCACGGTTGTCGGCACTCGGGTACCGATGATTCGACGATACCTTCGCAATCTTCAGAGCGGTCCGATCGCCCCCCAGTTGCGACGGTTCGTCGCCGTCGGGATCGTCGCCGCCAGCGTACAGATGGTATTACTCTGGGCGTTCGTCGACCGGGCCGGCTTCCACTACCTCGCTAGCGCCGTCGTCGCCATCGAGATCACCATCGTTCTCTCGTACGTGCTCAACAACGCGTGGACCTTCCGAGCGTCGCGAAACACCGGTCCGGTCGAGTACGTCGTCGGCTTACTCAAGACGAACATCGTTCGCGGAACGGCGATCCCGATCCAGATCGGCGCCCTCGGCCTGCTCGTCGAGTGGCAGAGTGTTCCGTATCTGCTCGCTAACGGGGCCGCGATCGCGATCAGCGGGATCTACCGGTACGTCCTCGACGCGAGGTGGACCTGGGGATGAGCGCGCGAGTACGCATCGCCGTCCGAGGTCGAAGTCGGACTCGAGGTCGACTACGGATATTGCGGCACGCTCGCGAGCAACCGAAACGTACTCACGAAACGAAGTTATATCAAAAACATATCTGGTACCGTGGTGACTCTCCGTTCGTTCATGCTTGAAACACTGGTCGGGACCGGCGGCGCAGCCCTCGAGGCGCTCGTCGAATCGGCGACGGGCTGGCCCGGGATGGGCATCATCTTCGTGTACTCGTTTCTGATCGCGTTCGCGCTGCCCGGACCGAGCGAAATCGTCCTGGTGGCACCCCTCGATCTCGGACTCCCCCCGTGGGTGCAACTCTCCGGTATCATGCTCGTCAGTGCGACCGGAAAGGCCGCGGGAAGCGTGTTCGCGTTCCACATCGGTCGGGAAATAACGCAATCCGGACCGGTCGTCGGCTGGTTGCGGCAGTCGCGGTGGAACATCCTCGAGTGGTCCGAGAAACGGTCCGTCCAGCTCGCACAGAAGTACGGCTACGCCGGCCTCGCAGCGGCGTTGTCCGTCCCGTTTTTCCCGGACACGATCTCCATCTACGCGTTCGCCGTCCTCGAGCAGAATTATCCGCGATTCGCGCTCGCGACGTTTCTCGGGAGCCTCGGACGCCTCCTCGTTACCGTCGGGTTCTTCGGTGGCGTGACGACCGTCGTCTGATCGGCGTCCCCTTGCCGGCTCGAGTCGACGAGTCGGCGGTAACGTACGCCGGTCGCTCTCCGCATTCACATATCGGACGGCGATCTAGATCCTACCCGGATTCGATTAAATTGTAATTGGCGGACGCCTCGAGGACGGCGCCTACGAATTACGCTCGGGACAACGGCACTCGTACCCCTGCGATGACCGACCGACGACGAAGTCGTGGAGTTCGGTGGCGAGGGCGATCATCGCCCGAGCCCGTTCCGCTGAGGCGAGACCGTCCCGGTAGTACGTCTTCGCCCGATGATCGCGCCACAGGTCGGCGAGGTCCTCGGCCGTCGATTCGGCGACGATACCGACCGACGCCGCCTCTCGGTACACCCCCGGATGCGTTCCGGGAAGATCGTCGGGCTCCATCGTACCCCGCTCGAGGAGGCGAAACTCGACCGTCCGTTCGATCGCGACGAACGCGGCTTCGATGACGAGCGTATAGTATTCGGCCTCGTGCAGCGCGTCGGCGCCAGCTAGCAGCCGACAGGCCTTTCGTAACTGGAGGAGCGCCGCGTCCTCCACCTCGAGTCCGGGTTCGACCGCCGTCGGTCGTCGGTCGAACGCCGCCTGCGCTTCGTCGATGAGGTGGTCGATTCGGGTACTACTCATCGACTATCACCGCTTTCCGGATCGAGTCGAGTCGCTCACCGCCGTACACGGTCACGCCCTCCACAAAGATCTCGCGGAGTTTCGGCCCCGCCCGGCGTGCGCTTTCCGCGGATTCGACGTACGGTTCGAAATCGAACCGATCGCCGTCGAAGCGGCGCTTACTGAGGTCGGCGACGACGTCAGTAACGGTCCGCCGAGCACTCGTCCGATCGCCGTCCACGACGACGAACAGGTCGATATCGCTTCGCCGGTCGGCCTCGCCTCGAGCGACGCTGCCGAACACGACGATACCGAGAACGTCAGTGACGTCGTCGGTATTGGTCACCTCCTCTCGGACGCGAGTTACGAAGGCCCGAACCGGCGCGTGGAACTCCGGTTGTCCGATAGCCAGGATCGGATCGTCTTTCCGGAGTCGCGTCGGATCGATCGAAACGTAGTTCCGTTGTGGCGTTTCGCGAACCTGGACAGCACCGATACTCTCGAGAAGGTCGACCGCCCGCCAAACCGTCGATCGGGTGACGTCCGTCGCGTCGACGAGCTCCGGGATCGTAAACTCGGTCTCGTGAGCATCCGCTAAGAGCCGGAGAATATCGTCTGCAGCCCCGATACGGAAGATTTCGGTGTCCGAATCAGGACGGGGATCGATGCAGACACTTATACCTCGTTTCGTCATTTCAGACACTGTCTGATTTTACGCAACAAGGTATAAATAGCTGCCGACGGCGGTACTCCCGTCCGGTCTCGAGTCACCGTTTGCGTCCCGTCGTAGTCTCACGATCTACCGGGACGTTGAACGCGACCGGAACGGAAAGACGAGTCGGCAGAACGGAACGTTTTCGTACGAGTCGTTTATCGTGGGTGACATGCGACGCCGTCAGGTCCTCGCGAGTTGTGGATCCCTCCTCGCGGTCACCGTCGCCGGCTGTGGCCATCCTCCCGTCGTGCTCGACATGGACGGCGCAACGGCGGACGACATCGCCGATGAGGTATCGATGGCTGCCGATCCCGGTTCCGAAGAGTACACGCTCGTCACGTCGGCCCGCGAAAACGGCTCCGCAACGCGGACCGGGCGGACCGAACTGTTCGATCGGATCGATACCGTCCGCGCGGACGACACTTTCTACGAAGTTTCCGAGACGCGACTCGAGAGCAACGACGTGACGGTCTACGAGGTGCTGGTCGACATCGATCCGGAGAATTCGACGCCGGAGCTCGGCGAAATCGCGTACGACGACCTGCCGGAGGCGGATCGGAACCGCCTCGAGCGGATCGTTTCGGAGGAAGATCAGCCCGGCCAGTCAGAATACGATATCGGCGTCGAGTACGGAACGGCGGACGAAGTCGGAAACGACTCGGTATTCGTGCCGGAACGACAGTACGACATCGTTCGCCGCGACGAGGACCGGTATCGTATCGCGGTGCATTCGCGAACGGCGACCGAAGCGACGTACCGGTACGAGGTGACGGAAATCGCCCCCGACGTCGCGGCGTTCGCTGCCCGGATCCGGGAGCGGTATCTGTTCGCACTCGCGGACCTTTCCGACGCCGAACGCGCAGTCGTCGAAAAAGCGATCGACGAGGGGTACTTCGAAGACGACGACGCCTTCCGATCGGTGATCGATCGGATCCGCGATCACGACGGGTTGGACGTGACCGGCACGTACGGGACGTGGCTCGTCGAATACGAGGGCGACGAGTACGTCACCTACGCGGAGTGGTGACCCGGACGACGGCGCGAAAAGGGGCCGATCGCAACCGCTCGAGTCGGCTGAACCGCGAAATATGTTCGGAACAATCGTTTCGGTGAGGGCGTCGTAACACGGGACGATGGACGGCCTCAAATCCTACGGCGTTCCCGACGATGTCGATCCTGACGGCTGGACGCTTCGCGTCGCCGGCACGGTCGACCGGCCGCTCCGGATCGATCCGGCCGATCTCGCGTCCTATCCCCTCGAGACGGCGGCCGACGACTTCGCATGTATCGAGGGGTGGGTCGCGAACGGGCTCTCGTGGCGCGGCGTCCGCGTCGCGCGACTGCTCGAGGGCGCCGACCCGACCGACGCGAGCGAGTACGCGCTCGTCCGTGCGATGGACGGCGAGTACGCCTGTTCGTTTCCGCTGGATCGGCTCCGGGAGTCGATCCTCGCGGTCGAACTCGACGGCGAGACGCTCCCGGTCGAGCACGGCGGCCCGGCGCGGCTCGTGCCGCTCGATACCGACCGCGACTGCTGGGAGAGCATCAAGTGGGTGTCGGAAATCCGCATCGGCGAAACGCCGTTTACGGAGGACGACACCGCGAAGGACCTCGCGCTGTCCCGGATCGAAGGGTGAACCGAGCCGAACGCGAGTCGAAGCAAGGAGCCTGATACACACCCGAACTCGTTCGGCACAGGGGCCATCCGGCCAGCCGGGAAGTATCGACTATGCCGATGGCCACCGAAATCGACCTGCGAGAGCGACCAGCCGACGAGTATCGGACGCGATTGTTCGACGCGTTTACCGAGGCCGAGCGCGGCGACGCCTTCGAAATCGTCGCCGCGGAGGACGTCGATCCGCACCTGGTTCGGTACCAGTTCGAGTACGAGCGCGTCCTCGAGTGGGAGTACGACGATCCGGACGCGGAGCCGCGGGAGCTCCGGCTGACGGTAGCCGGCCCGCTCGAGGACGGACGCCCGACGATCGACGTTCGAGACTTGAAACCGCAGCGTCGCCACGGGGTCCTCCTCGAGATCTTCGATAGCCTCCGTGCCGGCGAGGAGTTCGTGCTCGTAAACGATCACGATCCCAAACCGCTGTACCACGAACTGCGGTCGATGCACGGCGATATCGTCGAGTGGGAGTACGCGAGCGAAGGCGACGGCGAGTGGCGAGTCGAGATCGAGAAAACGTCCGAATCGGCGGTCGACAACGACGGCGTCGTCTCGCGATACGACGTTCGCGAAATTCCGAAGCAGGAGCGACATCCCACGATTCACCACCGGTACGGAATGCTCCCCGACGGCGCGACGATGGAACTCGTGGCGCCGCACGAGCCGCGGCCGCTCCGCCGGGAGTTCCAGCAGCGGTACGGCGATACCTTCGACTGGGAGATCGTCGAGCAGGAACCGGGCCGCTGTCGCGTCCACATTACGAAGCGAGGCGATACCGGCGAAGGGGCGAGCGACGCCGGCGACGCCGAAACCGAGGACGGGGCGACAGCGGACGACGCGTCGCTCGAGGTCGTCGACGAACTCGACGTCCGGGAGTTGCCGCCAGCCCAACGCCACGAGCGGATCTTCGACGCGTACGCCGAGTTGGACGGCGGCACGGGGTTCGTGCTGGTGAACGATCACGACCCCAAGCCGCTGTATCACCAGTTCGAGGCGGAGGCCGGACCGGAGTTCCGGTGGGAGTATCGCCGGAAAGAGCCGGGCGAGTTCCGGGTCTTGATCGGGAAAACGGACGGTGGCGGGACCGGCGCGAACGCAGGCGAGACGCAGGACGAAGCAGCGCCCGACGCACCGTTCTGACGACCGCCGGCGTCGTTACTGGCCGGTCTCGAGGCGGGACGCTATCGACGACGGACGGCGAGGCCGCGTTCTCGAACCGGATCGGTACCCGTCAACTGCCGCCGCGGACGACGTGGCTGTACTTCAACAGCCCGACGCCGAAGACGGCGTAGATCCCGCCGCCGATCATTCCCCCGAGCGCCATCGAGACGGCTTCGGTGAGACCGAAGCTCCCGTCGCTCATGGCCGATTCTTTCGCCGCCAACTGAATCATCGGTGCGCAGGATACTGCAACGGAACGCCTCGCTGGCCGACGAGTTCCGAGAGCGATTGGAACGGATTACGCGCGACACTACAGCTGCCGGCGAACGCGATCGGACGCTCGCAAACTCTCACCAACCCGCATTTCAACGCCCGTTAATCGTCTCCACCCCGCGGACGCCGGTACGGTCGACAGCAACCCATTCAAAAGCAGGCCTTCGATCCAATATTTCTCCGCGACAACGTTCACTGGATCAGTTCCCGATGCGACGACGAACCCTCGGACGCGACGACGTATCGACCGGAACGGATCCTCGAGAGCGGATACGGACGAGCGCGGAGAGCGCGTCTGACGGTCGGGATCTGCCGACGCGTCGCGAGGTGCTAGCCGGCGTCGGCAGCGCGAGCGCCGCTCTGGTAGCCGGCTGTTCGACGACGCTGGGAACGGGCCCCGATCCGACGCTCCGGATCGGCACCCTCCGACCGCCGGTCACGCTCGATCCGATCGAGGCCGAATCGATCGGCTCCGAACAGACCGTCGAGCGCGTCTTCGAAGGGCTCTACGCGTACGGCGAGAGGACCGATATCGTCCCGGCGATCGCAGACGGCGAGCCGCAGTACGAGAACGACCGCCGGGAGGCCGTGATCGAACTCGACGATCGGGCCCGGTTCCAGAACGGCCGGGACGTGGTCGCCGAGGACGTGGTTTACTCGTTCGAGGCGCCCCTCGAGGAGGACGCGCCGACGGCGTGGCGCGTAGACCCGATCGGCTCTGTCGAGGCGGTCGACGAGCGGACCGTTCGGTTGTCGCTCTCCGAGCCGTATCCCGCGCTCGAGCACGCCCTCACACACCCGATCGTGCCGAAGGAGGAGCGGGAGGACGACAGGGAGACGTTCGCGACGGACCCGGTCGGTGCCGGTCCGTACGAGGTCGCGTCGTTCAGCGCGGAGAAGAAGGCGACGCTCCGACGGTGGGACGACTACTGGGGCGAGCCGGTCCCGGAGATCGGGCGGGTCACGATGGCCTACGTCGAGTTCCCGATGACCCAGTTAACGAGTCTCCGGACGAACCGCAACGACGCCATCGAGCCGGTATCGCCGCGGATCGTCGACGACGTCGAAAGCGTGGCGAACGCGACCGTGAAACGACGCGAGGGGTACACGTCGTTTTACTTCGGGTTCAACCTGAACGAGGGGCCGACGACCGACCCGCGGGTGCGCGAGGCGATCAGCTACTGCATCGACCTCGAGAAGGCTGTCGGCGAGTTCATCGAGCCGATGGGGGAGCGCCAGTACGGTCCGCTGCCGCCGCGGGTGGCCGAGGAGTGGGACATGCCGACCGGCGAGTGGGCGGAGTTCGCGAACGAGAAGAACGCCGAACGCGCCCAGCAGCTGTTCCGCGAGGCCGACGAGGCGAGCGGCCAACTCCGCATCCTGACCACGATGGATCCGAAACACAAGGAGCTCGGCGAGGCGCTGGCGGGCGGCCTTCGGGACGCCGGTCACGGCGCCCTCGTCGTCTCGAAGCCCGAGTCGTCGTTCCTCGAGCGGTACGTCTCCGGCTCCGAACGGGACTACTCGATGTTCGTCGGCGAGGTGTCGGGAACCCCCGATCCCGATTCGTTCCTCTACCCGACGTTCCACGAGAACGCCGAAGGGACGACGAACGGGACGTTCTACCGCGAGGATGCGGTGATGGAACGGCTCACGAATGCCAGGGAGACGCGGGACCGCGAGCGCCGACGGCGGCTCTACGAGGAAGCGATCGCTCGGTTGCTCGAGGACCGCGTCTGTTTACCGATCTGCTCGTACGAGAACAGCTTCGCCGTGGACGGGAACGTCTCGAACTTTCGCGTGCATCCGATATCGCAGGTCAATCCGCGGCTCGCGTGGGAGAACGGGGTCGTCACCGTAGGTGATGGATCGTGAGCGACGACGGCAATGGAAACGGCGGTGACGGGAACGGAGACGACGGATTCGGCGTCGGAACGGCCGTCGCGCTGGGCGTCGGCGGCATCGTCGGGGGCGGCATCTACGCGGCGATCGGCATCGTCGTGGCCGCGGCCGGCATCCTGACGTGGTTCGCCTACGCGCTGGCGACGGTGGTGGTTATCTGTTGTGCGTACTCGTACGTCAAGCTCAACGACGCGACCGACAGCGACGGCGGGTCCGTCACGTACATCGAAGAACTAACCGGTAGGTCGACGGTCGCCGGCGTCGTCGGCTGGACGCTCGTCGTCGGATACATCGGGACGATGGCGATGTACGCCTACGCGTTCGGCATGTACGGGCAGATGATGATCGGCGTCGAGTACGTCTGGGGACTGCCGATCAGACAGTTCCTCTCGGTCGGCGTCCTCGCGATCTTCATCGGATTGAACCTGCTCGGCGCGGGCTCGTCGGCGGCGGTCGAGCGCTACCTCGTGTTCGTGCAGGCGGGTATCATCGCCGGCTTCGGACTCATCGGCCTCTGGTTCGGCGCCGCAAACTATCAACTGCAGCTGGGCCTCTCGGAGCTCGGCTTCAATCCGATCCTCGCGGCGTCCGTCGGCTTCGTCTCCTTCGAAGGGTGGCAGCTGCTGTTCTACGACCAGGAACAGTTCGACGATCCGGACGATACCCTCGCGAAGGGGGTCTACATCTCGATTCCGATCGCGGCTGCGATCTACATTCTCGTCGGATTCGTGATCACCACGCTGTTACCCGAAGAGGTCGTCGCCGCCCAGCCCGAGCCGGCGCTGCTCTACGGAGCCCTGCTCATCTCCAAGTGGCTCGCGCTCGCGGTCGGGCTCGCCGGCCTGATTTCCACGGCGAGCGCGATCAACTCGACGCTGTTCAGCGAAGCCATCTTCGCGAAGAACCTCATCAGCGACGACATCCTCCCCCACGAGATGGGCGATCCCGACGCCGACGCAGCCCCGAGTCGGACCGTGATCGTCATCGGGGTGCTGACGGCCGCGTTCACCATTCTCGGGAGCCTCGAGGCCGTCGTCGAGTTCGCCTCGCTGGCGTTCATCGTCGTCTTCGGCGCGATGAGCGCGCTCGCGCTGACGGTCCGCGACGAGGTCGACCTCAACCCGATCCCGCCGCTGCTCGGCGCGGTCGGCTCGGCCGCGTTCTTCGTCATGCTGACGTGGTACCTCTACTCGCAGCTCCCGGCGGTCTTCTGGCTGGTCGTCGTCATCGCGGCGATCGTCTTCTCGATCGAGGGGCTGTACTTCAAGCGCCAGACCCTCTCCGAAGGCATCACTGCCGTAGAAAAGCGACTTTGAGCGCTTCCTCTCCATTCGAAGTCCTTCGGGAGATACGGAAATCCGCTCTCGAGGGGCGGCACTGCTGCTCGATCGTCTTGGCAGCCGACACTCGAGACAGATCGGGATCGAAAGCTACCGACTGCCGTCTCGACGAAACGGTAACCGGTGGTCAATCATCCTTCTTCGACGGCCACTTCCGGCCGCTCGCCTCGATCACGGCGCGCAGCTGCCGGCGCCGCTCCTCGAGGTCATCAAGCGCGTCGGCGAACTCCTCGTCCGAGACCGTCGGAACGCCCGCCTCGCGGAGGCGGTCGAGATCCGGCGCTGGGGGCGCCCGATCGGCGGGCTCGATCGTATCCGTGTACGCCTCGAGGTAGCTCTTGGCGTTCGAGCGCGCACTGCCGATGAGCGCGCTGTTCGGACGGTGCTCCTCGGGGATCCCGAACCGGAGGAGCGTCAGCGCCTCGTCGAAGACGACGACCGCTCTGGCCGAGGAGTCCAGCAGGTCCTCGCTCCGGTAGTAGTGGAGGATCGGGTGGATCTTGTGCTGGGCCCCGAGGTCGCTCAGCTCGGCCGAGAGCGAATCGAGCAGGTGGTGGAACTGGTCGAAGTCCTCGCCGTTCCAGCCGGTCGTGACGAACGTCTCGCCTCGCTTGCCGACGCCCAGGACGCTGTTCGCGTACGATCGACGGCCGATGACCCCCTCGAGAACCGAGATCACGTACGAGACGCCGAGCGTGACGAATAACATCCCGCTGGCCGTCGTCAAGGACGCGGCGATTTGCCACGCGCTGGATCCGGGATAGAAGTCGCCGTTTCCCATCGTGAACATCGTTTGAGCGACGAAGTAGAACCGTCCGATCCACGTGACCGGTCCCGTCGGACGGGAGTGAACGAGGGCGTTCTCGCCGCCGGCGAAGACGAGCGTCCAGCCGAGCCAGATGAGCCCGACCCACGTAAGAAGGTTCAGCGCGAGAATGAGCGGCCCGCCCAGCGAGAGCACTGATCCGCGATCGCCGCCGACCGTTCGAAGGCGGTGCCACGCACTGGTCATCAACCGTGACGAGAGCGGCCCCGCTCCCTTGTCGTCCCATAACGTCGTCCAGAACAGATCGACGATCGCGACGAGGAGACAGGCGACTCCGATCGCGAGAGACAGGAGCCGCACCGGCTCGATCGACTGAACCGTCCCGACGGCACTTGAAACGGGTACAAACGGACTGAATCCGGCCATTCCGGTACACGTACGAGGGAATCCCGGAAAACGTTGGTGCGGACACACCGATATCGAAACTCGACGGCGGTCGCGACGCTTCGAGGAGAGCGGTTTCGACCGCCACGACGGTCGACGAACACGAGATGTGAACTATCTCCGGAAGCGCAGGCACGTCCTATTTCGCCCGTGGGATGGAACGGTTCTCAGTGCATGTCCGTCGCGCCCGATCCGCCCGAGATCTTCGATCGAGCGGCCGAGGAAGGGGAACGGCGCCTGGATCAGTCGTGGCTCGAGTTGGTCTCGACCAGCTTTATCGCCGGATTCACGATCGTCTTCGGCCTCGCGGCGCTCGGCATCTCTCACGCGGTCCTCGAACCGCGGATCGGCGACGCCGCGAAGCTTCCGGGATCGCTCGCGTTCGGTCTCGGTCTCGTCATGCTGGTCGTCGGCCGGTCCGAACTGTTCAACGAGAACTTCTTCGACCCCGTCGCGACGGCGATCGAGCGAGACGACTCGTGGCTCGTCTGGCCGCTGCTCCGCCTGTGGACGGTGACGTTCGCGTTCAACCTCGTCGGCGGTGCCCTCTTCGTATTCGTGCTCTCCGTCGAGGGTGCGCTTCCCACCGGGACGGGCGAGGCGCTGGTGACGGTCGCCGAGGAGATCGTTCACCGGGGATCGAGAGGTATGTTTGCGGACGCCATCGCCGGGGGTGCGCTCGTGGCGTTGCTCTCCCACCTCCTCGAGTCGGTCGACGGCGTCGGCGGCCGAATCGCCATGGCGTACGTCGTCGGCATTCTGCTGGCGCTCGGGCCCTTCGATCACGTGATCGTTACCGTTCTCCACGTCTTCTTCGGGATCCAATTCGGTGCCGACATTGCCGTCGGTGCGCTGGGGCGGGTGACCGCCGTCGTGACGGCCGGAAATGTCGTGGGCGGGCTCGGCCTAGTCACGGTAAGTCACATCGCCCAGGTGGTGGGAGCCCGGGACGAACGCGACTGAACGCCGACGACGGTTCTGGAGCATAGTTCGCGTGTCCAGCACGCGTCACTGCGCCGGTGCCCGAAACGGGACCACCACCGTTCGCCCGATGGGGGCAACTCGAACCCGTCGACGAGCGGGGTCGTCGAGCGGCGGCCAGTTCGTCCCGGCCGTGGCTTGTTGGCGCCGACGGGTGTAGCCGCGAGCGTGTACACCGACATTCTGGTGCCGACCGACGGAAGCGAGTCGAGTGCCGCCGCGGTGGAACACGGAATCGAGATCGCCTCGCCACACGCGGCGACGGTCCACTTCCTCCACGCGGTCGACGTCGGGACGGAGATGTCCGCGTCCGGCCTCGGAAACATCGCGCCGGACCTCACGGAGACGCTCGAGTCGGAAGCCGAAGACGCGCTCGACGACGCGGTCGCTCGAGCCGAGGAGAGCGACGTCGCGTACGAGCGAACCGTTCTCGAGGGCGTGCCGCACGAAGTGATCGCCGAGTACAGCACCGAGAACGAGATCGATCTCATCGTCATGGGCGCGAGCGGTCGGTCCGGACTCGCGGACCACCTGCTCGGCAGTTCGACCGATCGCGTCGTCCGATCCGTCGAGACGTCCGTACTCATCGCGCGCCCCTCGTAAGTGGCCCGTTCCCGTAGCGGGCGGCGGTTGCCACCGCCGTTCTCAAACGGAAGCGAACTCGGATCGACGGCTATCCGCGCCGACCGGATCGGCCGCAACGAGTCCCGCACGGAGCCCGCGAAATCGAACCCGTTTTTCGCCGTCGTCCCTGCGGAGACCCGTGCGAACGACGGCGTCGGACCCGTTACGTTCGATCGCGATCCCGCTCGATCGATTCGTGGTGCTCGAGTAACTGCTGAATCCCCGCTCTGAGTGCTTCGCTTCGGGAGTGGTAGACGTCGTCTTCGACCAGTGACTCGAGGGCCGCGAGTTGATCGTCGGTCGCTCGAAAGGTAATGCGATTCAGCGTGCGATCGTTCTCGAGCCGAGAACGGCTGGCATCGGTCGACGCGGCGTTGGAAGCCGAACGACGCGTCATCGATATCCACCTCGGTCGGGTGCGGATCGGAACGATGGTCTGATTGGGTTTCGTCCGGTGACCATACCGCAGGAACGGTGTCGCCGTCAAAAAGGGCTCGCGTAGCGGAGTGAAAGTGAATTTGGAGCCCGTCCGGAGATCGGAACGGCTGCCTGGCAGGGTCGATTCGATCAGCGGTCGATCGGACGGAGTTCGATCCTCGAGTGGGGGAGAATTCGGCGGACGGCGTGACGGACAGCGTTATCCTCGTCGGGGCCGTGTACGTGATGCGGGCAACCGCAGGAAACCACCATGCCCGAAGATACGCAGTCATCACCCGAGCACAGCGCAGCCGCGCCCGATCGATTCGACCGACTCGAGGGCGCCGATTACGACCGCGTCAACGAGTTTCTCCGCGACCGTGTCGCCTTCACGGCCCGCGAGTGGGCGATCGCACGCCTCTGTTCCGACTTTCGGACCGGAACCGGCGTCGAGATGACGAAGATCGGGGACAATCTGCCCGAGCTCGTTCCCTTCATGGACGAACCGTACACCCGACAGGCCGTCTACCAGTCGCGACGCTCGTTCGAGGACAAGGTTCGCACCGCCGGCGCGACGTTTCTCTACGGCGCCTACGCCGACTTCTTCACGGCCGACGAACTCGACGATATCGTGTACGAGGCGACCGAGGTAGCGAGGTTCTTGATCGAAGTCGAAAGAGCGTCGCTTTCGGCTACTGCCGAGCGAGACGCGGAGGAACGGATCCGCGAAGCGATGGAGGCCGTCCATCGGGCGAGTCGCGACCTCCGCTACGACCACTGTCCGAACTGCGGGGCGAAACTCGACGCGGAGGCTATCGACTCCGACGGGGCATAATCGACGGATCGTACGGTCGCGGTTACTCGAGTAGCCCTGAGGATGTGGCGTCGGTCAGCGCGCGGTCCAGACGCGTTGGTACCGCACTTCTCCATCCAGCTAATTGATTCTGATATCGAGCCGATCACACCGGTCACGAACTTTTGACAGGCGACGCGAAGACTGACTCACGAGTACGCCGATCGCTCGAGTCGGGAGTAACGATATATGACTCCTGACCGAACAGCCTGTATGATCGATTTCGTTCTCGTCCCCGTCGACGGCAGCGACCCGGCGACCGTCGCGCTCGATTACGCCCTCGAGATCGCGGCCACCCACGGGGCGACGCTGCAATTGCTGTACGTCGCGGACACGAACAAACCGAGTCTTACACAGCAAGGGGGGTCCGTCGTCGACGTCCTCGAACAGGAGGGCGAAGACGTCCTCTCGGACGCACGCGAGCGAGCGGCCCGGCGAGACGTCCCCGTCACCGACGATATCGTTCAGGGCGATCCGCGGGAGGCGATCGTCGACGCAGCGGCGCCCGAATTCGTCGATCTCGTCGTCATGGGAACGCACGGCCGAGACAGCCTCGAGAGCTACGTCCTCGGGAGCGTCACGGAACACGTCGTCAACGCGTGTGAAACCCCCGTTCTGGCGGTTCGTCCGGACGAGGACGCGAGGCAACCGTACCCCTACGACGATCTTCTCGTGCCGACCGACGGGAGCGATAACGCGCGGAAAGCGATGGAATTCGCTGCGACGCTCGCGACGCAGTACGATGCAAGGCTGCACCTGCTTTCGGTCGTCGACGAACCCGCGCTCGGAGCGGCGGTCGGTTCCTCGCCAGTGCTCGACCGACTCGAGGATACTGCACAGGAAATCGTCGCCGAGGGCGCGGAGACTGTGAGAGAAGCGGGGGCTGACGATGTCAAGACGGCGGTCGAAACGGGTTCGGTGCCGGAGACTGTCCGCGAGTTCGCGACCGACGTCGGTGCCGAGCTGATAGTGATGGGAACGCACGGACGACGGGGACTCGACGAACGGTTGCTCGGGTCGACGACGGAGCGGGTGCTTCGAACGGCGCCGGTTCCCGTCTTGACGATCGGCGTCGCGGCAGATTGAGTTCCGTAGTGTGAGGGCGAACTGGTCGAGACCGCTACGAGAGTTGTCCCTGGTCGAGCGGATCCTCGATATCGCCCATAACCGCTTCCAAGAGGTCGGTAACGGTTATCAACCCGACCACCTCACCGTCCTCGATCACGAGCGCCAGTTCTTGCTGTTCCGTCTGGAACTGGTCGATCGCATCGCTGACGTCCGTATCGGGGGACATCGTCATCGGCGGGGCAGCAACTTCCGCGAAATCGATGCTACCGTCGGCCACTTCCTCGCGGTTTCTGACGAGGATCGGCGTGTAGACGATGCCGCGGAAGTCGGTAAGATCGTCGCCGACGAGGGGGTACCGCGTCTGGGGTCGCTCTTCCATTTTCTGAAAGTTCTCCTCCGGACGCGCTTCGGTAGACAGCGCGACGATCTCGTCCGGCGGAACCATCAGTTCACTGATGGGCTGTTCGCCGATCTGAAAGGCGTTCATCACTTCCTCGCGGCGTTCGTCAGGAATCTCGCCTTCCTCGAGAACCGATCCGAGCCGGTTGCGGAGATCAGCGCGCGATTCGATGACCTCGCGTTCGGTCTCACGCCAGGCGCCGGTCATCTCGATACCGAACAGTCGAAGCGTTCCCTTTGCGACTATGTCACCGAGTTTGATCGCCGGGGCGAGCACCTTCGCGAACCAGTACAGCGGGCGTGCACCGTACTTGCAGACTTGCTTCGAACGTTCGACGCCAAGGTACGTCGGCGTCTGTTCGCCGTGGGTGAGATGAACCAGGTTGATGAGGCCGAACCCCAGCAGCGAGCCGGCGCCGATCGATGCCAGTGCCGTATTCGCGAACAGCGGCTCGAACAGGGCCGCTAGCCCGGGTTCAGCGATGATCCCGAGTGCGATACTCGTCCCCGAGATCCAGATCTGACACGTCGTCAAATAGAACTCGAGGTCGTCGGTCATCTCCCAGGCGAGTTGAAGACTCGGCGTATCGAATTCCGATTTGGGGTATTGCCGAGCGCGCGTGAGGCCGAATTCGATCGCGACGAAGTAGGCGTTCAGGCCTATCAGCATGATACCAGCCAGTATTCGTCCGCCGATCTCGAGTGATTCCATCACCGGTAAAATGTTGTCATCTCATAAAATAATGCGTGGAATCAACGTGGTTTACGCGCTCGATACTAACTATTGAGTGATACCACGGGTAGTTTGTCTCACCCATATTCGAAGTAGTCCGAACAATCAGTACGGTAACAGATTTCAGAACCATATTTGCTGTCCGGCTACGTCAGACCGCTCGGTCACTTTCCGCCTGAGCCAGTAGATTCGTACCCGCTCAGGCGACCGATTTTCGATACCTATATCTGATTATCTTACCTATCTCGGCTTGGACATGTATGATTTGACCGGATTCCAACGTGACCTGCTGTATACGATCGCTGGTCAGGAGGAACCGCACGGCCTGGCGATCAAAGAGGAGCTCGAGAACTACTACGAAAAAGAGATCCATCACGGCCGGCTGTATCCGAATCTCGATACGCTCGTCGATAAGGGGCTCGTCGAGAAGGGCCAGGCCGATCGCCGAACGAACTTCTACACGGTCACCAAGCGCGGCCAGCGCGAGCTCGAGGCCCGCCGCGAATGGGAAGATCAGTACGTCGGCGACCTCCTTTCGTCCGAGTAAGGTCCGCGCCAGACACTGGACGCTTCTCGAGGACGGTTGCCGTACCGGCAGATAGTGGTACGATTTCGTCGTATTGCTCGAACGTGAATCCAGTGCTGCAGCCTACGGTATTCTATCGGTACGACGCTCAATGTGGCCGGCAGGTCAACTGGATTGAGCAGCGAATACTCTGCGCCGGTCACCAATTATTTTCACCAAAAAGAACTAAGTAATGTATTGTGGTAGAGTGTGGTGTTCGATAACAGCTGACGCTGTGTCGGACACGATTACCGTTCGGACGAGCGGGGGAGAAACAATGACAACAGACCAGATGCACCAAGAGATCGAGGAGTACCTCGGACGGGTACCAAGCTGGATGGAGCTGCTGGCAGAGCCAGCCAGCGAGCACAGTTGGGGGATCTTTCGCGATCTCGGCCTCGGGGAAACCGAACTGAGTCCGCGCGAGAAAGCGCTCATCGAATTGGGTGCAGCAGCGGCGATGAAGTGTCCGTACTGCACCTACTTCCACAAAGAAGAGGCGCGACTGTCAGCAGTGACGGACGACGAACTCGAAGAAGCCGTGAACCTGG
This sequence comes from Halopiger xanaduensis SH-6, assembly GCF_000217715.1. Lineage (GTDB taxonomy): Archaea > Halobacteriota > Halobacteria > Halobacteriales > Natrialbaceae > Halopiger > Halopiger xanaduensis. The sequence goes on from NC_015658.1 coordinate 288,715, forward strand.
CCAGCGTTACCAGTTACTTCTCGACGATACTTCACGGCAACGAGGTCGACTACGACGACTTCGTCGCCGAAACGGACGAGATCATGGCGTACGTCGGTGAACAAGAAAGCGCAGCGGCGGCGGACGACTAACTCGGTCGACAAGGGTCTCGTACCCCTTGTCGGTCTCGAGTTCCTGTATTGGGCCGCTCTCTGTAACACCGTCTTCTGAAAGCCTCTGGAGCGGTCGGTAGTCGTGCAACTAGAAGAAATACCCGCATTCACCACTCGGCGATGCTACCGTCTTCGTGGCGCCAGACAGGGTTGTACCACTTCACGTCGGCACGCGACTGTTCTCGCACGTACGACTCGTTCACGTCGATTCCAAGGCCTGGTTCGGTCGGTCGACTGACGTAGCCGTCGTCGAACTCGAACGTCCCGGGACCGTTCAGATACTGGAGCCCGACGCTCTCGGTTGGGTCGTGAAGCGAGAGATCCTGTTCCTGCATGACGGCGTTGTATGAGCAAAAGACCACTTGCAGGTTCGCCGCGAAGGCGATCGGACTCAACGGACAGTGCGGAACGACGGCCACGTCGAACGCCTCGGCCATCGTCGTAATCTTCCGTAGTTCCGTGATGCCGCCGACGTGCGTTACGTCGGGCTGGATGACCGTGACTGCGCCCTCGGTCCGTCGGCGACCGACCGGACCATTTCGACAACGGACTCGCTCGAATCGGAGCTCCAATCGATCCGAGAGAACGACCTCGCGTTTTCCAGAGAAGAACATTCCGAAGGCGTCGTTGGCGTCGGCATCTCGTTCGGCGTTGACGAGCGCGCGCCAGCCGCCGCTATCGGCGTGGCAGGCCCCTCGGATCGGCTGACCGGTCGGTACCTCCACGAAGACATCACCGGACAGGTACTCAGTACGGCGAAGACGATACAGGTCGAATTGACGAAGTAAGCTACGTCGTCAGCGACGGGAATCCTATCGGGCCACGAGGACGGGAACCGGTGACCGACGAACGACCTTTTCGGCGACGCTCCCGAGGAGGAGCCGCGAGATTCCCGTTTGGCTGTGGCTTCCGATGACGATCAGATCGATCGATTCTTCCTCGGCTTGCGCAACGATACGGTGATCCGGTTCGCCGGTGACGATCTTTGTTTCGAGCTCGCGGTCGTACTCAGTGGCCACCTCCGACGCGGACTCGAGGACGTCCGAAGCGTATTCCTGCGCTCGCTCACTGACGGGGATTTGCAGTTCGGGACCGACGGCTTGCGCCCAGCGACCGTCCGGGATTTCGATGACGTACAGGGCGATGACGGTTGCATCCGGAAAGTGTTCGAACGCGAACTCGAGGGCGTCGGTTGCCGGTGGCGATCCGTCGAACGGGACGAGAACTCGATCGGCCATACTGAACGGATTTCGTTAACGACCATAAATGTAGTACCGGACTCGGGCACTCGAGCACTCGGACAACTCGAGGGCACCGCCGAATAGTGTTCATCACGCCCGCACACCCGCCTGGGCCGGATCACGACGCCGCGCTGTTGCTCCTCAACGCCGTCGAATCCTGCTATCCGATCGACATCGACGAACGGGAGTTACACCGACGCGCAGCCGAGATGAAACAGTACTACGAAGAACTCACGTCTCGACTCGCGGCGCTCAAACAGGGGGAAAGAGGGATCGACGAGCGCGACTTTCCCGAAGACCGAATGTACATGTAAACCGTACGAGACGCGTACTGGTTCGGTACCGAGCCGCGTCCTCGTGGCGTAAACGACGTAGTCGGCGATCGACGCAAGTACTGACGCCGACCGATCGCGACTCGAGCGCATCGGACGGATCAAAATCGGCGTCGCAGTGGCGAACGAGCGACGGCCGCTGGGGAAGAACGAAGAGCGTCCGAGTGGAACGTCGACGCATGTACGATCGAATCCTGCTCGCCGTCGACGGAAGCGACGAGGCCGAACGAGCCGCGAGACGCGGACTCGAGTTCGCTCGCGTTTTCGACGCGACCGTCGACGTCCTCCACGTCGTCGAGCAGCGGGCGGTGAAACTCGCAACGACCGCCCAGAAGGAGCGACTCCGAGAGCGGGGGACGGCCGTTCTCGAGCGGATCGAAGCGGTCGCGTCCGATATCGGACACCCCGTAACGACGGCGATGAGAGAGGGAAAACCCTCGGCGCAGATCAGCGACTACGCAACCGATCGAGACGCGTCGCTGATCGTGATCGGACGGCAGGGGTTGACCGGGGTCGGAAAGCGACTTCTCGGCGGCGTGACGGAGCGGTTGCTCCGTCGGAGCGACGTCCCCGTCTTCGTCGTTCCGAAAGCTGCGCCGGACGAGACGGGGGATTACTCCGACGTGCTCGTCCCGACGGACGGCAGCGAGATTGCGGCCGACGCCGCACGACACGGCGCCGCGGTCGGACGGCGGTACGACTCGACGGTCCACGTGCTGAACGTCGTCGATCTGCAAGCTGCGGGCGGTGCGTTCAATGCAGGTGGCCTCGATCGTGAATTCGTCGGGCGACTCGAAGCGGACGGCGAATCGATCGTCGAAGACGTAGCGACGGAGATCGACGGCGCTGCTCCCGACGTGACGACCGCCGTCGTGCGAACGACGTCGTTCGGCGGCGTCGCTGCCGGCGTCCGCGAGTACGTCGACGAGAACGATATCGATCTCATCGTCATGGGTGCGCGCGGCCGGTCGAACCTCGGACGGCAGGTCCTCGGGAGTGTTACCTCCGCCCTCTTACGGACGGTCGAGATCCCGGTTCTGGCCGTTACGCGGTCATCGTGACGACGGACGATCCGGCCACCCCGTTCGGACGAGGGCCGGACTTATTGACCCCGTCATCGAACGTCGGCGTATGTACGATCACATTCTCGTTCCGACCGACGGACGCGAGGGCACCGAACGGGCGATCGACGAAGCCGTCACCCTCGCCCGCGAAAACGGTGCGACACTCCACGCGCTCTATGTCGTTAATTCGGCCGCGATCGCGCCCGGAATCGAATTCGCCGACCTCGAGGACGTTGGTCAGCAGGCGGTCGAATACGTCCGTGATCGTGCGACGGACGCAGGCGTCGAACACGTCGTCTGCGACGTGACACACGGACTCCGCCATCGCGCGATCCTCCAGTACGCCGAGGAACGCGATATCGATCTCATCGTGATCGGTCGCCACCGAGAGCTGGACCATCTCGTATACGGCAGCGTATCGAAACAGGTCTCCGAGAAAGCACCGGTCCCGGTATTAGTAATCGAATGACAACCCCGGGATCGGAGTCACCGTATCCGGAGGGTACGTTCGATCGGAATCCGAGGCACAGTCTATAACTGTCACGCGAGACCGTCCGACGATTCCGCCTCGAGCCGCCACCTGAAACGCTCGATTTGGCGCGTGAGCGACCAGCAAAGTGACCGTTCGCTCTCGGTCAGTTCACTCCCTTTTGGACGCTATGCAGCATCTCAGCGGATGGGTGTAAATCACCGACGCACGAACAGGGGCGGTATAACGAGGTAACGGCCTGATTTCGATAACGTCGATTCCATCCCGTGTATGCGAGCAGCAATTCGACAGGATTGCCAATGAGATATAAGGGAGTCGGACGATAAATCCCGTATGAACGAGCCCGATCAAGGAAACTCCGACCGGCGAATCCAATCGCTCGAACGGGGGTTCGAGGTACTCGAGTACCTCTACCGGGAAGGGGAGACCACCGTCTCCGAGCTGGCGGCTGCGCTAGATCTATCGACGAGCACGGCTCATATCTATTTGAAAACGCTCAGTGATCTCGGCTACGTGAAAAAAGCGGCGTCGAAATACTCGCTCAGCCACCGCTTTCTTCGATTCGGTACAAAGACGCGAAAGCAGGCGGATATCTATCAAGCGGCGCTCTCAGAAGTCGATAAACTGGCCGACGAAACGAACGAAGTTTCCGCACTCGGCGTTCCGGAGCGGGGAAAACGAGTCCTGTTATACAAGTCGGAGAGTTCCGAGGCAGTATACGATAATCCGCCAGCGGGCGAGTACACGTACATGCATTGGACCGCGCTCGGAAAAGCGATACTCGGTCACTTGCCGCGCGATCGGGTCGAAGAAATAATCGATCAACACGGACTCCCCGCCAGAACCCAACAGACGATCACGGAAGAGTCCGAACTGTTTGACGAGTTAGCGACGATCAACGAAACCGGGTACGCCGTCGAAGACGAAGAGCGGTGGAACGGGATTCGGTCGGTTGCAGTGCCGATCCTCGATAACGAAACTGTCGTCGGCTCAATTTCTGTCTCAGGTCCGAAAAATAGATTCGACCGAGATCGGATCGAATCCGAATTAGTCACCGATCTTATGCAGTCAAAAAACGTAATTGAAGTCAGATTAGCGCACGAATGATCGCTTTCCACAACGCCGCTGTGATGGATTTTCTTCCCGCGTTCATCCTGAAACAGACACTCTAGATGAGTGATTTTTACTGTATAGTGGCAGTGTACTGAATAGTTGTGATTATAGGATAATTGCCAAGATAAAGTTGGAACTATTCATATTATATTTAGTTGATAATTTCATCCGGAATGGCCCTCAGTTGCTGTGAAAGCATCGCCATCCATAGTTCGATGAAGCCACACCTATCAGTCCATTACAAGCATACAAGTGTAATTTGAGATTAGAACACGTCGTCTTTCAGCGCGTCGACTTCGTCCAGTAACAGCCGGCCGGTTGCCGCAGTCGAGTCGTCGTCGACGGCCATACGGTACGTCGGGCCGCCGACGGTGAACGCACCGAGGACATCGCCATCCGGGCCCGTGACCGCCGCTCCGATTGACCGATATCCCTCGATCAGTTCTTCGTCATTAACAGCGTATCCGCGGCGTCGAATCGTCTCGAGTTCCTCGAACAGCGTCGATTCACTGGTGATCGTCTGCTCGGTCGTCGCGGGCAGTCCCCAGCGATCGAGGATCGATCGAACGTGATCTTCGGACATGGCAGCTAACATCGCCTTTCCCGAGGCGCAGTTGTGCATGTGAAACCGGTTGCCGGCTCGGAACGGGCTCGATTCCGAAACGCCGCGCGTCGACTCGCTAAGCGCGTACTCGAGCGAGTAGGCGCGGCCGTTTTCCTCCACGATGAAGTCGGCCTCGTTGCCCGTCTGCTCGGCGAGCGAGTAGACGCGTCGACGCGCCGGCGCATACAGGGGGTTCCGGTGGCGCGCGTGTTCGCCGAACGGGAGGAACTCGAGTCCGACGTGATACGCGTCGCCCTCGCGAACGAGAAAGCCCTCGTCGACCAGCGTGTGGAGGTGGTTGTGGATGGTGCTCTTGGCCAGGTCGAGGCGATCGGCCAGCTCGCTCAGCGTCGCACCGTCGGTGTCGCGAATCGCACGGACGATCGCGAACGACGTTTTCGTCGTCTTGACCGGGCGCGGCCGACTGTCAGTCATTGGTCGATCGATCGGATGCCGGCTCCATAAGCGTTCGGAATGTGTGAACAGAGTGGCTGGACAAATGTAGTACTTTATCATTATAGGATCGGGAGAAAGTGACAGACGATTACTTTGGTTACCGTCCTTCGCGAAATCGACCTCGAGTATATGAGCGTGAGAGTAACTGACAGCCGATCCGACCGCGACCGACGGATCCAACACAGCTAGATTGAAGTTCTCGTACGAAATGTGTGAACAGAGGTGCCACGAATTAGTGGGTGTGTCATGGTCCCTCCAAACATCGTAGATTCCCCATTGCATCGTCCCGAAAGGCTGTTCGCATGTTCACGTATCCCGAATGTGTCACAGCATCGTTATTCACACGGTTCAAAGGTTCGGAATACGGGACAACCGGAATGACCGCCCGAAACGACGGCGCCGAGAGACCGCTCGAATCGATCGGGTCAGGTCGAACGAAAAGCGAACGAGAACGCCGGAGGTAGCAGTGACGAGGAAAACGACCGGTTCGACCGCGGTTAGTCGTCTTTCGTCGTGACGTCCGCGGAGAGGCCCTGGGCCATCTCGATCTCCTTGGAGTTGTTCAGCGTCCAAGCGGTTCGTTCGGTGACGGCTTCGATCACTTCGCGGCCGCTCGGGTAGCCGTTGCCGGACTTGCCGACGCCGCCGAAGGGCAGGTGGACCTCCGCGCCGATACACGGCAAGTTCCCGTAGGCGAGCCCGACCTCGGCGTTGTCGCGGTAGTAGTTGATCTCGCGGTAGTTCTCGGAGATGATCGCGCCCGCCAGTCCGTATTCGGTGTCGTTGTGGATCTCGACGGCGTCCTCGATGTCGCCGGAGTATTCCATAAGGGCGACGTGGGGACCGAAGACCTCCTCCTGTGTACAGCGGAGGTCGGCCTCGTGATCGGCCTCGTAGACGAACGGGCCGACCCAGTGGCCGTCCTCGTGGCCGTCCGGAATCTCGTCGTCGTCCAGTTCGTCCCGGTCGACGAGTACGTCGACGTCCTCGTTGCGGGCGAGTTCGTTGTACTCGAGGACCTTCTCCTTGTGCTCGCCCTCGACGAGCGGTCCCATGAAGGTATCCTCCTCGAGCGGGTCGCCGACGGCGATGTTCTCGGCGACGTCGACGAACCGTGCTTTGAACTCGTCGTAGATATCCTCGTGGACGATCAGGCGCTCGCTCGAGACGCAGCGCTGGCCGGTCGTCTTGAAGCTCGACATGACCGCCGAGTGGACGGCCGTATCGAGGTCGGCCTCGTCGGTAATGACGACGGCGTTCTTCCCGCCCATCTCGCAGGCTGCGAGCTTGCCGGGCTGCTCGGCGACGGAGCGGGCGACCTGCTGGCCGACCTCGGCCGATCCCGTAAACAGGACGGTGTCGACGCGCTCGTCCTCGACGATGGCCTCGCCGGCGTCGCCGAAGCCCTGCACCATGTTGAAGACGCCGTCGGGAATGCCGGCGTCCTCGAACATCTCGGCGACGATCTGGGCGCACCACGGCGTCTGCTCGGCGGGCTTCCAGACGACGGTGTTGCCCTCGACCAGCGAGACGGCCATATGCCAGAACGGGATGGCGACCGGGAAGTTCCACGGCGTGATACAGCCGATCACGCCGCGGGGCTTGCGGCGCATGTACGCGTCCTTGCTCGCGATCTCGGACGGGACGACGTCCCCGTGGGGGTGGCGAGCGTTGCCGGCGGCCCACTCGACCATGTGAGCGGCCTCGACGACGTCGGCCTTCCCCTCGGAAATCTCCTTGCCGCACTCCTTGGTGACGATCTCGCCGAGTTCGTCCGTCCGCTCGCGCAGCTCGTGGTAGATGTCCCAGAGGTACTCCGCGCGGTCGATGTGCGAGAGTGCGCGCCACTCCTTTTGCGCTTCGTCCGCGGCCTCGAGGGCCGCATCGACGTCGGCTTCGGTCCCGCGGTGGAACGTGCGGAGCGTCTCGCCGGTCGCCGGATTCTTGCTCTCGAACGTCTCGTCGCCCGCGCCAGTCGTCCACTCGCCGTCGATGTAGTGTCGGTCGGGCTGGGCCGTGGTCTGCTGACTCATACGATATCGATGCCGGATCACCCCCGAATAAGCAGGGCCTCCCATGGTCGGGTTCGGTTCCGACGGTTGACGGCTCGAAGACGGAAATCGGACAGATGGCGGATGGTACCGGGAGTCAATATGTTTATAGCGGTGACGACGAAACGTACGATACGGACAAACACATGAGTAGTACGAGTTCGACGACGACAGCGGCGGGAGCGACGGACGGGACTCGGCTGACGCTCGAGATCTGGCATCCGGACTGCTGGGGGATTCAGGCGACGGAAGCCGTCGACGCCGGCCTGCTCATCCACACCGTCCACCGGACCGTCGACGAGACCGTCAAGGGACACTTCACCGTGTACGCCGACACGACGGCCCAACTCGACGAGTTCGTCGCCTTCGCCGACGAGTCGCCCCTGACGCGCTCGGCGGTCGAACTCGGTGGGCGACCGGCCAGTACGGCGCCGAATCCGGGTAATGCGACTCGCGAGTTGTTCGTCGAGTACGAGCCCGAACACAGTATCAGCGACACGCTCGTTTCCCACGGCTTCATCCACGACGCGTCGGTCCGCGTCGAAGGCGGCGTCGAACACTGGCCGGTCTTCGTCGCCGACGATCGCTCGCAGGTTCGGGACCGCCTCGAGACGATCCGCGCCGAGACCGACGCCGAGATCACGGTCAGCAAGATCGGCTCGGCCGACGGGGGCGGGGGATCGACGGACTCGGGGCCGGTCGATCGCCTCGACCGTCTCACGCCGCGCCAACGAGACGCGTTCGAACTCGCCTGCGAACGGAACTACTACGCCTGGCCCCGCGAGATCAACACGCGCGAACTCGCCGACGAACTCGGCGTCTCGAAGACGACGCTGCTCGAGCACCTCCGAAAGGCGGAGGCGAAACTTCTCAATCCCGACGCCGCGTGACGCTCGCCCACTTATATTCGCTAGTTTAGAGGGCGAATCTTTTGGTCGGGTATCGATTTAGGAGGGATCCCTCCCAGTTGTTCGATATGATTCCCCCGATCGCCAGCCGATTCGTCGCCGGTACGACCGCGTCCGGCGCGCTCGATCACGTCGCCGACTGCAACGACGATGGCCTCGGCGGTATCGTGAACCTGCTGGGCGAACACTACCACGAGCGCGAACCCGCCGACGAGGACGCCGACGCGTACTGCCACCTCGTCTCCGAGTTGGCCGCTCGCGACCTCGAGGGAAGCGTCTCGGTCAAACCCTCCCAGATCGGCATCGACGTCGGCCCGGACGTCTTCGCGGAAAACTTCGACCGGATCGTCGAGACCGCCGCCGAAGAAGACGTGTTCGTCTGGTGCGACATGGAGGATCACACGACGACCGATACGACGCTCGAGGCCGTCGAATCGGCTGCGGAGACGTACCCACACGGCGTCGGGGTCGCCATTCAGGCGAACCTCAAACGCACGCGCGACGATCTGCGTCGCCTGGCCGATGTCCCCGCGGCGGTCCGCCTCGTGAAAGGCGCCTACGACGAACCCGCGTCGGTCGCCTACCAGACGAAAGCCGAGGTCAACCAGGCTTACGAAGGGCACCTCGAGTTCCTCTTCCAGGAATTCGATCGCGGCGTCGCGGTCGGCAGTCACGATCCGACGATGCTCGAGACCGCCGTCGACCTCCACGAGGAGTACGGGACGCCATTCGAGGTCCAGATGCTCATGGGTGTTCGCGAGGACGCCCAGCGCCGACTCGCGGCGGAGGGCTACGAAGTCAACCAGTACGTCCCCTACGGGGGCAAGTGGATGCAGTACTTCTACCGACGAGTCCGCGAGCGCAAGGAGAACGCGCTGTTCGCGCTGCGTGCCGTCGTCGGCGTGTGAACTGCGGGGCCTGGACGTAGCGGTTCCGGACCGTCCGGCGACAACCGGGACAGTACTGGTTTGCGGCCCGGAGCGAGCGATAGCTGTAGTTTAGCGCGACATATTTTCAACCAGCTCCTACATTAAAGAACGGGTAGATCCGGTAGTCTTATATGTGGGTAGTAACCACACAACGACGATGTCTGTGAGTAACATGGTCGGTCAGGTCTGGTTGTTCGGACCGTTCGCCGTGTACCTCGTGATGCTCGGCGTCTATTACGTGTGGGAGGGAAAGCGAGAGAAACGACTCCGTCAAGAGTACGAGGAGGCGAACCATGGCCAGTGAGGGGATCGCCGGCTCCGCCGGAATCTGGGTCCTCGGAACGTTCGCGGCGTATCTCCTCGTGCTGCTGGGGATCGGGCTGTACTCCTCCCGACTCATGGACACCGTCGACGACTACGTCATCGGCGGTCGAAGCGTCGGTCCCGTCGTGACGGGCTTTTCCGAACGCGCCTCCGAGATGAGCGGCTGGCTGACGCTCGGCGTCCCCAGCGACGCGTTCGGAACGGGCGTGATGGCGTTCTACAACGGCCTCGGCATGATCCCCGCCGACCTGTTCGCGTGGGCGGGACTCGCGAAGCGACTCCGGAAGTACACGGAGATCGTCAAGACGGTCACGCTGCCGACGTTCTTCGAGACGCGGCTCCAGGACGACACCGGCCTCGTCAAGGGCGTTTCCGCGGTCGTCCTCATGATCTTCGAGGGCGGCTACGTCGGCGCCCAGATCGTCGCCGCCGGGACGCTGCTGGAAGTGCTCACCGGCGTCGAGCCGCTCGTCGGCATCCTCGTGGGCGGGCTCATCGTCGTCGGCTACACCATCCTTGGCGGCTACTTCGCCGTCGCCTGGTCCGACTACTTCCAAGGCGCGATCATCCTGGGCGCATTCATCGTCCTGCCGATCATCGCGTTTACGAACTACGGGCTCCCGTTCGACAATCTCGCGTCCGTCGGAAGTTCGTACACGAGCGTCACGGCCGGCATGACCGGCTGGGCCGCCGTCTTCGGCATCATCAGCTACGCGGCCATCGGGCTCGGGATCCCCGGGAACCCGCACGTGATGGTGCGGTTCATGGGGATCGACGAGGTCAAGAACATCCGCCTCGCGGCGATGGTCGCCCAGCTGTTCATGTTCGTCGCGTACCTCGGCGCCGGCTTCGTCGGGCTGTACGCGCTGGTCGCCTTCGGCCAGGGCGGCATCGAGGACCCGAACAACGTCATGCCGATGCTCACCCTCGAGTTCTTCCCCGGCGCCGTCGCGGGAATCATCCTCGCAGCGGCCCTCGCTGCGATGATGTCCAGCGCCGACTCGCAGCTGCTGGTCGCGACCAGCGCCATCGTCGAGGACGTCTACCACGGCTACGTGAACCCGAACGCGAGCCAGGAGAAGCTCGTCCGGTACTCGCAGATCGTCACGCTCGCGCTCGGTGCGGCCAGCATCGCCTTCGCCTACCTCGCGAAGGACACCCCGATCTACACGCTCGTCCTCGACTACGCCTGGGGCGGTCTCGGCGCCGCCATCGGCCCGACGCTGATCGCGGCCCTGTGGTGGAAACGCGTCACCGCCACGGGCTCCGTTGCAAGCATGATCGTCGGAGCGACGACGATGATCCTGTGGACCCAGCTGTCGGCGGCCCTCGAGGCGCTCGGCCTCTCGGGTGCCGTCGAGAGCTCGGCGTTCCTCTCCGGACTCGTCGGCGTCTACGGGCTCTTCCCGGCCTTTATCCTCTCGGTGACGACGCTGATCGTCGTCTCGCTGCTCACGCGCCCGCCGGAGGGCGTCGACGAGCACTTCGACGTCTTCGACAAGCCGCTCTCGGCGCTCTCGAGCAGCGAGAGCCCGACGGGCACTCCCGATTACGTCACCGACGGCGGTCGCGACGTCGACCCGAAAGCCGTAACGGAGACCGACAACATTCGCGCCCACGTC